>NZ_CBDRIY010000043.1:0-47832 GCF_965344335.1 Nocardiopsis eucommiae
CTCACCGAGGAGGAGAGCGACAGCGTCCGGCGGCTCCTCGCCGTCTGACCCGTGGAACGGGTGGCTGACGCGAACTGCCCCGGTCGGCGCGCGTGCGCCGACCGGGGCCGTTCCCGGCCGCGTGGACTCAGGTGATGTCGGTGGTGATGCTCTGCCCGAGACCGAACATCTCGTCCATCTCGACGGAGGCGACGTCGACGTCGTCACCGACCACCGCGATCTGGCCCTCGACGCGCTGGCCGGGGCTCAGGGTGACGGCGGAGAGCGGGTTGATGTCCGCGAAGATCGCGTCCGCCCAGTCCGACCGGACGGTCCCGTCGGCCAGGATCACGTTGAAGTAGATCGGGTTGACCTCCAGCGGCTCGTCGCCGTTGTTCTCGACGGTGACGTCGATGACGGTGTACACGGTGTCGTCGATCGTGTCACCGGCCGTGCCCGCGTGGGAGGCGGTCAGGACGATGTCGGAGACCTCCTCGGCGGGCTCCTCCTCGGCGGCCTCCTCGGACTCCTCGCCCTCCTCGACCGCGGCCTCCTCGGTGTCCGAGGAGCTGGCACCCGTGGAGGAGGAGGTGTCCTCGTCCCCGCTCAGCGCGACCACGCAGCCGACCATGAGCAGCAGGATCAGGATGACGCCGAGGCACCCACCGCACCCGAGACCGATCTTCTTGCCCGTCGACATGCCGGACTTCGGCGGCACCGGCGGGGCGCCGTAGGGCGGCTGCCCGCCGTACGGCTGGTTCGGGTCGTACGGGGCCTGGTTGGGGTCATAGGGGCCCTGGTTGGGGTCGTACGGACCCTGCTGCGCCCCGTACGGCTGCTGGTTGGGGTCGTACGGGGGCTGCTGGCCGTACGGCTGGTTGGGGTCGTACGGAGGGGGTTGGTTCGGGTCGTACGGCGGCTGCTGGCCGTAGGGCTGCTCGGAGCCGTAGGGCTGGTTCGGGTCGTGGGGGTGGGACATGGGGCTCCCTCTCTGGGGACAGGGCGGCGGAGCGGGAGCCCGCCGGGGGACGTGTACGTCGTTCAGACGTGCGGGCCCGGTCGCGGGTTCCCGCTCACGGCGCGTCTGGGGACCGACGTTAACCGGCTTCGGCGACACTTCGTCACGAAATCGGGACCAGTTCGGTCACAGGGGGCGAAGCCGGTCGAACGCGGGTCGACGCGCGGACCGGCCCGGAACGTGAGAGGGGGCCGCCGACCCGTGGTCGGCGGCCCCCTCGGTCCCGGGTCAGTACTCGACCGGGATCTCCTCGAACTCACCGAACGGACCCGCGCGCAGGGTCAGTTCCTCCACGTCCACGGGGGGCGCGGGGTAGACCGCGACCAGCTCGTGGGTGTTGCCGGGCTGGATCATGTGGACCTCCTCGGCGAAGCTGCTGTAGCGCCCGTCCCCGAAGTCCATCTGGGCCACGTAGCGGACCAGGCCGTTCTCCGGCTCGAAGAGCTGGAAGCCGCCGAGGGTTCCCTTGTTGAACTGCTCGGGTCCGCCCGCGACCGTCTCGGAGCCCCCGAGTTCGGGGGTGAGCGGCTCGTCCGTGGTGTTGGTCATCGCCACCGTGCCGATGACGTACGCACCGTCGCGGCGGAGCGCGTGGATCTCCAGGCGGATGCCGTCCTTCTCCCCCTCGGCGACCACGGAGCCCGGGTCGTCGCTGTACGGCGCGGGCCACGTGACGTTGCGCTGGGCCACGCCCAGGCCGTCGTCGTCGTACTCCTCGTCCTCGGTGGCCTCGACGGTGGGGTTGAAGACGTACGAGAACTCGACGCGGCGGTTGCGGGCGCGGGCCTCCTCGTCGTCGGGACCGCCCTCACGGGCGATCGGCTCGCGCTTGCCCCGGCCCTCGACCTCCAGCTGGTAGTCGGTGCCGAGTTCCTCCGCGAGGAGGTTGCGCACGGTCTCGGCGCGCTCCACGGACAGGTTGTCGTTGTACGAGGCGTCCCCGATGCCGTCGGTGTGGCCGATGACGGTGATGGTGGGGTCGTCGGGGTCGACGTTGTTGGCCAGCGTGGTCGCGGCCCGGCGCACGACGTCGGCGGCGGTGTCGGTCAGGTCCGAGCGGTCGAACTCGAACATGACGTCCGAGTGCAGCGAGATGATCTCGCGGTCGCCGTCACGCGTGGTGGAGGCGATCTCGGAGTCCACGAAGCTCTGCACCCAGCCCTCGTCGGCCACCGCGTCCTCGTCGGGACGGCGGTTGGCGAAGGTCAGGTTCTCGCCGCGCCCGGGCGGGTCGTCGAGGCTGAGGTGGTCCGGCCCGTTCGGGTTCTCGGGGTCCGCCCTCTCCTCGTCCACGTCCTGGACGGGGATGCCGGTCATCGCGCCCAGACCGCTGCCGACGAAGGTCACCTGGGACACCTCGTCGGGGATCCGGGGGAAGTACCGGGTGTACTCGTTGGTCACACCGTCGTGCACGGGGTAGAGGCCGTCCTCGTTCGGGCTCTCGGATCCGTACTTGAGTCCCCCCTCGTCGAGGAACTGCCGGTACACGCGACCGGTCAGGGGGTCGACGAGCGTGTGGGCCATGCTCAGGTTCCGGTTGGGTCCGGCGAAGTCGTCCAGGTAGGTGACCTCGTAGTGCATGACCGTGTACTCGTCGGTGCGCTCCAGGCCGGTGATCGAGAAGCGCATCTCGGCGTCCTGCCCGGTGTCCTGGAAGATCCGGCCCTCGCGGACGTAGGGGAACTCCTCCTTCACCTCCGGCGGGCCCGACGCGTCGCCGAAGGTCTCCGACCACCAGTCGGACACGGGGGTACAGCCGCTGAGCAGGAGGCTGCCAGAGACCATGAGCGCGACCACGGTGAGGGGCGTCTTCCGCGCCATGTGGGGGAACTCCGATCGTTGAGGAGACGTACGGGCAACATCCTCCAGCACTCACGGGGTCGAACCGACCACTGCGTCCCCCTAGGGGCGCCGTCAACCTCCCTGGCCAGGGGTGACCCGTATGGGGGATTCTTCCGCCGTGGCACCGGGCCGCCGCCTCCACCGGGGTGGTCCGCCGGGCGGAGGCGCGGTGTGTTCGTGCCCGTGGAGCGTGAGTCGGGGGCCTCTCGACAACCTACCGACACGTAGCGTCGTATCTCGGTGACGGAAGGGCATCATTCGAAGGAGTGACGCATGCTCAGTTCCACTCTCGCCGCGACGACGACCGCCGTGGCGCTCACCCTCACCCTGGGAGCCTGTGGCTCCGGGGGCGACGACGAGGAGCCCCGGGCGGAGCGGGAGACCGGGAGGGGCACGGCCGGTGTCGGGAGCGCGGCCGAGCACTTCGGCCCCGGATGCTCCGACTTCCCCTCCAAGGGCGGGGCCAGCCTCGACGCGATGGCCGACCAGCCCTTCGCCACCGCCATCACCGGAAGTCCGGTGCTGGGCCGCCTGTCCGACGCCCTGAAGCGGGCCGGACTCGACGGGGAACTGGACGCGGTGGAGGACATGACCGTGTTCGCCCCCACCAACGAGGCCTTCGACATGTACCCGGACCAGGAGATCGACGACCTCCTGGCCAACCCCGACGGCCTGGCGTACCTGCTCACCTACCACGTCGTCGCGGGCAGGGTGGGCAGCTCGGAGCTGGAGGGAGGCGTGTTCGACGCCCTCAACGGCGGCCGGGTGCGCACCTCCGGCACGACCGGCGAGTACACCGTGGACGACTACTCGCCCGTGGTCTGCGCGGACGTGCGGACCGCCAACGCCACCGTGCACGTGGTGGACATGCTCCTCCTGCCCTCCTGACCGGGGCTGGCGGGGGGGAGCGCACCGGGAGCACGGAGAACGCACCGGGGGCGCGGAGAAGAGGTCCCGAAAAACCCGCCCGTCGACCAATCCGGTTCCCTACCGGCCCCGAATGCCCCATGTGACTACCGGGACACGCGGGGAACAGCCCCCGCCACACGACGGGCGGCGCCGGGGCGCCGGGGCGGCTCTCGGCCTGCTCGTCGTGGGGGCCGCGCTCGGCTTCGGCGAACTCGCCGCCGGGCTCCTTCGCGTGACCTCCCCGGTGGTGACGGTCGGCGACGCGCTCGTCGACAACAGTCCCCCGTTCCTCATGTCATGGGCGATCGCGCTCTTCGGCACGGCCGACAAGGCCGTGCTGGTCACCGGAGTGCTGCTCGTGCTGGTCCTGTCCGGGACGGCCCTGGGTGTCGTGGCTTCGCGCCGCCCCGTCGCGGGATACGTGGGACTGGGGCTGTTCACGGCGGCGGGGCTGACCGCCGTGGCCCTGCGCCGCGCCGACGACCTGGGGGCGGCCGCGGCCGTGGTCGTCGGCGGGGTCGCGGGCGCCGTCGCCCTCGCCCTGCTGCTGCGGCGCCTGGACCCGGCTCCGTCCCGTGCGCAGGGACCGGCCGCCGAGCCGGAGCACGGGACGGACGCCGAGCGGGCGCCCGGGGAGGGCGCTGAGGTCGACGATCAGGACCGGGAGCCGCACGCAAGGGATGACGCCCCCGGCGTCCCCCAGGCGGGTCCCGACCGGGGACCGGGCCGGAGGGGCTTCGTGCTCACCGCGGCCGGGGTCCTGGCCGCCTCCGGCACCGCCGGTGCCCTCGGACGCGCGCTGCCGACCCTCCTGGGAGGTTCGGGCTCGGGACCCCAGCTGTCCCTGCCCGCCCCGGCCGCCCCGCTGCCCGCCCTGCCGTCCGGCGCCGACCTCGGCGTTCCGGGACTGGCACCCTTCACCACCCCCAACACGGACTTCTACCGGATCGACACCGCCCTGACGGTCCCCCGGCCGGACCCCGCCCAGTGGACACTGCGCGTGCACGGCAGGGTGGACCGCCCGTTCGAGATCACCATGGACGAGCTGCTCTCCCGCGACCTCGTCGAGGCCGACATCACCCTGGCGTGCGTGTCCAACCAGGTCGGCGGGGACCTGGTCGGCAACGCCCGCTGGCTCGGCTTCCCCCTGGCCGACCTCCTGCGCGAGGCCGGGGTGCACTCGGGAGCGGACCAGATCCTCAGCACCTCCAGCGACGGCTGGACCTGTGGCACCCCCACCGAGGTGGTCATGGACGGCCGCGACGCCCTCCTGGCCGTGGGCATGAACGGGGAGCCGCTCCCCCACGAACACGGCCACCCCGCCCGCCTGGTGGTCCCCGGCCTGTACGGGTTCGTCAGCGCCACCAAGTGGGTCACCGACATCCGGCTGACCCGCTTCGCCGACGACGAGGCCTACTGGGCCCGGCGCGGCTGGGGCGTGCGGGCTCCGATCAAGACCATGTCCCGGATCGACGTGCCCGCCCCGCTGGGCCGGGTCGGGTCCGGCGAGGTGGTGCTGGCCGGGGTCGCCTGGGCCCAGCACACCGGGATCGCCGGAGTGGAGGTGCGCGTGGACGACGGCGACTGGTGGGAGGCCGAGCTCGCCGCCGTCCCCGGGATCGACACCTGGGTCCAGTGGGTCACCGAGACCACCGTCGACCCCGGCACCCACTCGGTGGAGGTCAGGGCCACCGACGCCACCGGCTTCACCCAACCCTCCGAACGCGTGGACCCGATCCCCGACGGTGCCACCGGCTGGCACCGGATCCGGTTCACGGCCACCTGAGGCGAACGGCTCCGAGCCGCCGCCCCCCGCAGACCGACGTCCCTCCGACCGACAAGAACGCAGTCACCGACAAGGGAGTTCACGATGAACCGCATGACCGCCACCGCCCGCAGGAACACGCTCGCCGCCACCGCCGCGGCCGCCGCGCTCGCCTTCGGCCTGTCCGCCTGTGGCGGCATGGACGACTCCGGTGAGAACACGGACGCCGGGGCGGCCGAGGAGACCGAGGGCACCGGCATGGAGGAGGAGACGGACGAGGGCACCGCCACCGCCGGGGAGAACTTCGGTCCGGGCTGCGCCGAGGTCCCCGAGGACGGCGACGGCAGCTTCGAGGGCATGGCTCAGGACCCGGTCGCCACGGCCGCGTCCAACAACCCGCTGCTGTCCACCCTGGTCACGGCGGTGGGCGAGGCCGACCTCGTCGACACGCTCAACTCGGCTGAGGACATCACCGTGTTCGCGCCCACCAACGAGGCCTTCGACAAGATCCCCGAGGAGGACCTCAACGCCCTGCTGGACGACCAGGAGCAGCTCACCGAGGTGCTGACCTACCACGTGGTCGAGGGCGAGCAGGCTCCCGAGGCCCTGGAGGACGGTACCTTCACCTCCCTCCAGGGCGACGACGTCACCGCCGAGGGCTCCGGCGAGGACTTCACCGTCAACGGCGACTCGCGCGTGGTCTGCGGCAACGTGCAGACCTCCAACGCGACCGTCTACATCGTCGACACGGTGCTGATGCCCTCCTGATGAGAGGCTTTCCCGAAGGACACCCGGGCGGTCCGCGCGCTGAGGCCGGGCCGTCCGGGTCCCACGGGGGACCCGACCGGGCCTCCTCCCGGAGCCCGGTCGAGCAGTGAACGAGCACCACATCCCCGAGACGAGAAGGGTCCGGATGGACAGGGCAGCCGCTGTACCGCACGACGCGGCGCACGACGCCGACCCGCCCGGGTTGGAGGAGCTGCTGGGCCTCGTGGCGCGCGGCGACGAGCAGGCCTTCGGCCGGGTCTACGACCTCATCAGCCCCACCGTGTACGGGCTGGTGCGGCGCATCCTGCGTGATCCCGCCCAGTCGGAGGAGGTCACGCAGGAGGTGCTCGTGGAGGTGTGGCGCAGCGCCTGCCGCTACGACGCCCGCCGGGGCAGCCCCCAGGCCTGGGTGATGACCCTCGCCCACCGCAGGGCCGTGGACCGGGTGCGGTCTGAGCAGGCCAGCAGCGACCGGGAGGCCCGTGCGGCGGCGGCCGACACCCAGCGGCCCTACGACGAGGTGGCCGAGGAGGCCACCGACCGGCTCGAACGAGAACGGGTGCGCCGGTGTCTGGACACGCTGACCGAGCTCCAGGAGCAGTCGGTGCGGCTGGCCTTCTACGGTGGCTACTCCTACCGTGAGGTGGCCGGGCTGCTGTCGGCGCCCCTGGGCACCATCAAGACGCGCATGCGCGACGGGCTGATCAGGCTCAGGGACTGTCTGGGGGTGGACTGGTGAGGGGAACGATGGGTCAGGACACGCACACGTTGACGGGGGCCTACGCCCTCAACGCCCTCTCCCCGACCGAGAGCGTCCGGTTCGAGGACCATCTGGCCGACTGCGACTCCTGCGTCCAGGAGGTGCGGGGATTCGCCGAGACCTCCGCAAGGCTGGCCGCCGCGACCGTGCAGGCCCCGCCCGCCGAGCTCAGGGCACGGGTGCTGGAGGAGGTCGCCCGGACCCGGCAGCTCGCCCCGGCGCCCGAACGCCTCCCCGAGCCGCGTGCCCGTCGGACCTGGCCGTGGCTGCTGGGGCTGGCCCTGGCGGCGTGCGTGGCCACGATCATCGCGCTGGGCGCGGTGGTGCTGGACCAGGGCCGCCAGGTGGACGAGCTCCACGCCAACGAGCAGCGGATCGCCGCGGTGATCTCGGCTCCGGACGCGGTCTCCACCAGCGCCGAGCCCATGGAGGGCGTGAGCGTGACGGTGGTGAGCTCCGAGACCCTGGGCGACCTGGTGTTCAGTGCGCACGGCCTGGAGGACCTGCACGAGGAGGACTACCAGCTCTGGCTGACCCGCGACGACGGCAGCGTGTACTCGGCGGGCGTGCTCTCCGTGGACGAGGCAGGGTTCGTGCTGCCGGTCCTGGCGGAGCCGGACGAGGGCACCGAGGGTGTGGCGGTGACCGTCGAGCCTGAGGGCGGTTCGGACCAGCCCACGTCCGATCCGGTGATGGCGATGCCGGTCACCGGCTGACCGGAGTGGCCCCGCCGCCGTGCGGGGTCCGGAGACCGCGGCCCCCGTCCCCCCCGGCGGGGGCCGCACCGTGCCCGGGGAGCGTCGCGGCGTGCGGGCGCCCTGCGCGGCGGCCGGGACCCCACACCGGACTGCCTCCACGGGCGGGCAGGACACGCACGGCGGGGGCCGAGCGTGCACTGTCCGGTCCCGAGGAGCGGGCCGAGGACCTCACCACCGGGCGACGTCCTCCGGGCGGGGCAGGTCGCGCATGGTGGAGCCGAGCGTGAACAGGGCGGCCAGCGCCGACACCACCGCCATCATCAGGAACACCAGGGTGGGTCCGGCGAGGTCGAAGAGCAGCCCGACCATGAGGATCCCGATCGGCTGGGAGAGCAGCGACATGAACGTCACCGCGCCCAGGGCCCGCCCCTGGTAGCGGTCGGGGACCGACGTCGCGACGTAGCTGTAGAACACGGCGTTCACACAGGGCACGGCGGCGAACACGCACCCCACGATCAGTCCGAGCGGCAGCACCCCCGGGGCGACCAGGAGCGCGAGCGCGCACACGGGGGCCGCCCACGCCGTGCAGAGGAAGATCGTGCTGGGCCGCACCTGGCGCACGACCACCCCGGCGGCCAGGGCGCCGAGCAGCCCGCCGGTGCCCGCGAGCGAGACGGTGAGGCCGACCACCAGGTGCGAGGCGCCCCGGTCGTCGGCGGTGGCGATCAGCGCCAGGAACGCTCCCGTCTGTGTGAAGGCGAGGTTGAAGCAGACGATCCACGCGAGCATCGGCCGCAGGATCGGGTGCCGGGCGAGCAGCACGAAACCCAGCACCGCGCCGCGCGGGCTCATCCGCTCGGTCCCCTCGTGGCGGGCCTGCATGGGGCGCCGGATGCGCAGGATCAGCGCCCCCGACACCAGGTACAGGAGCGCCTCCGCCAGGAAGGGGTAGGCGCGGCCCAGGCTGAACAGGAACCCGGCGAGGGGCGCTCCCAGGGCGGTCGTGGTGAAGAAGCGGATCTGGTTCTGCGCGGCGGCGTCGGCCATCTGGGCGGGCGGCACCAGCTGTTTGATCGCGGCCATGGCGACCGGGTTGGACACACCCATGAACGCCGACGACACCACCGCCGTGCCGATCACCGTCGGCGCCGTGGCGTGCCCGCTGAGCAGGGTTCCGGCGAAGGCGAGCAGGAGCAGCAGGCGGCCGAGGTCGCACACCAACAGCACGGCGCGGCGGTTGACGCGGTCGGCGAGGGAGCCCCCGACGACCGCCGCGACCATGGTGGTGGCCACCTGCGCGGCGCCGACGAGCCCGGCCTCGGCGGCCGAACCGGCCAGCGTCAGCATGAGCAGGGGGTAGGCGACCTCGCCGCTCTCCTTGCCCAGCCCGGCGAGGAACCGGCTGGACCACAGGGACTGGAAGTCCTGGTTGCGCAGGAGCGGGGTCGTCGCGGCCGGTCCCGCCACTGCCGTGTCCGGTGGCAGGAGGGGGCGCCGGTGTTCGATCGTCATGGTGTCGGACCACCCGTCGTGATACCCGGTGGGTCCCGGGATGCCCCGAGGCCCCGCTCCGAGCGTCGCCTCGGGCACCCCCGTCGCGGAGTGCGTGCGGGTCGCGGGCGTCAGGAGGGGAAGGCGGGGATCACGAAGGAGGGTCTTTCGGGGGGTGGGTTGCTCAGATCGACATTATGCACCCGTTGGGGGCATTGCGAGCTTCTGAGGCACATCAGTCACATATCCGACTATGTGGCCACTACCGGCCGCACCGCTCACGCGTGGACGCGCGGGAGAGCGGACGGCGCGACCGGGCCCTGACGCTGGGCCGCAGCCTCGATCGTCCAGGGGGTGCGTTCCACGTAGGCGACCACGAGGGCCACCGCCAGCGAACCGCCCGCGATCACCGCGTAGGAGAGGGTCCAGCCGCCGGTCAGCTCGTTGAACAGGCCGAACAGCAGCGGGCCGCCCAGGGCGATCCCGCTGCCCGCGCCCTGCACGAAGCCGGACAGGGCCGCCGCGCCCTGCGGTGTGGAGCTGCGGGCGTTGATCATGGTCATGACGACCACGAACAGGCTGGTGCCGAGCCCGAGGAAGAGCACCCACAGCACGGCGTACCCGGGGGCCACGGCCACGCCGAGGTACCCCACGCCGTAGCCGGCCAGCCCGAGGGCGACGATCGGGAAGGTGTTGGCCGCGCGCAGGGTGACGACCGGCGCGACCAGGCCGAACATCAGGCTGGCGCCGACCATCAGGGAGACCAGGCTCCCGGCCAGGGCGGGGCTGTGACCGGCGTCGTCCAGCAGGGCGGGCAGCCACGTGAACAGCGTGAAGACGTTCCAGGTGACCATGCCGAACAGCAGCGCCATCCGCCAGGCCATGCCCACGCGCCAGATCGGGCGGGCCAGAGCGGGCCCTCCGGAGGGCACCACGGCGCGCGGGGCGCCGCCGGAGCGCCGCCACTGGACGGTCCACAGGAGCGCGGCGACCAGGGCCAGGACGGACCAGGTGCCGAGGGCCACCCGCCATCCGGCGACCTCGGCCAGGGGGATGGCGACCAGCGGCGGGAAGAGGGCGCCCAGGTGGATGGCGACCATCTGCACGGTGCTGAGGGCGGCGAGGCGGTCCGGGAAGTACTGCTTGATCAGCGGCGGCACCACGACGTTGCCCAGGGCGGCGCCGACGAGCGCGACCCCGGTGAGCGCCAGCAGGGTTCCGGTGTCGGGCGCGAAGGAGCGCATCACCTGGCCCGCTCCGGCGAGCAGCATGCTGAGCGCGGCCGTGGCCTCGGGGCCCAGACGGCGCATGACGGCCGGGGTGATCAGGCCGAACACGGCGAAGGCGACCAGCGGCAGGGTGCCGAAAACCCCCACGACAGTGGCGGTGAAGCCGAACTCCGCGCCGATGGTGGTCAGGAGCGGGGAGAGCGCGGTGACCACGAGGCGCAGGTTGAGCGCCGCGCAGACGATGGCGAGCAGGGCCAGGGTGCGGCCCCGCGCTTGCGGGCCCACCGACGGTCGGTCGGTGACGGCCACGACGGAGGAAGGTCTCACGGTGACGGACGTCCCTTGTGTTGCGGTGGTGCGACGGTGCACCAGTGCTGGGCCGACCGGCGGGCGACACTGCCGACCGGGAAAGGATCACTTCCCGGCGAGCCAAATACGACCTTTTCGCTCAGATGTTACGCATGCTCCGGAGTCAAACACAACAACCCGTATTAAGTACGGGTAAACTCCGGTCATGGCTGATCTTGACGAACTAGATACGGCGATCCTGGCCGAACTCCAGTCAGACGCACGAAAAACCAACCGGGACGTGGCCGCGGCGGTCGGCGCGTCGCCCACGACGACGCTGGATCGGACCCGCGCGCTGCGAGAAAGGGGTGTGATTCGTGGCTCACTGCTGGACGTGGACCTCGAACTCATCGGCCGCCCCGTCCAGGCGCTCATCACCGTCAGCGTCGTGAAGCCCTCGCGCCACAACATCGAGGCCTTCCGCGACTGGGTGCGTGCGCTGCCGGACACCCTGTCGGTCTTCGTCACCTCGGGGAACGAGGACTTCCTGGTGCACGTGGCGCTGCCGGACAACAACAGCCTGTACGCCTTCGTGGTGGACAAGCTGACCGAACGCCCGGAGGTGGCCGACGTGCGCGCGTCGATCGTCTACGAGCACCTGCGCAACAGCCGCATCGCCCCGACCAACGTCCGGGCGGACCGCCCCTGACCTCCGACGCCGCGCGCAGGTGAGGGCAGGGGTGACCTGCCCGACCGAGCGGGGGTCGGGGCACCCCGACCCCCGGCGCCGCGTCCTGGTGGGAGCGGGACCACCGCCCCGACCGCCAGTGGTGCGTACCGGTGGAAGCGGGACCACCGCCCCCGCTCCTCGACACCGCGTCCTGGCGGGAGCGGGGGCACCCCGACCCCCGGCACCGCGTCCTGACCGCAACGGGACCACCGCCCCTGATTCCGGCGCGGCGAACGGGTGGGGCCAGGGGCGCCCCCGACCGCCGGAGGGGGTGGGGGCTAGCCTTGCGGGGTTCCCCATCCCCTCTCCGAGACATCCAATGACCACACCAATCGTCGTCGCGGTGCTGGTGGCGGCCCTGCTGCACGCGGCGTGGAACGCGATCGCGCACGCGATCACCGACCGCCTGCTCGGCTTCGCGCTCATCGGGCTCGGCGGGATGTTCGTGACCCTCCCGCTGCTGCTCGTGGTCGGGATGCCCCCGCCCGAGGCCTGGCCCCTCCTCCTGGGCTCCCTGGCCACCCACCTGCTCTACCTGACCCTGCTGATGGTGTCCTACCGGACCGGCGACTTCGGTCAGGTCTACCCCCTCGCGCGCGGCACCGCCCCCTGGGTGGTCGCCCTCATCGGGGCGCTCCTGCTCGGTGAGCACCTACCACCCCGGGAACTCGTCGGGGTCCTGGTCATCTCGGCCGGGCTGATGATCCTGGTGTTCGCGGGCGGCCTGCCGAAGCGGCACCACGTGCCCGCGCTCCTGGCCGCCTTCGCGACCGGCCTGGCGATCGCCTCCTACACCGTGGTGGACGCCTACGGCGTGCGCCTGACCCAGGACCCGCTCGGGTACATCACGTGGATCATGATGCTCCAGGGGCCCGTGTTCTTCCTCGTGGCCCTGGCCACCCGGCGGGGGAGGCTGGTCGAGCAGCTGCGGCCGATCTGGAAGGTCGGCCTGTTCGGCGGCGCGGTCAGCGCGGGCGCCTACGGGTTGGTCCTGTGGGCCCAGCTGTCCGGCGCGGTCGCCGGGATCGCCGCCCTGCGGGAGACCAGCATCGTCTTCGCGGCGCTGATCGGGCTGGTGTTCTTCAAGGAGCGCGTGGGACCGATCCGGATCGTCGCCTCGACGGTGGTCGTGGCTGGCGTCCTCCTCCTGACCCTCTGACACTCCCCTGCGGCGGCCCCGACCAGTGGGCCCGCCCCGGTCCCGAGCCCGGTTCGGATCGGTCGTAGGCTGGCGGATGTGACTGGAATCTCACCGCCCTCCGAGGGCGACGAGGAGGCCGAGCTCCGCCGGATCCTGGGCGGGCTCGGGCTCCCCGGCCTCGTGGACGTGCACACCCACTTCATGCCGGACAACGTGCTGCGCAAGGTCCAGGCCTACTTCGACGCCCTGGGCCCGGGGGTCTGGCCCCTGCACCCCCGTTACCGGGTGTCCGAGGAGGAACGGGTCGCCCTCCTGCGCGGGTTCGGCGTCCTGGCCTTCACCGCGCTCTCCTACCCCCACCGTCCGGCCATGGCCACCTGGCTCAACGGGTGGGCGGCCGACTTCGCGGAGCGGCACCCCGACTCCCTGCGCAGTTCCACGTTCTTCGCCGAGCCCGAGGCGGCCGAGTACGTGGCCGAGGCGATCCGTTCCGGCGCCCGCGTCTTCAAGGCCCACCTCCAGGTCGGCGCCTACGACCCGCGCGACCCCCTGCTCTCCGGCGTCTGGGGCGCCCTCGCGGACTCCGGGACACCCGTGGTCGTCCACTGCGGCTCCGGCCCGACACCCGGGAACTTCACCGGGCCCGGGCCGTTCTCCGAGGTGCTCCGCCAGCACCCGCGACTCACCGCCGTGATCGCCCACGCGGGCGCACCCGAGTACACGGCCTTCCTGGACCTCGTCGAACGGTACGAGCGCGTCCACCTGGACACCACCATGACGTTCACCCCGTTCACGGAACGGCAGTCGCCCTTCCCCCGCGCCGAACTGCCGCGCCTCCGGGAGTTCGGACACCGCGTGCTCCTGGGTACCGACTTCCCGAACATCCCGTACCGCTACCTCGACCAGATCCGGAGTCTGGTCGGGCTGGACCTGGGCGACGACTGGCTGCGCGGGGTGCTGCACGACAACGCGGCCGCGCTGTTCGGCCTCCGCACCGGTTCCGACCAGGCCCCCGTCACCAGGCAGCACCACACAGAGAGGGCACGATGGAACTCACCCTGACTCCCCTGGAGTTCGCCCGCCGGACCCGCAGACTGCACCCGCACCGGGAGGCGGTGGTCGACCGGGAGCTCCGGCTCACCTACGAGCAGTTCTTCGACCGCTGCGACCGCTGGTCGACCGCGCTCCAGGGCATGGGGGTGGAGCAGGGCGACCGGGTCGCCTACATCGCGCCCAACACCCACGCGCAGCTGGAGTCCTTCTACGCCGTCCCGCAGCTGGGCGCGGTCCTGGTCCCGGTGAACTTCCGGCTGACCGCCGAGGACTTCGTGTACATCGTCAACCACTCCGGCGCCAGGGTGCTGTGCGTGCACGCCGACCAGCTCGACGCCGTCGACGGGGTGCGCGACCGCATGCCCGGCGTGGAGCGGTTCGTGGCCCTGGAGGGCGCCCGCGACGGGTGGGAGGACTACGAGTCCCTGGTCGCGGCCTCCTCCCCCGACTTCGCGCGCCCGGAGATCGCGGAGACGGACCTGCTCACGATCAACTACACCTCCGGGACCACCGCGCGCCCCAAGGGGGTGATGATCACCCACCGCAACGCGTACATGAACTCGGTGGGCACCCTGCTGCACCTGCGGATCGGGCTCGGTGAGCGGTACCTGTGGACGCTGCCGATGTTCCACGCCAACGGCTGGACCTACACGTGGACGGTCACGGCGGCCGGGGGCACCCACGTGTGCCTGCCCGCCATGGACCCCGAGCGGGTGTTCGAGCTCATCCGCACCGAGGAGGTCACCTGGCTGTGCGCGGCACCCACGGTGCTGATCATGCTCTCCAACACGCCCGAGGCCGTGCGCGGGGCGGTCCCGCCGGGGGTGCACGTGGTCACGGCCGGGGCCTCTCCCGCCGCCGAGACCATCGAGCGGCTGGAGGAGGACTTCGGCTGGACCGTCACGCACGTCTACGGCCTGACCGAGACCACGCCCTTCATCACGGTCTGCGAGCCCCGGCCCGAGCACCGGGACCTGTCCGTGCGTGAACGGGGCGCCCTCAAGGCCCGCCAGGGGGTCGAGCTCATCACCTCCGGCGAACTACGGGTGGTCGACGCGACCGGCGCCGAGGTGCCCTGGGACGGGGCCACCGTCGGGCAGATCACCGTGCGCGGCAACGTGGTGATGAAGGGCTACTACAACGACCCCGAGGCCACCGAACAGGCCATGGGCGACGGCTGGTTCCGGACCGGGGACGCCGCAGTCACCCACCCGGACGGCTACGTGGAGATCCAGGACCGCATCAAGGACGTGATCATCTCCGGCGGCGAGAACATCTCCTCCGTCGAGGTGGAGGGGGTGCTGCTCCGGCATCCGGCCGTGCTGGAGGTGGCGATCGTGGGCGTGCCGCACGAGCGCTGGGGCGAGACCCCGCGCGCCTCCGTGGTGCTACGGGAAGGGGCCTCCGCCACCGAGGAGGAGATCATCGCCTTCGCCCGCGAGCACCTGGCGCACTTCAAGGCGCCGACCCAGGTGGAGTTCGTGGAGCAGCTGCCCAAGACCGCGACCGGCAAGATCCAGAAGTTCGTGCTGCGCGGCGGGGCCTCGGCCGTCTCACGCCAGTAGGAGCCGGTCCCCGCTCCGTGTGCCCCACGGAGCGGGGGCGCGGCCTACCCCGGGTTCGGGGTGAGCAGGACGTACCCGGCGCCGAACGGGTCGGCGCCCACGGCCAGGCGTCCCACGCCCGGGACGTCGTCCGGACCCATGTGGATGTGGCCGCCGGCGGCGGTCATCTCCGCCACGGTCGCGTCGCAGTCGGTGACGTGGAAGACGGGGTGCCAGTCGGCCGCGCCACGGGTGGCGGGCAGGTCGGCGGCGTCGACCCCCATGATCCCGCCGAAGGCGCGGTCGTCCCCCAGGCCCGCCGGGCGGGCCACGGCGTACACGCCCCCGTCGCCGGGGAGTTCGAAGTCGGCGAACTCCCATCCGAAGAGGCCGCCGTAGAAGTCCCTGGCGCCCTGTGCCGAGGGGGTCCACAGTTCGGCCCACACGAGGGTGTTCGGGTCGTCGGTGCGTTCCATGCCCGGGAGGGTTCCGGCCTCCCAGAGCGAGACCGAGCCGCCCTGCGGGTCGGCCACGTAGGCCATCCTGCCCAGGCCCATGACGTCCGTGGGTTCCACGTAGGGTGTGGCGCCCAGTTCCCGCGCGCGGTTGAACGTCGCGTCCAGGTCAGGGGTGTTGAAGTAGAGGGACCAGCTGACGGGCTGGTCCTCGGACATCTTCGGCCCGAGGCCGCCGATCAGGGATCCTTCGTATCTGATCAGCATGTAGCCGCCGGTGTCCGGGCCCGCGGACTCCGTCGTCCAGCCGAACACGCGGCTGTAGAAGTCGGTCGCACGGTCCACGTCGGAGGTGGTCAGTTCGATCCAGCAGGGCGAACCGATCACGTAGTCGGTGGTGATCATGGTGCCTCCCGTCGTGACTCCACATTCGAGTCTGCTCCCGGGCGCTGCCATACCGGGGCTGAGCAGGGCAAAGTCTTGACAACAAGCCTAAGGAAGGGCCCAGGAATGACCGTTCGCCTGCACCATGTGGGACCGGTGATCGTCGACGTCGTCATGACCGTCGACCACCTGCCGGAGCGGGGTGGGGGTGTGCTCGCCAGCAGTGCGCGGTCCCTTCCCGGTGGGGGGTTCAACGTGATCGCGGCGGCGACGCGGGCGGGGATGGAGGTGGTCTACGGGGGTGCGCACGGGACGGGTCCGCACGGTGACCTGGTCCGGTCGGCCCTGAATGACGCGGGGGTCGCGTGCGCGCACCCGCCTCGTCCCGAGGACACGGGGTTCTGTGTGGCGCTGGTGGACGCCTCCGCTGAACGGAGCTTCGTCACTCGTCTGGGTGCCGAGACTGATCTGCCGCTGGCGGACCTGCGTACCCTGCGTCCGGAGCCGGGGGACTTCGTCTACACGGTGGGGTACTCGCTGTTGCCCGGGGCTCGCGCCGACGAGCTGGTCACCTGGATCAGTGAGCTTCCTCCCGGGGTGCGGCTGGTGCTGGACCCGGCGCCGGTGGTGGGCGATGTTCCGGCCGCGACGCTGGCGACGGTGCTGGGACGGACGGACGTGCTCAGCCTGAGCGCCGCCGAGGCCGTCACGGTCACCGGGACTGCTGACCTGCACGCCGCAGCGGCGATGCTGGTGGAGCGTGTGGCCCCTGGTGGCGTGGTGGTGCTGCGTGATTCGGCCGAGGGCTGCCTCGTCGCCACAGGGGAAGCGGAGCCCGTCCGGGTCCCGGGGTTCGCTGTGGCCGCGGTGGACACCACCGGCGCGGGCGACGCGCACGTGGGGGTGTTCACCGCCGCTCTGGCCTCGGGGAGTTCGGTGCGGGAGGCCGCCCGCCGGGCCAACGCGGCTGCGGCGCTCGCTGTCACCCGCCCCGGCCCCGCGACGTCCCCCGATCGGGAGGAGTTGGAGAAGTTCCTCAGTGCTCGGGGTTGAGGAAGGCCCCGGACACTCAGGTCGGGGCCTTCGGTGCCTGGCTACTCGGAGGCACGAAGCAGCGCGGACCACTCGTGGGAGGGGAAGGTCAGCGTGCCGAGTTCCCTGTTCTGGGTGTCGCGGACAGCAGACATCCCAGGAGCGTCAGCTACCTCCACGCAGTTCTCGGTGCGCGCGCCGCTAAAACTCGACTTGCGGAAACGGGCGACTTCGACGCAGTTGCCGTTACCGCCGCTGTAGCTGGACTTGTTGAAGACGAGTTCGTCGGTGTGGGGGTGCATCTCGGGGACCTCCGCTGGGGGTGAGGGTACTGACTGACTCATACACAGGCCTGCCCGCTGTTTCACCCCGCGCCCAGGAGAGAACGTCCCGATCCCCTGTCCACCTGTGGACAGGGGATCCTGGACAAGGTCCCCGACTCAGTTAAGTCGGGGACCTTCCTCAATACTCAGCTATGGCTGGGTGGTGGACCGCAGCATCGCGGTCCACTCCTTCCCGGGGAAGACCAAGCAGGCCAATTCCCGGTTTTGAGTGTCGCGCACAGCGGCGCCAGACGGTAGATCAGCGACCTCGACACAGTTCTGCGGGGTGCTGTAGCTCGACTTGCGGAAGGCCAGCTGGTCAACGGGTGTGGGAGCTAGACGCATGGGATTTCGGCTTTCTTCTATGTGGTGAGACCGTGCATCAGTTGGACTGAGTCCTGAGGCCCCAAGGCGACGGACTGAGCCTGCTCAAAGAGCCTCCGATACCTGCTGACCTCTTCCTCGCGCTCCAGGTACAGCCCATCGGTGTCAGTCTCAAGGAACACGAACGGCGCAATGTCCTCATCGGCGTACTCCAGGATGACAAACGGCCCTACAAGTCCGCTGTGGAAGGACGTTGCGACCGGTAGGACTTGAACGGTGATCGCGTTGGTGAGGTCTTCGGAGACCGTGATCAGATGATCGATCTGACCCCGCATGACCTCCTGGTCAACCACCATGCGGCGAAGAGCGTTCTCATCGATGATCATCCACAGCTCTGGCGCTGAGCCCTGGAGTACTTCCTCTTGTCGCTGCACCCGTGCTTCGACGGTTCGGTCGATCTCGCTATCGACACGCGGAGCGGATGCCGACTGCATGTGCAGTCGCGCGTACTCCGGAGTCTGGAGAAGTCCAGGGATGACAATCGGCTCGTAGCTGGAGATCCGCGAGGCTTCCTCTTCAAGACCGGCGTACTCACCCGTAAGGACATCTCCGTACTGAGCCCAGCGGCCCCGCTGACGTGACTGCCTCACGAGAGCAAGGATCGTCAGATGGGCGACAACCCCCGGGTGGCGTACATGCTGCACCACGGGCCCCTCCCGCACTGGGTCAAGGTGGCCCGCCACCACCGCGAACACAAGGCCCAAGAGGCCCGGCGCGCAGCCGCCGCCGCTCGGGCCGAACCAGAACCCGCCCGCCCCCGGGGCCGCCACCGGGCACTCCGCCGATGGTGGGGATGGCCCGCCACCGCCATCAGCTCCACCCTCCTCCTGGGCCTGTCCACCCTGGACGCCCTCGGCCGAACCCTCGCCCACGAGATCGGCATCCCGACCTGAACCACCCAGAGGCTGGGGCCCGGAACTTTCCGGGCCCCAGCCACCCCCACAAGCGCACGGAGCAGTGGGCGAAGGCATCCCGGATCGCACCGGCCCCGGGCTCACCCCCGCCCTGGGGAACAGACCCACGAGCACGGACGAACTCACCCGAACAGGCCGATAGCGCTCCTTCGCAGCTCGGGCAGACCAACCCTGTCGCGACCGTGAGCAATCGCGTTGGTCAACAGCACCAGATACCGACCCGTGTCCGGAGCGAGGTACAGGCTCGTACCGGTGAAACCGTGGTGGTACACCACGCCGTTCTTCGAGAGCAGCCACGCCAGTCCCCGGCTGGTCGACTCATCGACACGCACCACTGGGCTCCAGGACTCCGCGACGAACTCAGCCCACGTCCCCGTCTCCCCGTTCACTGCGAGGAGGCGACGGGCCAGCGCGGCGAGCGCCTCGGCGGAGGCGAACACTCCAGCGTGCCCGGCCACCCCACCCAGGGTGTGGGCGTTCTCGTCGTGCACGACCCCGTGCAGCGGTTCCCCGCCCACCAGGCGGCGCTCGGTCGGAGCCACGCTCGGGCTCCTGGGGAGAGGTCCGTACTGAAGACCTGACACACCCAGTTCTCCTGCGAATCCGTCGAGGAGATCGGCCAAGGGTCGACCGTTGACCCGTGCGAGCAGCAGACCCAGAAGGATGAACCCACGGTTGATGTATCTGTGAGCACCCTGGTTGTCGAGGGGCTCGGACAGGATCGCCTCGGCCACGTCACGGTGGTCACCCACGTAGCGGTCGAGCCGGGTCGATGGCATGAGCCCGCTGGTGTGGGTGAGGATCTGACGCACCGTGACCGACATCCCGGCACCGGCCGTGAACTCCGGGAAGTAGGCGGCCACCGGGGCGTCGAGGTCAAGCAGGTTCCGGGTCACGGCGTCACCGACCAGGGGCCACGTCGCGACGACCTTGGTCAGGCTCGCCACGTCGTACATCGTCGAGGGCTCCGGAGCCGCGGGGCCGCTCGGTGTGACGGTCCCCGAGACGGAGAAGCCGACGGTGTCGACGGTCCCGGCCGCGATGACGCCTCCCGGGGTCCGACCTGCCTCCACCATGTGGTCGAGCGCGGCACGCATGGTCGCGAGGGCCGTATCCGCCCACGCGGACGATTGACGGGTGGGCGTTTCGGTCAAGGGTCCTCCTCGGTGATGTCGGCGCCCAACGCGCCGAGGACGCCAGCCAGGTCCTCGTATCCGCGACGCAGGTGTGAGACGCCATGGAGCGTGGTCGTCCCCTCTGCGGCCACTGCCGCGAGGAGCAGGGCGGTGGCTGCCCGGATGTCCTCACCGTGCACCGTAGTACCCCGCAGCCTCGACGGCCCCGAGATCCTCAGTTCCGGTCCGCTGAGGGAGATGTCGGCTCCCAAAGCCACCAGACCGGGCAAGTGGGAGTCGCGCCGCGTGTAGACCCGCTCGACCACACGCGACGTTCCCGATGCCTGCGTCAACAGTGCGACGAGCTGGGGTTGCAGGTCGGTCGGGAAACCCGGGTGAACTCCGGTCTCAACGATGACCGGGCACAGAGCCGAGGGTTCGACACGCACTCTGTCATGACCTGAGGCGACCCTCGTGCGCGACCTGTCGAGAGCGTCGATGAACCCCCGAGGCAGAACGTGAAGGTCGACACCGGTCACCTCGACTTGGCCCTTGGTGATCGCTCCAGCCAGCAACAGGGTTCCAGCGGCCATGCGATCGGAGGGCACCCGTGCGGTCGCAGGGGAGAGTCGGTCGCGCCCTTCAACGAGAAGAGCAGCTCCGGCCTCCTCGATCTGGACCCCCATCCGACGCAGCAGCTCCACCGTCGCACGCACCTCGGGTTCTCCGCTCGGAGACGTCAACCTCGACTCGCCCCGGGCCGAGGCGGCCAAGAGCAGAGCAGTCACCGTCGCTCCCAAACTGGGGCCAAAGCCGCCGACAGTCGAGCAATCGAAGTCGAAGCCGCGTAGGACTCTGGCGTAAGCCGTGACCGTCCCGCCGATGACCCGAACCTCGGCACCGGCCGCGCGCATCGCCCGCAAGTGAAGGTCGACATGCCGCACGGCGAAGGCGTCCCCACCCGGGGTCGGCAGGATCACCTGCCCGGTGCGGGAGAGCAACGCGGCACCGAAACACAGGGTCGGTCGGATCTTGGAGCCGAGGCCGTGTGGGATGACGCTGGTCCTGATGTCGTCCGCGTGGACGATCAGGGTCGTGCCTTCGAGGAGGATCTGGGTGCCGACAGCGGTGAGGATGTCGGCCACGACACCCGTGTCGGAGATTCTCGGAACGTTGCAGAGCCGAACCGGTCGTGCGGACAGCAGCGCCGCCGCAGCCAGGTGCAGGAAAACGTTCTTCGACCCCTGCACGGGCACGGACCCGCTGAGTGGTCGTCCGCCCGCGATCCGTAGGTGGGTCATGACCTCACCCGCGCCTGGGAAGGGTAGAGCCCGCCGAGCTGATCGGTCGGGTAGATGGTCACGTCCGGGCCGATCAGCGTGCCCGGAGCCACGGAGGTCAGTGCGGGGAGTTGGACGCGGTCACCGAGTACCGAACCGAACTTGGTCTGCCCGGTCCCGATCCTGACGTCTCCGACCGTCACGGCCAGCTCATCCACCGCCGGTTCGACCACGGGGCGGTCGACGCGCAGGTTCGCCAGCACCGAGGAGGAACCGATGTTGACGCGGCTCCCGATGATCGAGTCACCGACGAACACGAAGTGCATCGCCCGAGTGTCAGCGAGGACCAGACTGCGAGTGATCTCGCAGGCGTAGCCCACCTTGCTGCCTGGCCCGATCACCGTGTGATCGCGCACCAAGCCGCGACCGACGTAGGCACCCTGACAGATCAGTGCCGGACCCAGGATGACGGCTCCGGCGTCGACGAAGGCGCCGGGCTCCACGATCACGGGCCCCTCCACCTCGGCACTGGGGTGAACGGAGCCCGAGAGGGACCGACGTGCACCGGAGAGCCAGTCGGTCATGGTGCCCTTGACGTCGAAGATGCTCGGTGGCAGTGAGAAGGGGAGGGGCACCCCCGCGCTGTCGCAGTAGTAGGCGAATTCGAGGAACTGTTTGCTGTCGTGGGGGTTCAGTGTTCCTCCAAGGGGAGGCGGACGCGGACCCGTGCTCGGAGACGGCCATCATGCGGGAGGGCCCTGGTGCGGCAGGTCGGGTTGAACGGCGCCTTGGTGAACAGGGCGATCGGCGCCCGGTGGTCCGTGAGCGCTCGGACCTTGTCCGTGGTGTTGGGGACCTGCTCGATGAGGAACGGGGCGCCGTAGGTGTCGTTGACGGAGACGGGGAACCGGTCGGGCCAGTCGCCCACTGTCATGCCGCTCTCCTTCCCTCCCCCGGGTTGGGCACCGGGGGACTGCTTCCAGGGAACGGCCAACACCGCGAGCGCATCAATGCCACCGTGAGTGAGCGAACATTGCCTTCGGAGGCAATGGCCCGAACACCGCACCCCGAGTTACCGTGCGGTCCCCCCACATTCCGACCTTCGGGAGCCGGATTGGTCACCGTCAGCCGCCAGACCCGTGCTCAACTCGCCCGTGACGCCTCCCGCATCCGCGCTGACCTCCAGCGCCGTGGCGCCCCCGTGGCCGCGATCCACGCCGAAATCACCAGGCACCTGCCCATCTCACCGTTGGAGGGCTGGAGACTCGCCTACGGATGGTCGCGCCCCCATGTCGTCGAAGCCGTCGGTGAGCTGTACCAGTCCGACGGGTTGGCCGTGCCCGGTCTGACCACCGCCATGCTCTGCCGGTGGGAGCACGGCAACTCCCGCCCCAGCTCGGAATACGGTCACGCGCTGGCCCGGATCTACGGCGTTCCCTCGGCACGCTTGGGTATCCCTCAGCTCAGAGGCCTCACCGGTTGGTACGGTCACCTCACACCGCACCCGCGACAGGAGGGCCCCATGCAGCCCGACGCCTACCCCGACCTCACCGCGGTCGCCGACAGCATCGCCCTGAACGGCCCCGGTGCCGGGACGGTCGATCTGGCTGAGCGCGCCGTGGAGTTCTACGCGGCCCGATACAGCGACTACCCACCACGGGTGCTCGCAGCAGAAGTCGCGCGCTGCCGCTCCCTGCTCATCAACGGCAACACCACCTCCATGGACATGCGACGGGTCGTCGGATGGTTGTCCGGCCTCCTGGGCAGTCTCGGCCACCACACCGGTGACGTCCCCGCGTCGCTCATCCACTTCGGAACCGCCGCGAGAGTCGGTGAGGAACTGGGAGAACGCCGCCTGGCCGCGTGGGCGCTCGGCGCCCAGTCCATGGTCACCATGTCCCAGGACCGTCGCACCGAGGCTCTGGAGCTCGCCCACCAGGCGGAGGCGTTCGCTGACGACGACCTCCAGCGTGCTCAGATCACCGCGTGGTGCCGACTTCGGCCGTTGGCTGCCCTCGGGGATCGGGCACGGCTCGACGACGCGATCACCACGGCGCGGCGTCACATGGACGCAGCCGACCGCGAGGAGCCAGGACGGTTCGGATTCGACCGCGCCGAGTTCCACCAACACCTGGCCGAGGCCCTCCTCGACCATGACTCCAGCGAGTCCGCCCGACACGCCGAGACGTCGATCCGGTTGAAACGCGTGGGCTCGCCGGGGTGGGCGGCGGCCACGACGATCCTCGCCCGCACCTACGCGACCAGGAGGGACCCGCGCAACGCCTCCGTTCTGGGGATGAGTGTCCTGGAGACGGTCCCGGCCGGGTCCCTGCGGGCGAACACACGCGCCCGGCTGTTCCACCTCGTGGATGACCTCGACGGACACCCCGCCGCAGGGGACCTCGTTGAGGCGCTGGGAGTCTGAGGAATCCGGACGCGATCCCCGCCGCATCTGGATCGAGGCTGGCACTGACGCGAACTCCGCCCCACCCCGGGTCCTCCTGGGGCGGGCCTCAGGTGGCGGGCGAGCCCTGGAAGGACAGTTCCAAGGCCAGTTCCATGCAGCGTTGGCGGGCCGGGGAGAAGTCGTAGGGCATCTTGCCGACAGCTTCGACCGCGCTCATGGAGCCTTCCTCCCGCCTGCCCGAGCCGGGGTCGTCCTCGTCCTCGCCGTCGTGAGCGGGATCGGGGTGCAGAGCGTCCCAGGCGTCGAAGAGGGCATCGTCGTCCTCGTCCAGGCCAGACTCCTCGATGACGGCGTGCAGGGCGCTTTCGAAGGCGTGCCGTTCGGCGGCCACCCGAGCCACCCGAGGATCATCGACGGCGACCCCGTCGTCGAGCGCCTCCTCGGCGGCGTCGACGCGGTCGGAGTCCTCCCGCAGAGGGGGATGCGTGGCCAGGGCGATGAAGCGGGTGGCCTGGACCGCCGCGCCGAGCGGGCCGAAGATCCGCTCCGTGACCAGCAGAGCGTCCAGGTCCGCCTGCCGCAGAGTGCCCTCGGGCAGGTTCCTGAGACGATCAGTGACGAAGTCGGAGAGCAGGCCCATCCGGCTGCCCTCGGTGCGCATCCGCTCCACGGCGGCCCGCTGCCGCCGCAGTTCGGCCTCCCGCTCGGTGAGGGTCTCCTCCAACCGCTCGAGGACGTCCGCGACCCCGCCGCCACCCTCGGCGCCGCCGGAGGTCGTACCGGTCTGGAAGGAGTCGCGGATGTCCTCCAGGGCGATCCCGGCGTCGGCCATCCTGCGAATCCACAGCAGGCGGATCATGTCCTCGTACCCGTAGCGGCGGCGGCCGTCGACGCCCCGCTCGGGCTCGGGGAGCAGGCCGATCTCGTGGTAGTGACGGATCGCCCGTGGAGTGGTGCCGACGAAGGCCGCCGCATCACCGATCCTGACCTGACGGGGTGGCACGAAGGACGCGTGCATGAGCGGGGACCTTTCTCCAGGGGTCGGGGCGTGAATCCACCAGACCACATGCCGCTACGGAAGGTGCAACCCCCTGCTCACCGCCGACTTGGTCCGGTTGGCCGCTCCGTTGGACCTCTCAGTGCTTGAAGTGGACGAACAGGCGACCGAAGTTCTTCGAGTCCTTCTCGACGCGGTGGTAACGAGCCTTGACGTCCTTGCGGTCGAGGAAGCGCAGCACCCGCTTCTTCAACTGTCCCGAGCCCTTGCCCGGGATGATCTCGATGGTCTTGGCCCGCTTCCGTTCGGCCTCGTCCATGATGTCGTTCAGGGCCTTGTCGATGCTCGTGCCCTTGTTGAAGATGTCGTGCAAATCGAGCTTGAGTCGCACTCCCGCCCCTTCTCCGCCAGCCCGGATGACGTGCGGGGAGACGGCTGTCCTGCCTACGCCGACTCCCACGCACATCGCCACCTTCACCAAGCAGCCGGAAATCGTCAAGGCCCCGCTCCCGAAGCGCGGCGCCCCCTGTGGCGGCACGACCCCGAGCCTAGAGCTGGAGCGCGAAGCACATCCGGTCGTCGCCGGGGCCGTCGTAGTCCGCGAACGGGCCGGTCACCGCGAACCCGAGCGACCGGTGGAACGCGATCGAGCGCTCGTTGGAAGGCGAGGTGACCGCGCGCACCAGGGAACGCCCGTCGGCCCGGGCGGCGTCGGTGAACAGGCGGTACATCTCCCGGCCCAGTCCCGAACGCCGATGCCTCGGGGCCACCCCGGTGAAGTGCACGTAGGCCTCCTCCGCCCGGTCGGGGCTGCGGAACCCCACCAGGAAGCCAGCGATCCCCTCGTCGTCCTCGACGGCCAGGGACGTCCCGCCGAAGTGGTCGAGGAACAGCCGGGGCAGGATGTGCGCGACCGGCCTCCCCCACCAGTCGTCGCACACGGCGATGATCCGCCCGTGGTCGTCGGGCACCGCGTTCCGCACCGTGACCCCGCCGGGTCCACGGCTCTCGAACTCACCGCTCCATGCGTTCATCGAAGGCCTCCTCGAAGGGTCTGCGTACCCCGGGGTCCCGGTCCAACACCGCGAAGACCACCCGATCGAACACCCCCGCGAACTCCCCCCTCAGGTGCTTGGCGAACGCCGCGGCCACCGCCTCGGGACGGTTGCCGAACACCCCGCAGCCCCACGCGCCCAGCACGAGCCGGGTGGTGCCGTGATGGGCCGCCACGGCCAGCACCGCGCGGGCCCGTACGTCCAGGGCGGGCGGCACCAGCGGCAGGAGCTCGGGCTGGTTGCGCTGGACCATGCGCCGGTTGGGCGCGGCCGCGGTGAGGAAGTCCACCAGCACCGGCTCCGGCAGCCATTCCGCGCGGTCGTCGCGGAACACCGGCACGCTCGGTGACCAGATCACCCGGTCGCTGTAGAGCAGACTCCGCTCCGCCACATGGTGGTCGTAGTACTCGGGGCAGCGGATCAGCGAGTCGTAGAGCGCGCTGGACCGGGCCAGGCTCTCCTCTTGGGCCTTCGCACCGTTGGCCACCCCGCCCCCGGGCCTGCGGGCCGAGGCGAAGTTCAGCGCCGCCACCCGGCCCGGCTCCGCCGCGACCAGCCTGCGCGCCGCCGCCAGGGTGCTCTCCCCGGTGACCTCGAAGCGGGTGTCACGCCCCGCCGCCGGGACGGGCAGCTCCGCGACCTCCTCGGGCAGGTGGAGCCGCGTGCCCGCGCGCATCGCAGCCAGGGGCCCGGACAGATCCACCCGAACGCCGTCGACCCGGTAGTCCTCCCGCTCGTAGGCGGCCCGGGTCTGGTTCCACACCTCACGCAGTCGCTGGGACACACGGCTCCTCTCGTAGAGCCCCGAAGCTACCGCCCGACCCCGACCGCCCCCAAGGGATTTCCGGGCCGGGCCACAGGAGATCTTCGAGACCACCACAGGAAGCGCCGCGTCCTCGGCCGGACGGCCCACGCCTACGCGACCCCTGGGACCGTTGTGCGGCTGTCAGGCGCAGGGCCCTTCGCTAACCTGCTCCGCGTGACTGTCTACGTGCGCTTCCAGAGCGTGGCCCCCAACCGCAGTGGCCGGTTTCCAGGGGTCTTCGCCCTCGCGAACGGTCTGGCCCGCAGCGGTGGTCTGTCACCGGAGGACGCCGCCTGGCACCGCGCGGCGAACGACCGCGCGAACTCGATGTACACCGATCCGACGACGGTCGAACCCGACTGCTAAGACCCTGTTCTGCACCCCGGAGCCCGGGCCTGGTTCAGATCCTCCTCGGTGGATCTCCTGGACATGACCAAGTCGTATCTGGACCTGCTCGACCGCTACGGCGTCGGCTGGATGGAACTGCGGACCACCTCGCCGGGGCGCATCACCTACTCGGACGAGGTCCAGTGCGTCGCCGTGCCCCCGACCTTCGATGAGGGCGGGCTCCTCGTCCCGGGGCCGAAGGTCCCCGGGTCCGCCCCGCCGGTGCACCCGCGCGGCTGAACGCGGGCGCGGCTACCCCGGCTTGACCGCCGAGAAGATCGCCGTCCCGGGGATCATCCGGCCGCGCTCCGGCCCCCAGCCGCCCCACACCTGGTCGTTCTCCTCCGGCCACTCCGGCTCGACCATGTCCCGGAGCTCCAGCCCGGCCGCCACGATCCCCCGCAGCCAGTCCCCCACGGTGTGGTGGTGCTCCACGTAGACCGCCCGGCCCTCGTCGTCCTCCTCCACGTAGGCGCGGCGGTCGAAGTAGGACTGCCGGACCGTCATCCCGTGCACGGTGGGGTCGTCCGGGAAGCACCACCGGATCGGGTGCGTCACCGAGAACACGAACCGCCCGCCGGGCCTGAGCACCCGCCCGGCCTCGGCCAGCGCGGTCTCGGCGGCGGGCACGAACGGGAACGCCCCGAACGAGGAGAAGACGACGTCGAAGGAGTCCGCGGCGAACGGCATGCGCTGCGCGTCGGCCTGCACGGCGGGCAGCCGGTACCCGGTCTGCTCGTCGATCCTCCGGGAGTGCTGGAGCTGCCGCCAGGCCAGGTCGAACCCCACGACCTCGCGCACGCCCCGGGCCCGCAGCCACCGGCCGCACTGCCCGGCGCCGCAACCGATCTCCAGGACCCGCTCGCCGTCCAGGTCCCCGAGCAGCCGCAAATCGGCCTCGTCCATGCCCTCGGGCGACCAGACGAACCCCACGTCACGCAGGAAGTCACCGTGTTCGGCCTGGTAGGCGTCGGCGGCGCCGTCCCACCAGAGCCGACCGGCCCGGGCGCTCTCGTCGCCCCGCACCGCGCGCCGCTCCACCCAGCCGGGAGCCGGGTAGTCCCTCTGATCGTCCACGTCGCTCCTCGGGCCGCTGTCGGGGCTCAGGTCCGGGACGGCCGACCGCTCTGGGCCGGTGCGACCGGGTCGCGGGGCCCCTCCGGGTCCTGGGCGCTTGCGTCACCAGTCTCCCCGTTCCCCGGGCCCCTCGCGTCGGCTTCGCGGGCGTCGCGCAGCTCACGGCGGATCAGGACGACCCACCCCACCACCGCGACGACGCTGAACACCCACCACTGGAAGGCGTAGGACGCGCTCATCCCGGTGTTCTCCTCGCGCAGGGCGATCCGCTCGGGGGCCACCTCGGGCACCGGGTCCTGGTCGGTGAGCTCCACGTACCCGCCGTAGATCGGGTACGGCAGCTCCTCGGCCAACCGGTCCACGTCCACGAACATGATCTGGCCCTCGGGCATGCCGCCGCGCTCGCGCAGCCCGGTGTTCTCCTCGGTCTCCCCGAACTGGAGGCGGCCGGTCACGTGGACCTCGCCCTCGGGGACGGCGGGCGCCTCGGGGGTGTCCTGGGCGTTCTCGCCGCGCTCGATCCACCCCCGGTTGACCAGGACGGCCGTGCCGTCCCCGGTGACCAGCGGGGTGAGGACGTGGAAGCCGACCCCCTGGGAGCCGTCCCGGTTGCGGAGCAGGAGCTCGTGCTCCTGGTCCCAGGTGCCGGTGGCCTCGACGGTGCGCCAGCGGTCCTCGGGTGGGACGTCCGCGCCCACGGAGGTGAGCTGGTCCACGGCCACGGGCTCGGCGGCGACGTTGTCCCGTTGGAGGTTGACCGCGGCGCTGCGGGTCTCGGCCCGGTCCAGCTGCCAGAACCCCAGCCAGACGAAGGCGGGCACCAGGACCACGACCAGCGCGTGGAAGGCCAGCATGCGTGAGGAGAACAGGACTTTGAGCACGTCTTCGAGGTTATGAGACGTTCCCGGCCGCCCCGCACCGGCCCCGCCCACGCGGACGGGGCCGCCTCAGGGCGGTCCACCCGTCCCGCCTCGTCCCCTCCGGCCCGCCCACGCGGACGGGGCCGCCGGTCTCCCGGCGACCCCGTGGGTCGGGCGCTGGATGCGCGCCCCCGGCCCGGTGCTCCGGGCCGGTGCTCGGAGCAGGTGCTCCGGCGGGTGGGCCTACTCGTCGTCGGCGGCGGCGGTGGCCTTGCGCCTGCGGGCGAAGTACAGACCGGCGCCACCGGCGCCGATCGCGGCCACAGCGGCGGCGACGAGACCACCCAGGGCACCGCCGGTCACCGCCAGCTCCTCACCGGCCTCCTGCTGGGGAGCGGGCTTCTCGTCCGTCTCCTCGTTCTTCTCCGGGACCTTGGGCTTCTCCGACTCCTCGGGGGTCTTCGGCTCCTCGGGCTTCTCCGACTCCTCGGGGGTCTTCGGCTCCTCGGGCTTCTCGGACTCCTCCGGCTCCTTCGGCTCCTCGGGCTTCTCGGAGATGGTCTCCACGCAGGAGGCCTCCGCGATGCCGAGCACGGACACCGCGTTGCCGCAGATGTCGACGGCCGCGTTGACCGGGACCGAGACCTGGTTGCCGCTGGCCACGCCGCCGGAACCGCTCGTGGCGGGCCCGGTGGAGGCGCCCTCGTTGTCCGGGGAGGCGTGGATGATGTTGATGATCGTGGTGCACTGCGCGCTGGAGGCGCCCAGGACGGCGATGGAGTTGCCGCAGATCTCGATGGCCGTGTCCACCGGGACGGTGATCTGGTTGCCGCTGGCCACGCCGCCGGAGCCGTCGGTGTTCATCGTGCTGGGCGCGTCCTCGGACTCCTTCTCCAGGACCTCGACCACCTCCACGCACTCGGCCTCGGAGATCCCGGCCACGGCGACGGAGTTGCCGCAGGCGTCCACGGCGGCGTCCACCGGGAGGACGATCTGGTTGCCGCTGGCCACACCACCGGAACCGTCGGTGGCGGCGCCCTGGCCGCTGCTCTCGTAGAGGACCTCGGAGACCTTGGTGCAGGTGGCCTGGGAGATGCCGAGCACCGCGAGCGAGTTGCCGCACAGGTTGGCCTCGACGTCGACGGGGACGACGACCTGGTTGCCGCTGAGCACACCGCCGGAGCCGTCGGTGGAGGTGTCGGCGAAGGCGGCGCTGAAGGGCGCCAGGACCAGCCCCGCGGTCAGTGCGGTGGCGAAGGAGTAACGGAACGTGTTTCGCATGGTGCGGCTTGGACCCTTTCACGAGGTGCTGCCAGGGGTTGCGCCGAGCGGCGCGGTGCCGTGAGCCCGAACCGGGCGGCCGTCGTCGCGGTCGCCCCGGGTCACACGGCCGGCGGACCCGTCCACGAAGACGTCGGGACGGCGGGGTGGCCCGCTTGCTCAAGACATGGGTGGCGGCCCGGTTATCACGGAGTTCTTTCCGACCGGAACTGCCAACGGACCGAAACGTTAGCAGTCGAAGAGGCCGCGCAGGCCTATTCCGGAAATGTTGCCGCGAATCATGAACACCCTACGCCCATAGGATATTACGTAGAGTCATTATGCCTGTTCAGAGATGCTTGTTCCAACACGCGGAGCGCAAACTCGATCACCATGCGCACCACATCTCCCAAGGAAGAACACGCGGAACCGCCCCGCAAAAGGGAACTAACCGACTTCGTAGATTCGTTTACGGACATCCATCCAACGCCGCATACCCTGCGCACCCAGATACGCAGTTCGCACTTTATGACCGAATAGTCCCGCCTTTTCGCGACCCTCCCGGAGACCCAGGGATCAGCTCACGTGCACCACGGGTCGGCGGTCGGCGTCCGGCTCGTTCTCCCGCAGGATCTCCCGCGTGAACCCGGCGGTGCCACCCGCGCCCAGCACCAGGAAGTGGAGGAACGCCCGCATCGGCGAGTACTCCGACCAGGCGAAGTAGCAGTGCGGAATGCTCCCCGTGGCGTCACGCACGCACAGGAGCACCGCCGCCAGCGCGTTGGGCACCGCCGGACTGCTCACCCTGAGCACGCGGTGCCCGTGGATCCAGGTCCCGTGCACGCCGAGCGTCCCCTCGAAGTCCGAGGGGTGGTGCACACGCACCTCCACGAACAGGGGGGAGACCCGCAGCGACACCGGGTTGAGCCGGTGCTGCTCCGCCTCGGTCGCCGCGTACTCGTCCGCCTCCCCCGAACGCGGCCGGTTCGCGAACATCAGGATCTTGCCGTGGCGGGCCGCCTCCCGGACGAACCGGAGCGCGGTCGGGTCCAGGTCCACCGAGTGCGCGCGCAGCTCGGTGCTGCGCAGGGTCCGGGAGACCAGCGACACCACGATGATCGCCAACACGAACAACAGGGCGATGGCCAGCCCGTCGGGGCGGCTCACGACGTTGTCCACCAGGGCGAAGCCGAACACGGCGGTCAGCACCGCGAACCCGGTCGTCGCCAGCCACGCCCGCCTGCGGTGCACGATGATGGTCACCGCCACGGCGGAGGTCACCAGCATCGCCAGGATGCCCGTGGCGTACGCACCGGCCTGCGAGTCGACGCTCGCGCCGAAGGCGACCGTGATCACCATCGTCACGACCGTGTACACCAGGACCACCGGCCGGACGGCGGTGCCCCAGGCCGGGGCCATCCCGAACCGGGGCAGGTAGCGCGGCACGATGTTGATCAGCCCGGCCATCGCGGAGGCCCCCGCGAACCAGAGGATGAGGATCGTGGAGACGTCGTAGACGGTGCCGAACCCCTGGCCCAGCAGGTCGTGCGCCAGGTAGGCCATCACCCGGTCGGCGGCCGGACCGCCGACCTCCACGTCCTCGCGGGGGACCAGCACGCCGGTGACGAACGTCGTCGCCAGCAGGTAGAAGCTCATGATGACGGCGGCGGTGGTGAGGAGCCTGCGGGTGCTGGCGACGCGCGAGCGCATCCGCTCCTCGGCCGTCTCCCCCTCCGAACGCACCAGCGGCATCATGCTCACACCGGTCTCGAACCCCGACAGCCCGAGGACCAGCAGCGGGAAGGCGAGCAGCACCACGGTGGTGGTCGGCCAGAAGCCGTCCCCGACCACGGACACCTCCCACTGGGCCAGGGTCTCCGGGTGCGCGGCGATGTGGGACAGAGCCGCCACCACGACCACCAGGTTCAACAGGAGGAACATCAGGACCAGGGGGATCGCCAGCCGGACCGCCTCCTTGAACCCCGCGAGGAACACCGCCCCCAGCAGCGCCAGGAGCACCAACGTGACCAGCACCGGGTGGTCGGCCAGCACCCGGGGCGTGTAGGGGTTGGCCCCCAGGTGCGCGGTGGCGTCGGCGGTGGACAGGGTGATGGTGACGATCCACGAGGTCGCCACGAAACCCAGGAGGCACAGGATCAGGAACTTGCCCCGCCACTCCGGCAGCAGGTGTGCCAGCATCGCCACCGAACCCTGGCCGTGCGGGCTGCGCTCGGCCACCCGACGATAGATGGGCAGCATGCCGAACAGGGTGAGCAGCACGATCAGCAGCGTGGCGACCGGCGACAGCGCCCCGGCCGCGAGGATGGCGATGCTGGGGAGGTAGCTCAGGGTGGAGAAGTAGTCCACGCCGGTCAGACACATCACCTGCCACCAGTGGTGCTGGCGTTCGGTGCGCGGACGGGACCCGGGACCGCCCACGTCGTCCACCTGGTGGGCCGTCATCCACCGCCCGAGGGACGCCGGCCAGCGCCCGCGCCGACGCCCCCGGCAGGGGACCTCCCAGTGGTAACCGTCCCGCGTGGCGTCCTGCTCCAACACGCCTCCCCCGACCGCACGTTCACCGCACAAGTCTGCGGGGGCGGACGGTCGAAGAGGGTCAGGTCACGGGTGTGTCGGACGGTCCGGACCAGCCCGGTTCGGGTTCGGGTCACGGGTGTGTCGGACGCTCGGACCAGCCCGGACGGTTCAGGTCGCGTCGGTACCCTCGATCCAGGGGGCGAGGCCGTCCAGGAGGCGCCGCATCCCGGACTCGAACATGCAGTCGACGTCGGGTGGACCGGAGACGCTCAACATGGTGGGGTAGCGCCCCTCCTCGGCGAACCGCTGGAACAGCGGCCCCCGGGAACGCCACCAGTGCTCGGCGTCCATGTCGTGTTCGTGCTCCTCCAGTGCCACCCGCGTGGCCTGGAGCGCCATGCCGGAGTTGTAGGCGGACACGATGGTGAGGATCTCCAGAGCCTCGTCGGGGGTGCGGCCCTGGGCGACGATCACCCGCATCATCCACTCACCGTTCCGCAGGAGCGCCGGGGTGACGACCCCGCCCGCCATCACTGTCAGCCGGGCGACCCAGGAGTGCCTGCGGTAGACCTCCCACTCGGCCACGAGGGCGACCTCCAGGGCCTCCCGCCAGTCCTCGGGCGGCGGTTCGGCCAGGGCGTGGACCGTGTAGAGGTGGTCGACCATCTCGGTGAGCAGCTCGCCCTTGCTCGCGACGTGCCGGTACAGGGCCATGGTGCTCACCCCGAGCTCGACCGAGACCCGGCGCATGGACAGGCCTTCGAGCCCCTCGGCGTCGGCCACGGCGATCGCGGCCAGGACGATGCCCTCGCGGGTCAGCGCCGACTCGGGCTGGGCCCGGCGTTCCACGGCGGGGGTGGACCGGGGGTGGTCGCGCGTGCCGGACTCCGACGCGGGTTCGGACGCCGGGTCGGGGTCAGGACCCGGTCCCCGCTCGGTCCTGGGCTCTGCGGCGGGAGCGGGCCCGGCGCCCCGCTCGGCACCTCGATCGACGCCCCGCCCGGCGGTGGGTGCGGACCCCGGGTCGGGCTCGGGCCCGAGGCCCCGGCCGCGCTCGGGCTCGGGCTCGGGCTCGGGTCCGTCGGGCCTCCGGACGATGGTGCCGACTCCGCGCACCACCTCCACCCGTCCCTCCCCGCGCAGTGTCGAGAGCGCCTTGGTGGCGGTGGCCATGGCCACGCCCCACTGCTGGGTGATCTCCCGGGTGGAGGGCACCCGGCTCCCCGGCGCGAGCTCGCCGGAATCGATGCACGCGCTGATGTCGGCGACGATCCGCCGGTAGGGCGCGAGCCCGTCTCCTGTGTCCATCGTCATCCTCTCCGAACCGGGCCAGGGGCGACCCAAGTGTACTAGTGCACCATCGCGACGAAGACGCCGCAGCCCACGGTGCACCAACGGCCGACACGCCTTCCACCACACCCAGGTGCACTAGTGCATCGTTGCCTTATTCCCTGACCAGTGGGGGTTTTGACAGGTCGGCTTTCTTGTTTATTGTGTACGCACGGGTGCACTACCCACCGATCCCCACACCCTCCCACCCCGGCGTGTACATCGTCCACACGAACGTGACGCCCCACCCCACCGGAGACCACCATGGCCCAGCCGTCCACGTCCGCCCCTCCCGCCCCGGACACCTCCGACCGCCCGCTGCCGCCGGACCGGCGCTCGCTGGCCCCGGACCTGGCGCGCGGGATCATGCTCCTGCTCATCGCGCTCGCCCACGCGCACCTGTTCACCCTGTTCATCGGTGGCACCGAGGTCACCACGACCCTGCTCGACCGGATCGCCACCGGCGGCACGGTCATGTTCGTGGACCTGCGCGCGTACCCGATGTTCGCGGCGCTGTTCGGCTACGGCCTCGCCCAGATCCACCGCCGACGGACCGAACAGGGCCACGAGTGGCGCCTCACACGGGGCCTGCTGCGCCGACGCGGTCTCTGGCTGGTCGTCTTCGGGGTGGCCCACGCCGCGCTGCTCTTCTTCGGGGACATCCTGGGCGTCTACGGGATCGTGGCGCTGCTCTTCGTCGGGGTGCTGCGGTTCCGGGACCGGACCCTGGTGATCCTGGCCCTGGTCTGGCTGCCGCTGGCCGCCGCCGCCCACGCCCTGCTGGCCGCCGGGGACGCCGTCACCGGGCAGAGCACCCTCCTGATGCCCGACGGCTTCGTGAACGAGCTCCTCTTCCGGCTGACCTTCTACTCCGTGCTCGTCGTGCTGATGTTCCTCAGCACCGTGGTCCCGTTCCTGGTCGGCGTCCTCGCCGCCCGGCACCGCGTCCTGGAGAGGCCGCAGGAGCACCTGCGCCTGCTCCGCGCGACCGCGTTCGTCGGCGTCCCGCTCGCCGTGCTGGGCGGGCTCCCCCTCGCCCTCACGAAGGTCGGCGTGTGGACCGACCCCACTCCGCTGGACGTCCTGATCATCTCGCCCCTGCACCAGGTGACCGGCTACGCGGGAGGCCTGGGCTACGCGGCGCTCATCGCACTGATCGCCACCCGCCTCAACGCCAGCCGCGGACCGGTGACCAACGCCCTGTCCGCCCTGGGCCAGCGCTCCATGACCTTCTACCTGGCGCAGTCGGTGGCGTGGACGGTGCTGTTCTCCTCGTACACCCTGCACCTCCAGCTCACGTCCCCGGCCGTCGCCGTCGGCATCGCCGTGGCCGTGTGGGCCGTCACCGTGGTCCTCGCGGACCTCATGCGCCGTCGGGGCCGGCGCGGCCCGGCCGAGACGGTACTGCGCCGCCTCACCTACGGCCCCACCCGCTGAGGGAGGTCCGGGCCCGGGAGCTCCCCGGGCCCGGACGCGGCTCAGGCCACCCCGTGCCGCTCGGCCACCGTGTCGATCTCCGCCAGCAGCGCGTGCCTGCGGGCCGCGCCCAGGTAGGAGGCGTGCACGCCGTTGCGGGCCAACCGCAGCAGCCCCTCGGCGCCCACCAGGTCGTGCGCGATCTCGTACTCACCGCTCAGGTCGCTGCCGAACAGGGTGGGGTCGTCGCTGTTGAGGGTCACCAGCAGGCCCGCGTCGAGCATGGCGGGCAGCGGGTGCTCCTCGATCCGGTCCACGACGCGGGTGCGGACGTTGGAGGTCGGGCTCACGTCCACCGGGATCTGGGCGTCCACCATCCGCTCCACGAGCGCCGGGTCCTTCATCGCGTCGATGCCGTGTCCGATCCGCTCGGCGCCCAGCAGGTCCAGCGCCTCCCGGACCCGCTCCGGACCTGCCTGCTCACCGGCGTGCGGAAGGCTGGCCAGACCGGCCGCGCGGGCCCGCCCGAACACGTCCGCGAACGGGCCGAGCGGGCCCTCCACACCGCCGACCCCGAACCCCACCACGCTGGGCGGCCCCTCCCTGAGCACCGCGTCCAGGGTGCGCTCCGCCGACTCCACCCCGAAGTCCACCGGGAAGTCCGGGATCCACCGCAGCCGGATGCCGTGCTCGCGTTCCGCCCGCGTCCGCGCGTGCTCGATCCCGTCGAACACCACCTTCGCCGGGACACCGCGCATGAGGTGCGTGTACAGGCTCACGTGCACCTCCGCGTAGCGGACGTTCTGCGCGGCCAGGCGCTCGGCCACCACCGACGCCAGCAGGTCGAAGTCGGCCTCCTCGCGCAGGGTGCGCACCGAGGCGAGGTACACCTCGATGAAGTGCGGGAAGTCGGTGAAGACGTACCACTCCCGGAGCTCCTCCAGGGTGGCCGGGAGGTCCTCCACCCGGTGTCTCCCGGCGAGCTCGAAAAGGGTCTCGGCGGGCATGGAACCCTCAAGGTGGACGTGCAGCTCGACCTTGGGCAGATCGCGGACGAGCGGTCGGAGGCGTGACGCGGAGTTCTGGTCCATGGCGCCAACCTAGGAGCCCGGCGCGACCAGTCGCCACCGGAGGCCGACAACCTGACGAAAGTTGGGGAACTCCACCTCCGAAGCCTGACCAAAGAGCATGGTGCCACCCGCCGCCACCTGCGTAGATTCTGGGACGCCACCCCGCAGCCCAGAAGGAGCAGACGATGAACGCGCGGCCCCCGGCCCTTCCCCGACCCACCGCCGCCCAGGTCCTCGGCGCCCGTGTCCGTATCCATGCCGCGCACCATCCGGCCGCCTTCGCGGGCGGCGGCGGACTCGTCGCCGGGGCCTTCGTCGCCCTCCTGGCCCTGCTCTCCGCCGCCCCCGGCCTGACCGACCCGACCGGCGCGCCGGGCTGGCTGCTGGCCGGGGTCGCGGGCGCGATGCTCGTGGGCGCCCTGGTGGTCGCCCTCCTCCTCGGCCTCTACGCCCGGAGCCTCCCGAAGGTGGCCGAGACCGACCCGGTCCGCTACGCCACGGCCCGGATCCAGGCGGCCTCGGGAGAGCTGGGGCCCGACCCGGAGACCAACCGCCTGGCCCACCGGATGTCCACCCACACGGGGTACGGGAGCGACCCCCGTCACCACCTCGCCCCGATGCTGGTGATCCTGGCCTTCGTGACGGTCCGGCCCCTCGCGGAGATCATCGGGCCGGACTTCGCGCCCTCGATGCTGTTCCAGCTCACACCCGCCGTCCTGCTGGTGCTGCTGGTGGTCCCCGCACACCGCCGCGCCATGGCCCGGTACTCCCGGATCACGGCCTTCCGCGACAGGTACGAGTCCGCCCACTCCTGACGTCCGGCGCGAGAGCAGGGGCGTCGCTCCCGAGCGTGACGTGCGGCCGAGCACCCGGGCGCCGCTCACGAACGGAAGCAGGGACGTCGCTCCTGACGGACCTGCGGCGCGCGAGCCGGGGGCCGCTCTCGAACAGACCTGGGCGCGGCACTCGGGGCGTCGCTCCCGAACGGGCGTGCCGCCCACCACCCGGGAGCGCCGCCCGGCACGTTCACCTGAGGGCGGGGGCGCTCACTCCGTCGGCAGAGCGCCGTTCACCCTCCGGGGGACGGACCTCGGGTTGCCGTCCCTCAGCTCCGGGGGCAGCAGCGGCTGCGGCACCGACTGGTAGGTGACCGGCCGCAGGAACCTGCGGATCGCGGTGCTGCCCACCGAGGTGTGCGCGGAGGCGGTCGTGGCCGGGTAGGGGCCGCCGTGGGTCATCGCGTGGGTGACCGCCACCCCGGTGGGCCAGCCGTTCCAGATCACCCGCCCGGCGACGGAGGCGCCCAGCGCCAGGAGCGCCGGCGCCATCGGATCGTCCTCCTCACCGTGGACGGTGACGGTGAGCTGGCCGTGCAGGGCCCCGCCCACCTCCAGCAGACGCCGTTCGTCGGGGTAGGTGACCACGAGGGTGGCGGGCCCGAAGCACTCGGTCAGAAGGTCCTCGGAGTGCTCCAGCAAGGAGTCCAGCCCGGTGCGCAGCAGCGTCGGGGACCATCCCTCGGCGCCCTCCCGGCCCCGGACCAGCACCTCCGTCGCCGGATGGGCGGACAGGGCGTCCACACCCCGCGCGAACCCCTCGGCCACCCGGTCGTTGAGCAGCGGGGCCGCGGCCCGGCCCTCGAAGTCGGCGACCAGGGCGCCCAGGTCGGCCCCCTCGGGGACGAACACCACCCCCGGCTTCGTGCAGAACTGGCCCGCGCCCAGCGTGGCCGAACCCGCGTACCCGTCGAGGATCTCCGCACCGCGGGCGGCCATCGCCGCGCGGGTCACGAAGACCGGGTTGACGCTGCCGAGCTCCCCGTAGAAGGGGATGGGCTCAGGACGTGAGACGGCGAGGTCGTACAGGGCGCGCCCGCCCGGGATGGACCCGGTGAAGCCGACCGCCCGCGTGAGCGGGTGCGTGACCGCGCGCCTGCCCGCCTCGAACCCGTTCACCAGGGCGAACACCCCCTCCGGCACCTCGGACTCGGCCAGCGCCGCCACGACCAGCTCCGTCGTGAGCCGGGCCAGCTCCGGGTGGCCGGGGTGCGCCTTGACCACCACCGGGCACCCGGCCGCCAGCGCGGAGGCGGTGTCGCCCCCGGCCGTGGAGAAGGCGAAGGGGAAGTTGCTGGCCCCGAACACCACCACCGGACCCAGCGGCACCAGCAGGCGCCGCACGTCCGGCCGGGGCGTGCCCCAGTCCGGGTCGGCCGGGTCGATCATCGCCTCCAGGTACTCGCCCTCCTCCAGGACGTCCGCGAACAGGCGGAGCTGGAAGGTGGTCCGGCCCAGCTCACCCCGGCAGCGTGCCTCGGGGTAGTGGGCCTCGGCCATCGCGACGGGGACCAGGGTGTCGGCCGCGCCGTCCAGGGCGTCGGCCACGGCCCGCAGAGCGCGGGCCCGTTCGGAGGCGGGCAGGGCGGCGAGGAGCGGTGCGGCGGCGGCCGCGCGCTCCAGCACGGCGTCGAGTTCCTCGGGCGTGGTGTCGGGGGCTGCGGTGGTCATGGCCAGAACCTCCTGGAGGGGTGCGTGCGCGGCGTCGGGCACGGGCCCCACGATGCCATGGGTGCCCGCGCGGGGCACGGCGGCGCCATTCGGGACGCGACAACCCGACTACCCAAAGCGACATCCGGGAACACAACCGACCAATGGGGCAACTCGGATCCCAGCTCCGCCCACCCGCCCCCACCTGGGAGGACACCGTCCCCACGACCCACCCGCACCCCCGCGCCAGGTTCCTCCGAACGAAACTGGAATTTCCCCGGAACCAGGTGATTCCGGAAAGGCATCATAGGTTTCGTGACGACTAATTCCCGAAGCTCAACGCCCCCTCGCGCACGGCGGGCTCCCGGTGCGACCAACGGGACCGCCGCGACGCGGGAGGGCCGTGGGCCCTCCAGCGTCGCCAACGACGAACTCGCGTTCGCGCAGGCACCCCTGCGCAGGCTCCCGGCCCAACAGCGCAGCATGGTCCGGGTCCAGCGCATGCTCGACTGCTGCGCCGACCTCCTCGACGAGGTCGGATACGACAACCTCTCCACCACCCGGATCGCCGAACGCGCCGGAGTGGCCATCGGCTCCGTCTACCAGTTCTTCCCGGACAAGAAGGCCATCACCCAGGCACTCGGGCTCCGCTTCCTCGACCAGTTCGGCGCCCGGGTCACCGAACGCCTGGCCGACACCTCGTTCACCCACTGGACCATCGCCGTCGACGCCATCATCGACGAGTACATCGACATGCACCGCAACGTGCCGGGCTTCCGCAGCCTGCACTTCGGTGACATCGTCGACCCCCGGCTCCTCAGCGGCGGCAGCGACAACAACCGCGTGATCTCGGTGCGCCTGCGCCGGATCATCGTCTCCGTCACCGGCATCCCCGACGACACCGAGCTCGACCGCGCCATCCACGTGGCCGTCGAGGCCGCCGACGCCGTCCTCAAGCTCGCCTTCCGCGACAACCCCGACGGCGACCCCGCCCTGGTCCACGAGGCCAAGCGCCTGGTCAGCAGCTACCTGTCCCACTTCTCCGAACCGGACGGAGGCAACCGTTCTTGGTAGTCGACACCACGACCGCACCCGTCACCGGCACCGTCGCGGGTGTCCCCTTCCTGGCCCTGCCCCCGGCCTGCGCCGCCCAGGCACCGGCCCCCCTCGTGGTCGGCCTGCACGCCTTCGAGCCGCCGCGCAGCCAGGCCGCCCTGGCCGGAGCGATCCCCATGGCGCCGCTCCCCGCCTGGCGGATCCACCTCGGGCTCCCCGAGTTCGGCGCCCGCCTGCCCGAGGGCGGCGTCGCGGAGATCAACCGGCGCGGAGAACAGGACTACCTCCTCGAACTCTTCGGCCCCATCGTGGAGGAGGCCGCCGCCGAACTGCCCCGCGTCACCGACGAACTCAGGGCCGTCTTCCCGGTGGCGGACACCCCCGTGGGCCTGGTCGGCGTGGGCGCCGGAGCGACCGCCGCCCTCCTGGCCCTGGCCGAGAACCGCCTCCCGGTGGGCGCCGCCGCGGTCATCAACCCCATCGTGGACCCCGCGCACCTGGTCGCCGCCCGCGAACACCGCACCGGCGTCCCCTACCACTGGAGCGCCCAGGCCCACCAGGCCCGCAGCTGGCTGGACCTGACCGCGCACGCCGAGACGCTCTCCCGCACCGGCGTCCCCGTCCTCATCGTCAACGGCGGCCTGGACGACGTCTCGCCGCCCGAGCACGGCCGCGCCCTGCACGACGCCCTCGCCCGTTCGGGCACCGACCGCGCCCCCGAACATGCGCTCCGTCACATCGTGGTCCCCGACCTCGCCCACGCGATCGGCCCCGAGCCCGGCCTTGAACCGGGCCCGCTCACCCCCGCCGGGGTCCTCACCGACCGCGCCCTCACCGAGTGGTTCCACCTGCACCTGACCGCTCCACGGCAGGTCCAGGCACCCACGCGCCCCTGACCGGGACCGACCCGCCCCCGGCCACACCCGTACGCACACGGTGACGGACGGCGTTCACCCGCACCACCCCGCGACCTTCCCCCGCGTCCGTCTCCCGGACGCCGCCGCGACAGTCGGTACGCGTTCCATGGGATCATCCAGTGGCGACCGCGTCCGCGGTCCCACCTGATCCGTTTCGACTCATCCATCAGGAGGGCGAACCACGTGACGGAACCGGCACCGGTCATGGCCAGCGGGGTCGACAACGAGCGGTTGAACGCGCAGCTGCGCTTCATCCTCGAAGTGGACAAACTCAAGCGCGTCCTGCGGCAGAACCTGCTGGTGGACGGGTCCCGGCGGGAGAACTCCGCAGAGCACTCCTGGCACCTGGCCCTGTCCGCCCGAACCTTCGCCGAGTACGCTCCCGAGGGCACCGACATCGACCGCGCCGCCGAGATGCTCCTCATCCACGACATCGTGGAGATCGACGCGGGCGACACCTTCCTCTTCGACCCGGTCAACACCGAGACGCAGGACGAGCGCGAACGCGCCGCCGCCGACCGTCTCTTCCCGCTCCTCCCCGAGGACCAGGCCGCGCGCGCCCGCGAACTGTGGGACGAGTTCGAGGCCCGCCTCACCCCGGAGGCGCGGTTCGCCCGCGCCGTCGACCGTCTGGCCCCCATGCTCGCCAACTGGCACAACGAGGGCGGCGCCTGGGTGCGCTTCGGCGTCACCAAGGCCCAGGTCCTGGAGAAGGTGAAGCTGGTCTCCGAGGGCTCCGAGGCCCTGGGCGCCTACGCCACCGCGCTGATCGACGACGCCGACCGGCGCGGCTACTTCAAGGGCTGAGCCACCTCAGGGGCTGACCGGCTTCGGAAGGCGCCCGGCCGGGATCAGATCCGGCCCATGAGCAGCTGGACGGCGGCCGTCAGGCCGACCACGACCAGAACCATCCGCAGCGCGGTCGGGCTGAGCTTCCGGCCCCAGTTGGCACCCAGGTAGCCGCCGACGATCGTCCCGGCCGCGATCAGGCCCACCACGGGCCAGGCGGGCGAGGCGAGGACGATGTAGAAGACCGCCGCCGTGCAGTTCGCGATGGTGGCGAGGGCGTTCTTCAGCGCGTTCAGCCGCTGGAGGTCGTCGTCCAGGGTCGCACCGAGCAGGCTGACCAGGATGATGCCCTGCGCGGCGGCGAAGTAGCCACCGTAGGTACCGGCCCCGTAGGCGCCCAGCGGCATGAGGACGCCGCCGTTCTTGGAGGCGGGCCTGCGGGCCCGGACCCACTTGGTGATCCGGGGCTGAAGGATGATCAGCACGCAGGCGCCGCCGATCATGAACGGCACCACGGACTCGAACACGCCCGAGGGCAGGTAAATGAGCAGCATCGCGCCGGTCATCGCGCCGAAGAAGGACATGGTGCCGAACCGGATCAGCCGCGACTTCTGCCCCGCCAGCTCGCGCCGGTAGGCGATGGTGCCGCTGAGCGTCCCGGGGGCCAGGCCGATGCTGTTGGACACGGTCGCGGTGATCGGCGGGTAGCCGAGCGCGAGCAGCACCGGGAACGTGAAGAGCGTCCCCGAACCCGCGATGGCGTTGATCCCGCCGGCGGCGACACCGGCGAGCAGGATGGCCAGTGCCTCCCAGAGTTCCATCGCGGCGTCCCCCGATCCGTCGCTCCCCGACCGTCGAGGGCCAGAACAGACTACGAGACCCCGTCGGACGGCCTTCGGACCGGGGCTGGAGAGCCGGGGTGACCGGGAACACACGCGGGCCCCGCCGAACGTGCGTCGGCGGGGCCCGCGTGGTCCGAACGGCTCAGTTCGGGAGCTTCACGACCTCGTTCTGGATGCGGTCGAAGGCGGTGCTGACGCCCTGGAGCGCCTTGCCCATCTCCGCCGGGACCACCCACACCTTGTTGGCGTCGCCCTTGGCGATCTCCGGGAGCTTCTGGAGGTACTGGTAGGCGAGCACGTCCGGGTCGACCCGGCTGGTGTGCAGCGCCTTGAACACCATGTGGATGGCGTCGGCCTCACCCCGGGCACGCAGGGTCTGCGCGTCCGCGTCGGCCTTGGCGGTGAGCATCTGCGCCTCGGCGCTACCCTGCGCCCGCAGCACGGACGAGGAGCGCTCACCCTCGGCCCGCAGGACGGCGGCCTGCTTCTCACCCTCGGCGCTGAGCAGCTGGGCGCGCTTCTCGCGGTCGGCGCGCATCTGCATCTCCATCGCCTCCTGCACGGAGGACGGCGGCTCGATGCCCTTGAGCTCGATCCGGCTGATCTCGATGCCCCAGTCGCGCGTGGCCTCGTCCAGGACGGTCTTGAGCTCGCGGTTGATCTGGTCCCGGGAGGTGAGCGTGCCCTCCAGGTTCATGCCACCGATCACGTTGCGCAGGGTCGCGAGCGTGAGCTGCTCGACGGCCTGGATGAAGTTGGCGACCTCGTAGGTGGCGCGGTAGGCGTCGACGACCCGGATGTAGACCGCGGAGTCGACCTCAACCGCGAGGTTGTCCTCGGTGATGGCGGACTGCGGCGGGAAGCTGACCACCTGGACTCGGCGGTCGATCCGTTCGCGGACCTGGTCCACACCGGGAATCACGATGTTGAAGCCGGAACTGAGCGTTCGGTGGAACTTACCGAAGCGCTCGACGACGTCCTCCATCGAGTGCGGCACGATACGCACGCTTCGCCAGAAGATGATCAGAAGTACGGCGACGAAGAGTACGACGATGATGATCGGGGCCATGGGTTAACCCACCCTCCCGACGTCGAACCGGGTAATGGTGTTCAACAGCGGCATCTGCGGCAGCTCCGGATCTCCTGACGGGGGTGGCAGGCAGCGTGGGAGCGGACCGCCGCACCCTCGCGGCTCGCCCCGGGGGAAGCTCCAAGCGCGCCGAAATAGAGCGATCCGCTCACTGAACGTTGACGCTACCCCATACCCCTCCGGGCCGACCACATCCGGACGGAAATAGGTTTTACGGACAATACATTCCGCGCATATAAACGTCCCCTATTTCCTAGGCGGCCTTCGCCGTCCACCGGTCGCCGTCCCGCTCCACCTTCAACGGCAGCCCGAAGGTCTCACTCAGGTTCTCCGCGCTCATGACCTCGTCCAGCGGACCGGCCTGCACGACCCGTCCGTCACGGAGCAGCAGCCCGTGCGTGAAGCTCGGCGGGATCTCCTCGACATGGTGGGAGACCACCACCAGCGCGGGCGCCGTCTCGTTGGCCGCCAGCTTGCTCAGCCGACGCACCAGGTCCTCACGGCCGCCCAGGTCCAGACCGGCCGCGGGCTCGTCCAGGAGCAGCAGCTCCGGGTCGGCCATCAGCGCCCGGGCGATCAGCACCCGTTTGCGCTCCCCCTCGGAGAGGGTGTGGAAGTCCCGTTCGGCCAGGTCGGCCACACCCCAGTGGCCGAGCAGGGCGCGCGCCCGCCCGTAGTCGGGGGTCCCGTACTCCTCACGGAACCGACCCAGGTAGCCGTAGGCGGCACTGACGACCAGGTCCAGGACCGGCGTCCCCCGCTCGATCCGGCCGGACACGGAGGCCCCCGCGTAGCCGATCAGCGGACGCAGCTCGAACACGTCCACCCCGCCGAGGCGCTCCCCCAGGATCTCCACCCGGCCCTCCGTGGGGAACAGCTGGCTGGAGGCCACGTTCAACAGGGTGGTCTTGCCCGCGCCGTTCGGGCCGAGCACCACCCAGCGCTCGCCCTCCAGCACCGACCAGTCGACGCCCTCGATGAGGCTCTCGCCGCCCCGTCGTACCGTGACCCCGTTCAGGCCCAGAACACGCCCGTCCATCATCCTCCTATCGTCACGTCCCACGCCGGTGCACGGGCCGCCCTACCCTGAAGTAATGCATCTGACGTCCGCACCGCTCGTCGCCTGGGGCAACGCCTGGCTGTCCGGCCACGTCGGGTTGGACGACGCCGTCGACGCCGTCGAGCGCCGGAGCGGCCCCAACCTGATCGGGACAGTACCCCCAGGCGACCTGCCGTTCGACGGCGGCGTACCGCTCCGGACGACACTGGTCCACCTGCGTGGACTGGGACTGTCCGGGTTCCGGCTGGCGCTGCCCACCTGGGGTGACCCGTTCGGTCTGGTGGGACCGGCCGAACTCAACCGGGCCGCCATCGAGGCACAGGAGGGGGTGCTGGTGCGGCTCGCCGAACGCCAGGTGGGACTGGTGCCCACCATCGATCGGCGTGGTTCATCCTACGTGGGGGTCTCGTGGACCCCGTATCCGGCGAACGCGACCGATCCCCAGGTACCCGGCCTGGCCGAGGCCGAGCAGCAGATGAAGCTGACCCTGCTCCGGGTCGTCCAGGAGATGGAGTCCGTGAACGACGTGGTCGGGTTCTCGCCCACCGTGCACGGGGAGCTGGGCGACACGGGAGCCCCGCTCCTCGCCCACGGCTACCCGGCGCGGGCGCACCGGGTCGCCGCGCAGGCGGTACGGCTCTCGAAGATCGTGGAACTGGCCGAGCCGGGATCGGGGCGCGGCCTCAACGCCCACCAGGCCGACGCACGGGCCCGTGCCCTGCGCGACCTCGACGCCGCGGCCCGCCGCGCACTCGTGGCCGCCCACGCCGCCCTCGACCACGGGCGGGGCCGACCGTAGACGGGCCGTGCCGGAAGACACGCGCCAGGCCCCGGCGGATGGACCCTGGGGGGTGCGCCGGGTTTTCTCGGGGTGAAGCCAGGGGATTCACCTGATCCACCGCGGGACCGTTCGGACCGATACTGGAGGGGAGAGGCCGTTCGTGGCCGACCCACCGAGGAGGAGAGCCGTCATCATGCAACCCGAGCACATCCGAGCTTCGGACGCGGACCGGGACCAGGTTGCCGAACGGCTCCGCGAGGCCCTCGCCGAGGGGCGGCTCTCGCCCGTGGAACACGAGGAACGGCTGGACACCCTGTACCGGGCCAAGACCATCGGGGAGCTGGCCCCGATCACCTCCGACCTGCCCGGACCCGGAGGCGTCGCCCACCCCGGCTTCACCTCCCTGGACCGCAGCGACCCGGACAGCGGCATGGAGATCCTCGGCAGCGAGGCCCGCGACCTGGCCGGACAGAGCAAGGGCTCGGAGAACCTCGTGGCGGTCTTCGGCGGCTGCGAGCGACGCGGCCGGTGGCTGGTGGAGCCCCGGACCAACGTGTCGGTACTCTGCGGCGGGGTGGAACTGGACCTGCGCGAGGCGGTGCTGAGCCAGCACGAGGTCACCATCCAGGTCGCCGTCATCATGGGCGGAGTGGACATCACGGTGCCCCACGGGGTCCGGGTGATCAACAACACCTCAGCGATCCTGGGCGGCACGGACCTCCACGGAACGGACCAGGTGACGGATCCGAACGCGCCGGTCGTGCGTCTGACCGGGACCTGCATGCTCGGCGGGGTGGACGTGAAGGCCAAAAAGGTCAAGAAGAAGCGCAAGGGCCGCCGCGACAAGTGAGCGCGGGGTGTCCACATAGTGAACTAGCTGCGAAAACCCCGGACCCTGCCCGTCACTTCCGCCCCACGGCCGAGTACCGTGGGTGGTGCCATGAGTGATGAATCCACGTTGTTGGTCACGATGACCGGGCGCGATCGCCCTGGCATCAGCGCACGCCTTCTGAGCACCCTCTCCGTCTTTCCCGTCACCCTCGTCGACCTGGAGCAGGTCGTCCTGGGCGGCCGCCTCGTCCTGGGTGCGGTCCTGGAGGTCGACCAGCGGGTCGCCCCCGGGGTCAGCGGACAGCGGGTCTTCGAGGAGATCCGCTCCGCCCTGGACAAGACCGCGATCGACCTCGACATGGAGGTCGAGTACGGCGGCGGCAACGGGCGCGTGAACGAGTTCGCCTCGGAGCGGCTCCACGTCACCGTACTCGCCGCGCCCCTGCGCCCCGGGGCCCTCGGCGCCATCACCTCGTGCGTGGCCCGGTCCGGCGCCAACATCGACCGGATCGAACGGCTCTCCGGGTACCCGGTGACCTCCGTGGAGATGGAGATCTCCGGAGGCAACCCGGACCAGCTCCGCGCGGAGCTGGCCATGGAGTCCGCCACCCAGGGCGTGGACGTCGCCGTGCAGTCCAGCGGGCTGCACCGCCGCGGCAAGCACCTCATCGTCATGGACGTCGACTCGACCCTCATCCAGGGCGAGGTCATCGAGCTCCTCGCGGCCCACGCCGGCTGTGAGGAGGAGGTGGCCCGGGTGACGGAGGAGGCGATGCGCGGAGAGCTCGACTTCGAGGAGTCGCTCCGCCGCCGCGTGGCCCTCCTCAAGGGGCTGGACGCCTCCGCCATCGACCTGGTCCGGGACGAGATCCAGCTGACCCCGGGTGCCCGCACCCTGGTCCGGACCCTGAAGCGCCTCGGCTACGAGTGCGGCATCGTGAGCGGCGGCTTCACCCAGATCACCGACGTGCTGGTGGAACGGCTCGGCCTGGACTACTCGGCCGCCAACACCCTGGAGATCGTCGACGGCGAGCTCACCGGCGAACTCCTCGGCCCCATCATCGACCGCAAGGGCAAGGCCACCACGCTCCAGCGCTTCGCCGAGGAGGCGGGCGTCCCCCTGGAGCAGACCGTCGCCGTAGGCGACGGCGCCAACGACCTGGACATGCTCCAGACCGCCGGTCTGGGCGTGGCCTTCAACGCGAAGCCGGTGGTGCGCCAGCAGGCGGACACCTCGGTGAACGTGCCCTATCTGGACACCATCGCCTTCATCCTGGGCATCACACGCGAGGAGATCGAGGCCGCCGACCTCCACGGCTGACCTCTGCAAGGACCCCCGGGACGCCCGACCAAGGGCCCCGGGGGTCCTTGATCCCCAGAGCAACCCCACCGCACCGCCACAACCCCGGTGCTTGAGGTCCTCCTACCTGGAGGCAGGGCTTCGCACACACCCCAGCGCGCTCGTCAAGCCGCGCGAACGCTCAGACTCCCGGGCCAGGTGTCGAGTTGTCCACAGCCCTCCCGTGGCCGCCCCTGACAGCCCCCACCCCAAGCGCCTAACCTCAATACCGGGGGAACCCACGCCTGCGCCCACAGACGGCTGCCCACACCAACATTCACAAACGCACAAACACAGGCAACAAAAAGAGGGAAGAGGAAGAACCCACCAAGTGGACC
>NZ_CBDRIY010000044.1:0-45653 GCF_965344335.1 Nocardiopsis eucommiae
CCGCGCGCCGGACGGGACGCGCGGGCGGTTGGTGTCACAGGTCGGAGCACTGCCCCGCGACGGATCCCGTGACGTCGTTGGCCGCGCCGAAGTCGGTGGCGGCCAGGTTGTTGCCGGAGCAGGCGACGGAGCCGCGTACGGTGTTCCCTGCCAGGACCGGGCCGTAGCCCCGCGCGTCACCGGACCAGGTGGCGGCGGGCACCTGGGTGTTTTCGTTCAGCGCCAGCGAGCCCGTCAGGGACGAACCCAGGAGCGTCACCTCGGAGGTGGTCCCGGTGATCGACACCGCGCCGCTCACCTGGGTGCCGGAGAGCCGGACGGTGTCGGCGCCCGAGGCGGACAGGCCGCCCCTCAGGGAACCGCCCTCGACCACCAGTGAGGCGCCGTCGGCCACTGTGACCCCGCCGCGAACGTCGGCGCCGTCGAGGCAGACCACGCCCGCGTCGACCCGCAGGCCGCCGTTGACCGCGCCGCTCACGGTCTCGGTGCACTCCAGCTCCGTGCCCGGGACGACCGTCGCCGTGAAGGACTCGGGGGAACCGATGTTGCCCGCCGAGTCGATCGCCCGGTGCTCCACGGTGTGGGTGCCCCAACCGGGCTCGTGGGAGTCGACCTCGAACACGGCCATGGAGAGGCCGCCGCTGCCGAGGCTCCCGTAGACCAGGTCATCGACGTTGGTCCCGTCCGGGGTGAACCGGAACGGCGCCTCGGAGTCCTCCGGCCAGCCGTAGTAGTGGTGCCAGCCGTCGCCGTCCACCCGGAACTCACCGACCACGTGGCCGTCACCGTCGTCCTCGGGGGACAGGCGCATCGAGAACTCGTTGAGGTACAGGTGGTGCCCGCCGTCCGCGACCGTGGCGGCGGCCTCGGAGAGCTCGCGGGGCGCGCTCGGGTCGGTGGCGTCGACGGCCCACGTGAGGGTCTGGGAACCCGGCCTCTCGGGGTCGGTCACCGTCGCCGTCAGTACGTGGTCTCCGGTGCCGAGGCCGAGCTCGCCCAGGTCGAGGGTGCGGCCGTCGGTCGAGGTGGACACGGCGGACCCGTCCAGCTCCCAGGCGACCTCCATGATCCGGTCGGTGGGCCGGGTGGTCTCCGCGTAGACGACCTCGGTGGCGCCCACGGCGCGCTCGGTGTCGCGGTACCGGGTGAAACCGGCCTCGACGGACACGTCCTCCTGGGGCTCGCCCACGGTCCAGGTGCGCGTCTGGGTGAGGGCGGCGGAGTCGCGGATGGCGGGGTCACGGACGAACTCCGTGGGGTCCTGCACCCGGACGCTCACCTCGGTCCCGGGGGCCAGGTCGAGCCCGGCCAGCTCCAGGCCCCGTGCGCCTGAGGCGTCGGCCAACTCCTCGCCGTCCACCGTCCAGGTGTAGTCCAGCTCGTGGTGGACGGGGTGCGGGCCCTCGACCCACACCGCGTCCTCGGCGCCCACCTCGCCCTCGGGGGTGGACGAGACCGGCAGGGTGGCCCGGTCCCGCAGCCCCGAGATCCGCTGGGTCATCACCTCGCGTCCGACCTGGTCGAAGTAGTAGCCGAGGGTCTTGAGCATGGAGTGGTTGCTGGGGCGCCAGACGCCCTCGGAGTGGTAGAGACCGCCCTCGTGCCCGTCGGGGTCGGCCGCGCTGATGGTGCCGCCGGACTCGCTCTCCTCACCGAGCCAGCGCCACCACTTGGCCTCCTCTTCGAGCATCTGCTCGGAGGTCATCAGGGAGTGGTGCGCGGAGGTGGGTTCGGCACCCGTGTAGCGGCCCAGGCTGGTGTCCCGGAAGTAGTAGGGGTACTCGTCCTGGAGCGCCCCCAGCGAGTGCGCCAGCTCGTGCGGGCTGATCAGCGCGGAGAGGGCGTTGCCGGACGAGGCGGTGGCCAGGCGCCCGCCCGCGCCCCCGTAGGTCCCGCTGTTGGCCAGGGCCAGGATCTGGCGGTTGTTCGCGGGCACACCGGGCACCATGTCGGCGGCGGCGTTGGCGGCCGACGAGTCGACGGTGAGCAGGCGCTCCAGGGCCGACTCGTCGCAGCCGTTGAAGAAGCCCATGCCCAGCGCGGTGTCGCGCCGTTCCCACCCGTGGGCGGGGTCGCAGTCCACCCCGGACTCCGCCGAGGGGGTCTCCACGAGGTAGACGTTGAAGTAGTTGCGGTAGGAGCGGAACGGTTCGATGCTCCACTGCACGTTGAGGTGCTGGTCCACCTGCTCACGGAAGAGGGGCATCTCCTCCTCCGTGTAGCCGTCGCCCAGCAGGACCAGGTTGAAGCGTTCGGAGGGGTCGCCGGTGACCTGGAGGGGCACCACGGAGGCTCCGTCCAGGGGAGCGGCCTCGGCGGGGGCGGCGGTGCCGTCGAGCACGGCGGCCGTGGCCAGCAGGGACAGGGCGGCCAGGGCCGCCGCGGATCTGCGCAAGGGGTTTCCTTAGTCAGGGGATGAGGGGGATGTTGCCGGGAAGCGTACTGACGTTCGCACGCCGCCTACCAGGGCAAGGACCATAAGCACTTCGATAACCCCAGGACACGCGGACGGCGGGTGGCGCCCCGTTTCGGGGACGCCACCCGGGGACTCAGACGTGTCGGCGGCGGCGCGCGGGCGCCTTCAGGACGGCCAGGCCCAGGGCGAGGACGACCAGCCCGGCCCACGAGACCAGGGGAAGGCGCTCACCCACCAGGGCCACGCCCAGCATCGCGGCCACGGCGGGTTCGGCCAGGCTCAGCGTGGTCGCGGTGGAGGCCGAGGTGTGCCGCAGTCCGTGGCCGAACAGCCAGTAGGCGAGGAACACCGTGAACAGGGCCAGGTGCAGGGCGACCAGCGCGCCGTTCACCGTGGCCAGCCACGCGGTGCCGGTGGCCAGCACCACGGGCAGCACGAGGACGCCGCCCCCGGCGAACATCGTCCCCATGACCGCGCCCGAGGTGTGCCCCCGACGGATCAGCTTCTCGGCGATGATCGCGTACAGCGCGTACGAGAACCCCGCGACCAGGGCGAGGAACACGCCCAGGGCGCTGGTCGAGCCGGTGGCGCCGGTGAGTTCGGGACCCAGGACCAGCACCGCGCAGCCGATCACGGCGGCCACGGTGGCCGCCACCCAGCGCGCGGTCGGCCTGGACCGGTCCACGCACCAGGCCAGCAGACCGGAGAAGACCGGTGCGCTGCCCAGGGTGATCACGGTGCCGACCGCGACCCCGGCGTTGGCGACGGCGGGGTAGAAGGACAGCGGGTACCCGGCGACGGCGACCGCCCCCAGCAGCAGGGTCCACCGGGTCCGGGCGTCGGAGCCGGTGACCAGCGACGTGGAGCCCCGGCCGACGAGGAAGAGCAGGAGCCCGCCGAGGACCAGCCCGGCGGAGCCGATCGCGGCCGGGTGAGCGCCGTCGGGCGCGAACGAGCTGGCGGTGCCGGTGGTGCCCCACAGGACGGCCGCGCCGAGGATGGGTAGCGCGCCACCGGTGATCCGGTGGTTCGATCGCGTGGCGAGGGAGGAGGTGTGGTCTGGCATGTGCGTACTTTCCGTCTGGACGCCTGGGAAGGGTGCTTGACGGGCGCACGACGGACGGGGCCGCTCACCGTGTCGGTGGGGCCTCGGGGTCCGGGAAGGTCAGCGGGTGCGCCCGGTCAGGCGCACAGCGGCGGAAGGACCTTGTGCCAGTAGTAGTTCACGCCCCCACGGTAGCGTGCGCCCGGATGTCAGGGGCAGACGGGGTCCCGTCCGTCGGGGTCGGTCGGGACGGGACGGGTGTCCCATCCGCTCGCCCATGTCGGGTCCGGGAGGGCGTCCTCGCCGGTCAGCGGGAGCTCCAGCAGGTCCGCCAGCTCCTCGGTGGTGGTGTCGGCGGACAGCAGGGCCTCCCAGTGCTCCTCGACCACCCGCGCGACGGTCCGCGGCGGCAGGTCGAGCATCGCGTGCGTCAGGCTCAGGTCGAGCGCGGAGGGGTCGTAGTAGGAGAGGAACTCCTCCGCCGCCTCCGTGCCCTCCGGCTCGGGGAACCCCTCGTTCGCCGACACCAGCCAGGCGCCCAGCACGATCCTGGCCTGCCCCGCGCCCGAACAGGAGTAGTCCTGGTACCGGGGGAGGCCGAGCACGTTCATGGTGACCTCGACGGTCAGCTCGTTGCGGTAGTAGCCGATGTCGGGGTCCCAGGCGTCGTACACCATGACCGTGCCCGGCGGCGGGAACGGTTGGGGGGAGTTCGGGAGGATTAGCCCCCCGGTCTGGAACTCGCGGACGTCCCGGCGCAGGAGCCCGGTGCCCTGCCACACCATCGGCAGGCGGTCCCGCGCGCGTTCCGGGATCCGCTCCACCGTGGGGGAGAGCGCGGCGTGCCAGTAGTCCACCCACGACTCGTAGCCGGGGAGGGGACAGTAGGTCACCCCCTCCCGGACCCGGCAGGGGTCGGCCTCGGCGCCGTACACGTCCCGGTCGGTGAAGGGCGTGTAGTACGAGTACGTGCTCTGCGCGTACACGTTGACGAACGCCACCCCCGCCAACAGGAGCGCCACCGCCCCCAGCGAGACCGGGCGCAGCAGCCACCGATCCCGCTGACGCGCGAGCGCGACCACCAGGAGCAGGACCACCAGGAACGAGACGTGCACCAGGGACACCACGCCGAGCTGGGTCACCGAGGGCTCGTTGACGGGCAGGGGGTCCAGTACCCAGCGCGCCACTCCGTTCAGCCGTTGCAGGATCTCCTCCGCCCGGGTCCCCATGGAGGTGACCGTGTACAGCAGGTACGCCGGTACGAGCAGCAGCAGCACCACGAGCGGGGTGTACGAACGGGTCCACACGGCGCAGGCCAGGGCTCCGAGCGGCCCACACCAGCCGAGCAGGAACAGGGCCAGCACCGCGGGCGGAGCGGCCGTCCCCGCGGTCGGCTGGGAGCCGGACAGCAGGTAGAGGACGATCAGGACACCCACGCACACCGACGTGACCAGCACGGACGCCAGGGCCAGGGACAACAGACGGGTCCGGGCCGACAGCGGCAGCGCGAACCCCTCTGTGTGGCGCGCCTCGCGCAGGGCGGGGAAGGTCGTCACCGCGAACATCACGGCGGCCACCCCGAGGGTCTGGAGCCGCACCTGGTCCATTAGGTCCGACCAGGTCGGTAACGCGGGTTGGTACGCCGAGTACGCCAGCCCGACCAGGGTCGCGGGCACCAGGGCCAGGAACACCGGGCTCACCAGCAGGTGGCGCAGGTTGAACCGGGTCAGGGCCCAGAAGGTCGGGACGCCGCTCACCGGATACTGCCCCGTGCTCCGGTGAGCAGGAGGTAGGCGTCCTCCAGCGAGGGCTCCACCGGCACGCCCGCCGCGGAGTCCGGGTCGTCGACGCCCTCGGGGACGAGCACCCGGTACCGGCCGTCCGCCAGCCGCCACGAGGTCACCCCCGTCTCGGGGCGCGAACCCTGCTCCCACACCCGCCCGCGCGCCCGGGCCACCAGCTCGCCCGGGGTGCCGTCGAAGATCACGCGGCCCTCGTCCAGGCACAGCACACGGCGGCACAGGGCGGAGACGTCCTCGATCTGGTGTGTGGACAGCACCACCGTGCTGCGCACCGCCAGTTCGGAGACGAGGTCACGGAAGCGGATGCGCTGCTCGGGGTCGAGCCCGATGGTGGGTTCGTCGAGCAGCAGGAGCTCGGGGTCACCGAGCAGCGCCGCCGCCAGCCCCAGGCGCTGGCGCATCCCACCGGACAGGCGGCGCACCCTGCTGTGCCTGCGCTCGTACAGGTCCACCCGGCGCAGGGCGCGGCGGACCTCGTCGTGCCGCGCGCGACGCCCGCCCAGCTCCTTCAGCACCGCCACGTAGTCCAGCAGACCGAAGACGGTGAAGTGCGGGTAGAACGAGGGGAACTGCGGCAGGTAGCCCATCCGGCGCCGGATCTCGGTGCGGTCGGCGGCGCCGTCGGGGTCGCGGCCCAGCACCCGCACGTGGCCGCCGGTGGCCTCCAGGTCGGTGGCCAGGCAGCGCAGCAGCGTGGTCTTTCCCGCGCCGTTGCGCCCCAGCAGCCCGGTCACTCCCGGGCCCAGTTCGAGGTCGATCCCGTCCAGGGCCCGGCGGGTGCCGTAGCTGCGGACCAGGCCGCTCACGCTGACCCGGCTCGCGGACTCGGTGCTCGTGGTCACGCGGTCCTGACCCTCCACAGCACGACACCCGCGAGCAGCGCGAGCGCCGTCGCCCAGCTGGCCTGCGCGGCGGGAGTGAACAGCAGCAGCGGGTCCATGCCCTCCGCCGCTCCGAGCAGGACCAGGGCCAGCAGCCACGCGATGCCTACGACACCTCCGGCCAGGCTCAGCGCCATCCAGCGGCTCAGCGCCAGGCACCCCGCCACCATGGCCAGCGCGGGCAGCAGCCAGAAGACCGCCTCCGCCAGGGTGGAGACCGAGGGCATCAGGAACGCCGCGGCGGTGCACAGCACCAGGGCGGGCACCAGGACCGCCGTCGTGCGCAGGAACAGGAGCCGGTACCCGGCCAGGGGGGTGACGGACGTGAGGCTGTGCGCCGGGTCCACCCCCCGACCGTAGGCGAGGGCCACACCGATCAGGGGCACGATCGGAGCGGTGAAGGAGAACAGCAGGGAGCCGCGCGGCACCTCGTGCGCGACGACCAGGGCCATGCCCAGGACGAGCACGGTCGCGCCCAGCCAGGCGCGGTAGAGCTGCGGTGTGGCGGCCAGGAGCTTGGCGGTGTCCTCGCGCAGGCCGATCACGGCCAGCAGGCGTTCGATCGGGCCGCGCCGGGGCTGGTCCACCACGTCGCGGAGGTCGGCCCAGCTGCGGTCCAGCCAGCCCTGGTCGGCGGGCAGCAGGGCACGGCAGTGGGAGCAGTGGGTCAGGTGGGCCTCGGCGGACATGGCGGTGACGTCGTCGGCCGTGTGGGCCGCGTACTGGTGGAGTTGGTCGTGGGTCAGGTGCCAGCTCATGTGGTCAGTGCCTCCCGTAGCCGCGCCTTCGCGCGCATGACCCGTGTCTTCACGGTTCCCTCGGGTATCTGGAGGATCTCCGCCGCCTCCCGCACGGTCAGGCCGTCGAGCACGGTGGCCTTGATCGCCGAGCGCAGTTCGGGGGAGAGCTCGTGCAGGGCGGCGCCCAGGGGCCCGTGCTCGATGTTGAGCAGCACGGTGTCCTCGGCGGACGCGTCCCCGATCGTCTCGTACGGTTCGGGATCGCTCTCCGCGATCCACCGGTTGGCGCGTTTGCGCAGTTGGGAGATGAGCTGACGGATCGCGATGGTCCACAGCCAGGCTCCGGCGTCGGTGTCACCCGGGCGGGGGGTGAAGGAACCGGCGTTGCGCCACACCGCCAGGAAGGTCTCCTGGAGGGCGGCGTCGAGTTGGTCGTTGTCGGAGCAGCGGTAGCGCAGCCGGGCCCGCAGCCAGGGGGCGTGCCTCCGGTGCAGGATCTCCAGGGCGTCGGTCTCCCCGGCTGCGACGGCGGACAGCAGCACCGGGTCGGCGCTGTCGGGTCCGTAGTCGGGTGCGCGTCGTCGTGCGCGGCGGAGAAGCTTCACGTGGAGGGCTATCGCGGGTCGGGGACGGAACGGTTCTGACGGGGGCGGCCGGGTTCGGTCGGCCCTGACCTCGGCTTTTCCACAGTACCCGCGCGGCGGTTTCCGAACGGTCGGTACGGTGGGAGAAAATGGGGCGTATGCGCCTGAGGATCTTCCTTGAACCCCAGCAGGGGGCCACGTACGAGGACCAACTCGCCGTCGCCCGAGCCGTCGAGGATCTCGGTTTCGACGCCCTGTTCCGGTCCGATCACTATCTCTCCATGGGCGACCACGTCAGCGGGCTCCCCGGTCCGACCGACGCGTGGATCACCCTGGCCGGTCTGGCCAGGGAGACCTCCCGGATCCGCCTCGGCACCCTCATGACGGCGGCCACCTTCCGCCACCCCGGGCCGCTGGCCATCTCGGTCGCGCAGGTCGACCGGATGAGCGGCGGCCGGGTCGAGTTCGGCTTCGGCGCGGGCTGGTTCGAGGAGGAGCACGCGGTCTACGGGATCCCCTTCCCCGACTCCGCGCGGGAGCGGTTCGACCGCTACGAGGAGCAGCTCGACATCATCACGGGGTTGTGGTCCACCCCGGTGGGGGACACCTTCCGGTACGAGGGTCGGCACTTCCGGCTCGCGGAGGGCCCCGCGCTGCCCAAACCGCAGCAGGGCCCGCACCCGCCGGTGCTGATCGGCGGGACCGGTCCCAAGCGCACACCGAGGCTGGCGGCCAAGTTCGCCGACGAGTACAACGTCCCGTTCAGTTCGCTGGAGGACACCGAGGCGGCCTTCGGGCGCACCGCCGACGCCGTGCGGGCCTCGGGGCGCTCCACGCCGATGGTGTACTCGGCGGCCCAGGTGCTGTGCGCCGGGCGCGACGAGGCCGAGGTGTCCAAGCGGGCCGCCCGGATCGGTCGCGACGTGTCGGAACTGCGCCAGAACGGCCTGGCCGGAACCCCCGACGAGATCGTGGAGCGGATCAGCCGGTTCGCGGCCGCCGGTGCGGAGAGAATGTACCTGCAGGTCCTGGACCTGTCCGACCTGGACCACCTGGAGCTGGTCGCCTCCGCGGTGGCGCCGCAGCTGGACTGAGGGGGGCGTGTGCGCGAGGGTGCCCGAGGGGGATGGCGCCCCACCCGATAACTTGATATCGAGATACAAGTTGGATACCTTGACATCAAGATAACAGCGGGGCTCCCCCCACCCGCTCCCGGCTCGGGCCTGTGAGGTCGACCGCTTTTCGGCAGCGCGTCCCGGGCCCGTGAAGTGGTGCGGCCAGCCGGCCGCGACCGGTGACGATGTGGCGTCGTTGCAGGTCAAAGCGGCCCTGATGGATCACGGAGGCGGTGGGGGTGCTCATCCGCGACCCCCGTGCCCCGGTGATCCGGTTAGGGCGGCCTCAGTAGGTCCCGCATTCGCCCCATGGGGCAGGATGCTGGGGACAAAGTGGCGAGATCAGGAGGCAGACACCGTGTCCGCGAACAGCTTCGGCGCCCGTGACACGTTGCGCGTTGGCGACGAGTCGTATGAGATCTTCCGGTTGGACGCCGTCAAGGGCTACAACCGACTTCCCTACAGCCTGAAGGTGCTGCTGGAGAACCTCCTCCGCACCGAGGACGGCGCGAACGTCACCGCCGAGCACATCACGGCTCTCGGCAACTGGGACGCCAAGGCCCAGCCCAGCCAGGAGATCCAGTTCACCCCGGCCCGGGTGATCATGCAGGACTTCACCGGCGTTCCGTGCGTCGTCGACCTCGCCACCATGCGCGAGGCCGTCCGCGACATGGGCGGTGACCCGGACAAGATCAACCCGCTCGCCCCCGCCGAGCTCGTGATCGACCACTCCGTCGTCGTCGACCTCTTCGGTCGCCCCGACGCGTTCGAGCGCAACGTCGAGATCGAGTACGAGCGCAACTACGAGCGCTACAAGTTCCTCCGCTGGGGCCAGACCGCCTTCGACGAGTTCAAGGTCGTCCCGCCCGGCACCGGCATCGTGCACCAGGCCAACATCGAGCACCTCGCGCGCGTCACGATGGACCGCAAGGGCCAGGCCTACCCCGACACCTGCGTCGGCACCGACTCGCACACCACCATGCAGAACGGCCTGGGCATCCTGGGCTGGGGCGTCGGTGGCATCGAGGCCGAGGCCGCCATGCTCGGCCAGCCGATCTCCATGCTCATCCCGCGCGTGGTCGGCTTCAAGCTCACCGGTGAGCTCAAGCCCGGCACCACCGCCACCGACCTCGTGCTCACCATCACCGAGAAGCTGCGCGACCACGGTGTCGTCGGCAAGTTCGTCGAGTTCTACGGCGAGGGCGTCGGCGCGGTGCCGCTGGCCAACCGCGCCACCATCGGCAACATGAGCCCGGAGTTCGGTTCCACCGCCGCGATCTTCCCGGTCGACGACGAGACCATCCGGTACATGCGCCTGACCGGCCGCTCCGAGCAGCAGGTCGCCCTGACCGAGGCCTACGCCAAGGCCAACGGCTTCTGGCACGACCCGGCCAACGAGCCCGAGTTCTCCGAGTACCTGGAGCTCGACCTCGCCGAGGTCGTCCCCTCCATCGCCGGTCCCAAGCGTCCCCAGGACCGCATCGCGCTGTCCGAGGCCAAGCCGACCTGGCGCCGCGACGTCCGCAACTACGTCTCCGACGACGCCGACGAGGCGGGCGAGGAGTCCTTCCCGGCCTCCGACGCCCCGGCCCAGGCCCCCAACGGCGCCCGTCCGCACAAGGCCGTCAAGGTCACCATGGCGGACGGCACGGAGACCGAGGTCGACCACGGCGCCGTCGTGATCGCCGCGATCACCTCGTGCACCAACACCTCGAACCCCTCGGTCATGCTGGGCGCCGCCCTGCTGGCCAAGAAGGCGGTCGAGAAGGGCCTGTCCCGCAAGCCGTGGGTCAAGACCTCCATGGCCCCGGGCTCCAAGGTCGTCACCGACTACTACGAGCGCTCCGGCCTGACCCCGTACCTGGACAAGCTGGGCTTCAACCTGGTCGGTTACGGCTGCACCACCTGCATCGGCAACTCGGGCCCGCTGCCCGAGGAGATCTCGCAGGCGGTCCAGGACAACGACCTCGCCGTCTCGGCGGTCCTGTCCGGCAACCGCAACTTCGAGGGCCGGATCAACCCGGACGTGAAGATGAACTACCTGGCCTCGCCGCCGCTGGTGGTCGCCTACGCGCTGGTCGGGTCGATGGACGTCGACATCACCACCGAGCCCCTGGGCATCGGCGAGGACGGCCAGCCGGTCTACCTGGCCGACGTGTGGCCCACCGCCGAGGAGATCCAGGAGGTCATGGACTCCGCGATCGCGTCGGACATGTACGCCAGCGCGTACTCGGACGTGTTCGCCGGTGACGACCGCTGGCGCGAGCTGCCCACGCCCACCGGCAACACCTTCGAGTGGGAGGGCGAGTCGACCTACGTCCGCAAGCCCCCGTACTTCGAGGGCATGGGCCAGACCCCGGCTCCGGTCACTGACATCTCCGGTGCCCGCGTCCTGGCCAAGCTGGGCGACTCGGTCACCACCGACCACATCTCCCCGGCCGGTGCCATCAAGCCGGGCACCCCGGCGGCCGAGTACCTCAAGGCCCACGGTGTGGAGCGTCGCGACTTCAACTCCTACGGTTCCCGTCGCGGCAACCACGAGGTGATGATCCGCGGCACCTTCGCCAACATCCGCCTGCGCAACCAGATCGCGCCGGGCACCGAGGGCGGCTACACCCGCGACTTCACCCAGGCCGACGCGCCGGTGTCGTTCATCTACGACGCCGCGCAGAACTACGCCGCGCAGGGCACCCCGCTGGTGGTCCTGGGCGGCAAGGAGTACGGCTCCGGTTCCTCGCGTGACTGGGCGGCCAAGGGCACCAGCCTGCTGGGCGTGCGCGCGGTCATCACCGAGTCCTACGAGCGCATCCACCGCTCCAACCTCATCGGTATGGGCGTCCTGCCGCTCCAGTTCCCGGAGGGCCACTCCGCGGACTCCCTCGGTCTGACCGGCGAGGAGACCTTCTCCGTCACCGGCGTGACCGAGCTCAACGAGGGCCGTATCCCCAGCACGGTGAAGGTCACCACCGACACCGGCGTCGAGTTCGACGCCGTGGTGCGGATCGACACCCCGGGCGAGGCCGACTACTACCGCAACGGCGGCATCCTCCAGTTCGTGCTCCGTCAGCTGATCGCCAAGTAGCGAGAGGCGTACCGAGACCGCCGCCCGCGCCCAACAGGCGCGAACGCGGTGCTTCGGGGGCCGCCACCGTCCGACCGACGGTGGCGGCCCTTCTCGTGTGCGGGGTCCTCGTGTGCACGGGCCCTTCCGCGTTCCGGCCTGGCCGAAAGCTCCCGATATGCTCGGTGCATGCCCTCGCCCCCGAGACCAGGTCCCCTCCCTCGGTACGCGGACCTGCTCCGACGCTCCCTGGCGCTCTGCGCCGCGTCGCTCCTCGCGGTGCTCGCCGCCGCGCCCGCCGCTCGGGCCGAACCCGCGCCCGAGACGGTCGAGGCCCTGGAGGACACCCGGACCCCCGCCGAGTACTACGCGGACGAGCTCGCGGAGCGTCCCGAGGGCGCGGCCGTCATCGTGGACGACTCCCTCGCGGGCCTCGGCGACGTGGCCGAGCTGGAGCGGGAGCTGCACACCCTCTTCTCCACCCTCGACGTCCCGTACCACGTGATCGCCAGCCCCTTCCCCGGACAGGGGACGGACTGGGGCACCGGTCCGGTCCTGCCCGCGGTCGTGGACCGTGTCGACCGCGACGGCGTGTACGTGCACCTGCGGCCCGGGACCTACACCCAGGAGGTGCTGGTACGCGGCCACGACCTCCCGGGCGAGGAGAGCGTGCGCTCGTTGAGCGCCGACCCCAGGCTGGAGTACGACTCCGGACCGGACGAGATCGCCGCCGTCCTCGTGGAACGCCTCAGCGGTGCGGCCCCCGCCCCCGCGCACGGCCACGAGCAGGCCGAACCGGGCGCGCTGGCGGTCTTCTGGGAGGAGTTCCGCCGCGACGTCGACCCCACCCGTTCGGTCGGCGCCGAGAACCTCGGCACCCTCTCCGGGACCCTGTCCGGGTTCGTGCTCGGAACGGGCGTGATCTGGGTGTGGTGGCGTACCGCGCGCGGCCGTCGGCGGCGCCACGAGGTACCCGTGGTGGCCGTGCTCACCCTGACCCTGGCCGGGGCCGCGGTCGCGGGCCCCTACGCCCACATGATGAGCGTGCCCGAGGGCGGAGTGGAGACCGCCTGGAAGACCCCGGACGTGCGTTCCGTCCCGCCCTACGTCGCCAACACCGAGCGGGTCGAACGCCTGGTCTCCGAGACCGCGTCCACGCCGCTGTACGTCGCACCCCTGGTCACGATGGACCGCACCGGCCTGGCCGCCACCGCCGATCGGCTGGAGGACGCCGAGATCCCGGTCCGCGCCCTGGTGATGTCCATGAGCCCGTCCGACGAGTCCGAGGGCGACCCCGAGGTGCTGGCGTACTCCCTGGCCGCGCTCACGGAGGGACCGTCGGTGTACCTGGTCGCCACCACCGACTTCGAGGGCCGGGTCGAGATCGCCGCCGGGTCCTCGGGCCTGGGCATCGACGCCTACGACCTGAGCTCGGCCGTCCGGGACGTGGTCGCCGACACCCCGGCCGAGGCCGTCGAGGCCGCGCTGCCCGCCCTCACCGCACTGCCCACCGACCCCGACCGGCCCGACGCCGAACCCTTCTTCGCGTACACCTACGACGAGGATCCCGGGCCGAGGTCGGAGCGGTTCCTCGGTGACGGCTTCCTGCCCTGCCTCCTGGTGGTCGGGCCGCTGCTCTCCGGGATCGCCTTCGGCGCGCTGCTCCTCCTCGTGGTCGCCGTACGCGCCGCGCGCGGGGGCACGGTCGGTGGTCGGACGCGGATGACGGCACGAGCACTGCGGCGGCTGGCGCTGGCGGAGACCCGGGCCATGGTCCGGGAACTGGAGGCGGCCGGGGACGGCGAGGTTCCCGCGTCGGCCATGCGCGACGCCGACGCCGCCCTGGTCGTGCTCCGGCGCCCCACGGACGCGCTCGACCTCCTCGGGGTCACGGTCCTGGCCCGGCGCGCCCGCGCGGCCATCGACGGCGACCCCGGGGCCGGACGGCGACCGGTCTGCTCGGCCAACCCCCTGCACGGCCGGGCGGACCGTGACGGCAGGGTCGCGGTCGTCCGGGGGCGCCGCCCGCTGTGCGACGCCTGCCTGGACCTCCAGAACGACGCCCGGACCGCGCGCGTGCTGGAGCTGCGGATCGGCGGGGCCTGGGTCCCGCACCTGACGCTGGACCGCGTCTGGGTGCACACCAACTACGGATCGACGCGGCGCGGCCTCGTCGACGGGATTCTGGAGGAGAGCGATGCGTAGGTTCGAGGTCCCCTCCGTCCTGGGGGTGGTCCTGGCCCTCACCCTGGTGGGGGCGGTCCCCGCCGCCGCCTCCCCGGCCGACACCGTGCCGGAGAACGCCTCCGAGGCGATCACCTCCTCGCTGGCCGAGTCGCCGGTCCACGTCGACCCCGCCTACTCCAGCGCCCTGACCGAGGAGGTCCGACAGGAGGCGGTCGACCTCATCGAGGGCTCCGACCTGCCCCTGTACGTGGTCGCGGTGCCGATGGTCGAGGGCGACACCTGGGACGGCGACCCCGAGAACCTGGCCGTCCTGGTCCACGACCGCATGGGCGGGGGTCGGGCCCACATCCTGGTGTTCGCCAACGACCGCATGCACGGGCGGGACTTCGGGAGCGGATCGGACCTTCCCGCCCACTACGGGGCCCTCACCTCCTCCTACGCCACGGGGTTCAGCGGCAACCTCGGCCAGCTGGTCGAGGTCTCGGTGGAGACGGCCCTGTCCGAGGACCCCGAGGCCGCCTACACCGCCGCCAGTGAGGCCTACGAGGAGCAGCGGGAGGACGCCGCCGGACCGGTGTCCGGCTTCTGGCGGGGTGACGGGACGGGAGCGCCCGGTTGGCTGTGGCCGTCCGTCGCGGTCCTGGCGCTCCTCCTGGCCGTCGGGGCGGTCTGGCGCTCCCGCCGCGCCCGGGTGCCCTCGATGCCCGCTCTGGCCGTCACCCAGCACGCCGGATTCGACAACGCCGACCGCGCCGCCCTGGACCGGCTGGTCGAGCGGGGCGCCACGGACCTCGTCGAGCTCGGGGAGCGGCTGGGCCAGCTGCGCTCGCGCTCCCGGAGCGAGGAGGCCACCCGGCTCCTCCAACACGCACTGGACGCCCGCTCCGCCGCCGCCAAGGTCCACGACCGCATGATCGCCACCGAACCCACGCTGCCCGACGCGGCCGGGGTCCTCGTCCTGCTCGACATGGCGGAGGACGCCATCCTGCGCAGCCGGTCCCGGTCCCGCGAGCCCAGGGTGCACTGCTACGCCAACCCGCTGCACGGCAACACCACCACACGGACGGACTGGCGCGAGTTCGGCGGCACCCGCACCGTCCGCGTCCCGCTGTGCGCGGAGTGCGCCAAGGCGGTTCGGGAGCGGCGCCGCCCCCGGGTCCTCCCCGACCACCACAGGGGGAGTGAGGTGCCCTACTACGACGTCCCGGCCGAGGAGAGCGTGTGGTCGGCCACCGGATACGGGGCCCTGCGCGACGACCTGGTCGATCGGATCCTGCGGGGCGACCACGCCGATACCCGGAGGTAACGGCCGGGCATCGGATACGGGGAGACCGGAACCGGGACCGTGTACGGGCGGTCAGTTCTCTGTGGCACCCTGACATGGCGCCCCGCCCGGGGCGCCAGAACGACGTACGAGAGACGGGGCGGGCTGTGGACGACCCTCAGGACCAGGCCATGCGAGTGGAGGAGGTCGGAGGCTTCCGACTTCTGCGCTCCCTGGGGCGTGGCGGTTTCGGGGAGGTGTTCCTCGGTGAGGCCGCGGACGGCACTCTGGCCGCGGTGAAGCTCCTGCACGCCAGCTGGTCCGGCGACGCCGACATGCGGCGCCGCTTCGCCGCCGAGGTGGATCAGGCCCGCCGGGTGAGCGGGTTCTGCGTGGCCACGATCCTGGACGCCGACCCCGACGCGGCCCAGCCGTGGATCGCCACGGAGTTCATCGACGGCCCCACCCTCCAGGCCTCCGTCGAAGCCGACGGCCCGCGCACGGGAGTGGAGCTCCAACGCCTGTCGGTGGGCACCGCGACGGCCCTGGCCGCCATCCACGCGGCGGGTGTGGTGCACCGGGACCTGAAGCCGGACAACATCATGCTGGCTCCGGACGGGCCCCGGGTGATCGACTTCGGGATCGCCCGTGCGGTCGAGTCGACCTCGGTGACGGCGAGCGGGGTGGTCGGCACCATCGGGTACATGGCCCCCGAGCAGCTGGAGGGGGCCCGGCTGACCGCCGCGGTGGACGTGTTCGCCTGGGCCTCGGTGATGGTGTTCGCCGCCACCGGCCGCGAGGCCTTCCCCGGCCCGACCCAGGCCGCGCGCATCGCCCGCATCCTGGGCGGGGAACCCGACCTCGCCGGCCTGGACGGCGCGTTCGGCGCCACCCTCCGGGCCTGCCTGGACAAGGACCCCTCGGCCCGGCCCGACGCCGAGACCCTCATGCGATGGGTCATCTCCGCTCCGTCCGGTGCCACTCCGGCCCGGGCCACCGGTGGGAACCACACGCCCACCACGGTCGCCCCCGGCCCGGACTCCGACCACACGCACACCGCGGTCGCGCCCTCGTCCGACGCCCGTACCCGCGTCGGTGTCGACCACACCAGGGTCGCCGGACAACAGCCCACCGGCGTTCCCCCCGTGGACCCCACCAGGGTGGCCGGAACCGCCCAGGCGGCCCCCACCCGCAACTACACGCGCACGGCTCCCTCCGACGCGCCCGAGGCGTCCGCCCACGCCCGGTCGTCAGGCCCGTATCCGTCGGCCCCCGGCGGCGCGCACACCCCGCCGCCGAGCGGCGCGTACCCGTCGGCGGCCTCCGGCGCGTACCCGCCTCCCAGCGGGTTCCGCGGCCCGAACAGCGGCCACTTCGGAGCGGCACCGCCCTACCACTTCGTCAGTCTCCGGTTCCACGACCCCGCCCACCTGGCCGAGGCGATGCAGCAGAACTGGGGCGCCGCCGTCAAGGTCTTCAGCGAACCGGGCGAGCGCGCGGCCCTGGGTGCCTGGCTGATGGACGACCTGGGCGACACCAGTGTCGACCGCTCCCTGTTCCGTCGCGAGGTCCGGGACGCCAACCTCGCGGTCGCCTCGTTCGTCGCCCAGGTCCGCCCCGACCTGCCGCCCGTCTTCCGGGGCCGGGGTGTGTCCCTGGCCGAACTCCGGGCGTTGTTCTCCGACCCCGGGCCGCTCCTGACCGGTGCCCCGCTCAGCAACGAGATGGTCCTGCTGGCCCGGCCCGAACTCCTGCGGATCCTGAGCGCCCACCAGAGCCCCGAGAGCGTCGAGTACCAGCGGCTCGCGGAGGACCTGGACCGGGGTGAGAACGCCGGGACCCTCCTGCACGGACAGCTCTCCCAGCAGCTCGTGGGGTGGCGGTCGAGCCAGCCCAACGTCAACCCGGCGCTGGTCCTGGCCCTGCTCCTGAACCCGCACCTGATGGTCCCGCCCGACGACAACGGTGACTCCGGGGTCGCCGAGTGGGTGGACATCCTGTGGCAGCGGGTGTCGAACGCCAGCACCCCCGAGAGCGCCGGATACGCGGCGGCGGTCTACGGTTCCCTGGGCACCCTCCAGGCTCTGGCCAGGCAGCGCCGCTACTGGGAGGGCCGCTACGCCGAGGTGTCCACCGCCCACGAGGGGCTCGTGGGCAAGGTGGAGCTCCAGAACCGGACCGGGCGGATCATCCACTGGTGCCGGATCTCCCTCATCGGCCTCCCCCTCGGCCTCTTCCTCACCGTGATGCCCGTGTGGGAGGTGATCCCCGACCTCATGATGTGGGTCGCGCTGCTCGGTCTGGTCGGTCTGGTCGGCGCCTTCATGACACGCCTGGTGCTGTGCGGACCCGCCGACCGTCGGCGGCAGCGGCTCCTGGACCTGCACAACTCCAACCACCAGCTGCCCCAGCTGACCAGCGGAGTGGAGCGCATCCGCACGGACCTGGCCCAGGCACGCAGAATCACCTCCAGCTGATCCGGTCGGCGGGCTCGGGCCCCACCGTCCGGACGGCAGGACAAGAGAGACAAGGAAGGACGCGCTCGTGGACGAGACCACGGACTTGACGCCCGCCCCCCGCGCGGTCGGTCCGTACACCCTGACGCGATCGCTGGGCAGGGGCGGTTTCGGGGAGGTGTTCCTCGGTGAGGCCGAGGACGGTACCCGCGCCGCCGTCAAGCTCCTGCACGCCAACTGGTCCAGTGACACCGACATGCGGCGCCGCTTCGCCGCCGAGGTGGATCAGGCCCGCCGGGTGAGCGGGTTCTGTATCGCGACGATCCTGGACGCCGACCCCGACGCCGCGCAGCCCTGGATCGCCACGGAGTTCATCGACGGGCCCACCCTCCACCGGGCCGTGACCGTCGAGGGACCCCGCACCGGTGCCGAGCTCCAGCGCCTCGCCGTCGCCACGGCCACCGCGCTCGCGGCCATCCACGCGGCGGGTGTGGTGCACCGGGACCTGAAGCCGGACAACATCATGCTCGCCTCGGACGGGCCCCGGGTGATCGACTTCGGGATCGCCCGCGCGGTGGAGTCCACCTCCGTGACCGCCAGCGGCATCGTCGGCACGGTCGGGTACATGGCACCGGAACAGCTGGAGGGGATGCGTCTCACCGCGGCCGTGGACGTCTTCTCCTGGGCGTCGGTGATGGTGTTCGCCGCCACGGGTCGGGACGCCTTCCACGGCCCCACCCAGGCCGCGCGCATTGCCAGGGTGCTCTCGGGGGAACCCGACACCGGGGACCTGTCCGGGCCACTGTTGGACACCGTCCTGGCCTGCCTGGACAAGAACCCGAGGCGGCGCCCGGACGCGCCCGCCCTCCTCCACCACCTGGTCGCGGGGACCGCTCCCGGTTCCGCCGGTCAGTCGTCGGAGCCGCCGTCCCCCGGTCCGGAAGGGGACGCGCCCCGGCCCCCGTCACCCGAGGCGCCGCCGCACCACGCGGCCGCACCGCCCTCGGGCAGGCCCGCGTACCTCACCCCGCCGCCGTCACTGGTACGGCTCCAGAGCTCCTACGGTCCGTCGGCGCCCGACACGGACCCCGATGAGGGCGTCCCGCCCTACCGCTTCGCGGGGGTGCGCTTCACCAGGATCGAGCCGCTGGCCGCCGCCATGCAGGAGCACTGGACCGAGGCGGTGATGATCCTCGGAGACCCGGCCGAGCGGGCCATGCTCGGCTCCTGGGTCATGAACGACATCAACGACACCAAGGTGGACCGCTCCCTGTTCCGCAGGGAGGTCCGGGACGCGAACATGGCCGTGGCGTCCTTCGTCGCCCAGGCCTGTCCGGACCTGCCACCCCTCTTCCGGGGGCACGAACTCACCCTCGCCGGGCTGCGGGAGCTCTTCCACGACCCGCGTCCGCTGATCACCGGCGGGCACGAGGCCAACGAACTCATGCTGCTGGCCCGGCCGCAGCTGCTGCGGCAGATGGCGGAGCACCGGCACGAGGACGGCCCGGAGCTGCGCAGACTGGCCCGGGACGTCGAGGAGGCCGAGCGGACCGGGATGGCCTTCCACCGGGAACTGGCCCAGAACCTCAACGGCTGGCGCGGGTTCGAGGGTCGGATGGACCCGGCGCTGGCGCTCACCTTCCTGCTCAACCCCGATCTCATGGTGCCCCCGGACCCGGGGGACATGCCCGGCGCCCTGGACTGGACGAGCGCGCTCTGGTCACGCGTCGAGCTCTCCTCGGGGGCCCGACGGGCGGGGTACGCGGCGGCGGTCTACGGTTCCCTGTCGGCCGTGGTGACCCTGATCCGACAGCGCAGGGTGTGGGCGGAACAGCGGGAGTCCCTGCGGCGTGAACACAGTTCGCTGGCCGCCGCGGCCTCGGAGTCGGGGCAGATCTCCAGGATCAGGACGATGTTCCTGGCGGCGGCCATCGTCTTCCTGTTCCTGTCCCTGGTCCTCGGAGTGGCGCTCAACGGTTCGGGACTGGGCATGCTGTTCTTCCTGTCGTCCCTCGCCGCGGGGAGCGTCGCGCTGATCATGAGGTTCAGGGAGAACGGGAGCTTCGGGGGGTCCTCCGCGCGTGAGGCGCGCGACCTGCGTCTGCGCAACATCCCCCTCCAGGGGCAGGCGCTGGCGGCGGGCCTGCGCACGATGGACGCCGACATCCGGCGCGCCCGCGAACTCTGCTCGCGCCCGCCCGTCAAGGACTACTGAGGACCGTTCTCGACCAGCAGGTCGGCGCGGTCCCGAGGCGGGTCGCAGGCGTACAGGGCGTTCTCCTGGCGGGCCCACGACGCACGGTGCGGGGCGTAGGTGTCCGCGTCCTCCCGGGCGTCGAGCCTGCGGGCCCGCGTCCGCGCGTCGGCCTCCACCCACACCAGCAGGTCCGGGAGGTCGCGCACGGGGGCCGCCCCCGAACCACACCCCTCCACGACCAGGGTGCCCCCGCGTGCGACGAGGGCGGCGGGGAGGGTGACCCGCTCCGCACCGAACGCCCCGTGCTTCCAGTCGTACCGGTGCCAGGCGGGCGGGCGCCCCTCGGCCAGGGGCAGCAGTACCCACGACCTGAGCAGGGCGGGCGCCTCGGCCAGCCCCTCCCAGCCCGGGTAGAGGTCCTCCATCGTCACCAGGGCCACCGGCTCGTCCCGGTCGGCCAGCGCGCGGCACACCCGAGCGGCCACCATGCTCTTGCCCGACCCGGAACGCCCCTCCACCGCCACGACCCGGACGAGCGGTCCCCGCCGGTCGGCGCCCAGAACCGCCCCGGCCACGTCCTCCGCCCACCCGGGCCGGTCGGTGCTCACCCTCTCCATGCCAACGAACCTAGGGCATGGCCGTGGTCGCCGGACCGGGCCGGGGCTCGAAGGTCCGGTTCCCCGTTCAATGCTTGTAACATTCGACGGAACAACGCCGGAGCGAGCGGACGGAGACGGGGCACGTGGTGACCGAGGCCGGCACGACCCCCGGATCCCAGTCCGCGCTGCGGGAGGCCAACCAACGGCGCGTCGTGGACGTGCTGCGCCGCGACGGAACCCGCACCCAGGCCGAACTGGCCCGTGCCACGGGGCTGTCGGCGGCCAGCGTCTCCAACATCGTGCGGGGCCTGCGCGCCGCCGGGACCGTGTCCGTGCGCGACACCTCCTCCAACGGCCGCCGGGCCCGGGCCGTCACCCTCCTCAGGCCGCCGGGCACCGTCGTGGCCGTGGACTTCGGCGACGACCGGATCCGTGTGGCGGTCGGTGACAGCGAAGGCAACGTGCTGGCCCGCGAGGCGATCGCCTACGAGGTGGCCGTCGACGCCGGGAGGGCCGTGCGCCGGGCCGCCTGGCTGACCGAGACCGCCCTGCTGGGCGCCCGGATCGACCTGGGCACGGTCACCTCCGTGGTGGCCTCCGTCCCGGGGCCGATCGCGCCCGGGACCGGCGAGGTCGGCGCCATCTCCTGCCTGCCCCGGTGGGCGGGGTTCCGCCCTGCGGAGGCGCTGGGGGAGCGGCTCGGCGTGCCGGTGCTGGCCGAGAACGACGCCAACCTCGCGGTGGTGGCCGAACGGGAGCTGGGCGCCGCCCGTGGGGCCGACCACGTCATCCACCTGATCCTCGGGGAGGGCGTGGGCGCGGGCATCGTCATGTCCGGTCGACTCTTCCGGGGCGCGGGCGGTACGGCGGGCGAGATCGGGCACATCGGCCTGGACCCGCGCGGCCAGGTCTGCCGCTGCGGCAACCGGGGCTGCCTGGAGACCTTCGTGGGTACCGGGTACCTGCTGAACATGCTGCCCCGGACCCACGACCTCGCCGCCAGCACGGACCGGGCCCTGCTGCGGGAGATGGTCGCCTCCGCGCGGGAGGGCGACCCCGGCAGCCGCCGCATCGTCGCGGAGGCGGGGAGCGCCCTGGGCCAGGGAGTGGCGATCATGGCCAACCTGTTCAACCCGGACCGCGTGGTGGTCGGCGGCGACCTGGCCGAGGCGGGGGACCTGCTGCTGGTGCCCATGCGCAGGTCGATGGAGCTGGGAACCCTGGGCGGCGCCCTGGCCCAGCTCGAACTGGGGACCAGTGCCCTGGGCGAGGACGCGTCCATCCGTGGCGCGCTGCTCACGGCCGCGCACAGCCTGAGCTGAACCCGGACCTCCCGGCCGCGCCCCGAGGGCGCCCGTCCCGAGGTTCCCGACCCTCCCGTACGGTGTTCACCTTGGCGGCAAGCGTCCTGGCCTGCGTCGATGCTGATTTAACCTTGTGAACTCAAGACTCGTGATGTTTCGGTTATGTGTTCAACAGTTGACGACAAGGTGGACGCGGGGTTCTACTTCACACCATCGATCGCGCATTCTCATCCGCGCTGGTTCCGCAAGAGAGGCCCCCCGCGTTGACCACGAGACGCTCCCCACACCGTCGCCCCACCGCACCCCTGGGCGTCGCCGCCGCCGGTGCGGCCCTGGCCCTGTTCGCCACCGCCTGCGGTTCGCTCACCACGGACGACTCCGCCGGTGAGACCCAGACCCACAGCATCGAGGAGGGATTCCACGTCGGCCTGCTGCTCCCCGAGCTCCAGACCGCCCGCTACGAGGCCTTCGACAAGCCGTACTTCGAGGAGGCGCTGACGGACCTCTGTCCCAACTGCGAGCTCTCGTACGCCAACGCCGACCAGGACGTCGACGAACAGCAGACCCAGGCCCAGGCGATGCTGACCGCCGGGGTCGACGTGCTCGTGCTCGGGGCCGTCGACTCCGAGGCCGCCGCCGGAACCGTGAACGAGGCACGCGGCCAGGGGGTGCCCGTGGTGGCCTACGACCGCCTCGCCCAGGGCGGTGTCGACATGTACGTCTCCTTCGACAACTTCCGGGTCGGTCAGGTCCAGGCCGAGGCCCTGCTGGGCGCCCTCGAACAGGAGGGGACCGCCGGTGACGGCCAGATCGTCATGATCAACGGCTCACCGACCGACCCCAACGCGGGCGACTTCAAGGCGGGCGCCCACGAGATCTTCGAGGGCCAGGTCGAGATCGGCCAGGAGTTCGACACCCCCGACTGGTCACCGGACGAGGCCAACAGCCAGATGGAGGGCGCCATCACCTCCCTCGGCCTGGACGAGATCGTCGGCGTCTACTCGGCCAACGACGGCATGGCGGCGGGCATCATCTCCGCCCTGCGCAGCGCCGGGGTCTCCGTCGACGACCTCCCACCCGTCACCGGACAGGACGCCGAGCTGCACGGCATCCAGCGGATCGTCTCCGGCGAGCAGTACATGACCGTCTACAAGGCCATCCGCCCCGAGGCCGAGATCGCCGCCGCCATGGCCGTCTCCCTGGCCACCGGCGACGACCTCGAAGCGGGTGAGCACAGCGTCACCGAGGTCGAGGACGCGGACGGCGAGAAGGTCGACTCCGTCCTGCTCGACCCCGTCGCGGTCACCGTCGACGACATCGCGGACACGGTCGTCTCCGACGGCTTCTACACCATCGAGCAGATCTGCACCGACGACTACGCCGACTTCGACTTCTGCAAGGAAGCCCTCTAGCCAGATCCGACGTCCGGGCCGCCCCGCTGCCGGAGGCGGCCCGGACGCGACGCCCCGCGAGGGCCGGGCCGCGTGGAGCGACCGGCCCCGTCCCGCCGGGGCGAGAGAGAGAAACAGGCACATGAGCACACCCGTCCTGGAACTGTCCGGGATCTCCAAGACCTTCGGGGCCGTCAAGGCCCTCTCCGAGGTCGACTTCCAGGTCGACCCGGGGGAGGTGGTCGCCCTGCTCGGGGACAACGGCGCGGGCAAGTCGACCCTCGTCAAGGTCATCGCCGGAGCGCACCCGGCCGACAGCGGCGGCACCGTCCTCTGGGACGGCACGCCGGTCACCATCGGGGCGCCCGCCGACGCCCAACGCCTCGGGATCGCCACCATCTACCAGGACCTCGCCCTCTGCGACAACCTGGACATCGTCGGCAACCTCTTCCTGGGCAACGAGCGCCTCCACTTCCCCGGCACCCTCGACGAGGTCGAGATGGAACGGCGGGCCGTGGAGCTCCTCGACTCCCTGTCGGTGAGCATCCCCGACCTGCGGATCCCCGTCGCCGCCCTCTCCGGCGGGCAGCGGCAGATCATCGCCATCGCCCGGTCCCTGCTGGGCCAGCCCCGCGTCGTCATGCTCGACGAACCCACCGCCGCGCTGGGCGTCGCCCAGACCGCCCAGGTCCTCGACCTCATCGAGCGCCTGCGCGACCAGGGGCTGGGGGTCGTCCTGATCAGCCACAACATGGCCGACGTCCGTGCCGTCGCGGACCGTGCCGTCGTGCTCCGCCTCGGCCGCAACGCGGGCGACTTCCCCATCGCCTCGACCAGCTACGAGGAGATCGTGGCCGCCATCACCGGTGCCTCCGACAACCCGGTGACCCGTCGATCCACCCGTACCGGCTCATCGGCCACGGCCACGAAGGACAAGGAATGAGCCAGCAGACACACACCTCCCAGGACGGCGACACGTCCGTGACGGCGAGCGAACCCCGGCGCGACCCCCGCCTGCTGGCCACCGTCGCCTCGCCCGGCGGATGGCTCAGGGCCCTGCGACGCAATCTCAGGGGAGGGGAGCTCGGCGCGGCGCCGGTCATCGTCGGCCTCCTGCTGATCGCCGTCGTCTTCCAGTCGATGAACGACCGGTTCCTGTCCCCGCAGAACCTGTCGAACCTGACCGTGCAGATCGCCGCGATCGGCCTCATGACCACAGGCGTCATCATGGTCCTGCTGCTCGGTGAGATCGACCTGTCCATCGGATCGGTGGCGGGACTGTCCGCCGGGGTCCTGGCGGTCCTCGCGGTCCGGCACGGCTGGTCCGAGTGGGCGGCGGTCGGAGCGGCCGTGGCCGTCGGCCTCCTCGTGGGTCTGCTCCACGGGTTCGTCTTCGCGAAGATGGGCGTACCGGCCTTCGTGGTCACCCTCGCCGGGCTGCTCGGCTGGCAGGGTGTGCACCTCTACCTCATGGGCGGCGACGGGAGCATCAACACCAGCTCCAGCGGCGCCATCGCGATGCTCACCCAGACCTACTTCGTCCCGGTGGTGGGCTGGTTCCTGGTCCTGCTCGCCGTGGGCCTCTACCTGCTCTCGGTCCTGGTGGTCGAGGGCAGACGCCGCTCGGCCGGCCTGCCGTACAAGCCCCTGGCCGAGGTGCTGTTCCGCACCCTCCTGCTCTCCCTGCCGCTGGCGGGCGGCGTGTGGGTCCTCAACCAGTACAAGGGCGTACCGCTCGCCTTCCTCATCTTCGTGGGTTTCGTGGTGGTGCTGGACCTGGTGCTGCGCAAGACCCGCTACGGCCGCATGGTCTACGCCGTGGGCGGCAGCTCCGAGGCGGCGCGCCGGGCCGGGATCAACGTGGACCTGATCCGGATCTCCGTCTTCGGGATCGCCTCCACCCTGGCCGCGCTCGGCGGCGTCATGCTGGTCTCCCGCAACTTCGCGGCCAGCGTCTCCACGGGCGGCGGCGCCGAACTGATGATGGCCATCGCGGCGGCCGTGATCGGCGGCACGAGCCTGTTCGGCGGGCGGGGGAACGCCTACTCGGCCCTGCTCGGCGGCCTGGTGCTGGGTGCCATCACCTCGGGTCTGCTGCTGCTCCAGATGGACACCTCGGTGCGTTTCATGATCACGGCGGCGGTCCTGCTGATCGCGGTCGTGCTCGACGCCGTCTCCCGTCGCGGACGCAGGACCCACGCCAGGGGCGGCGCCTAGCCTTCCCCCATCGCGGCGGCCGTCCTCCCCGGCCGTTCGCGGGGCCCGGGCCGGTTCCCACTCCCACCGGTCCGGGCCCTCCCACGTGCGCGAAGTGTGCGAGGTGCGTCGCTATGGAGGCGACGTCGTCCCATCTCCCTATCTCCTAATCCCGATCGGCCAGAGGGGGATATACCGTCGTCCCCTCATGTTCGCTGATCTCCTCACACCCACGCCCCACACCCTGTTCGGGCAGATCGACGCCTGGGTCTTCCTCCTGACCGCGGCCACCGCCGTCCTCGCCGGGGCGGCCGTCCAGAGCATGGTCGGGCTCGGCCTCGGTCTGGTCGCCGCCCCGGTGATCTCCTTCCTCGACCCCACACTCATGCCCGGCTCCCTCCTGATCGCCGTGATCGTCCTGCCGATGCTCACCCTCGTCCAGGAGTGGCGCCACGTGGACTGGCGCGGCCTCGCCTGGGGGCTGCCCGCCCGCGTTCCGGGAACCGTGCTGGCGGTGTGGGTCGTGGCGGTCCTCGAACCCCGCGCCCTCGCGGCGGTGGTCGGCGTCATGGTGCTCGTGGCCGTCGCCCTGACCGTGCGGTCCTTCCGGGTGCGCATCACCCCGGTCTCCCTGGTCACGGCGGGCACCCTCTCGGGGTTCGCGGGCACCGCCACCTCGGTGGGCGGACCGCCCATGGCGCTGCTCTACCAGCACGAACCGCCGGAGCGCGTGCGCGCCACCCTGGCCGCGTTCTTCCTGCTCGGCGGTGCCCTCTCCCTGGTGTCCCTCGGAATCGGCGGGCAGTTGGACGCCCGTACCGCCGCGGCCGGGGTCGCCGCCATCCCCTGCGTGGGCCTGGGGTTCCTCGTCGGAAACCGGATCCGCCGGTGGGTCGACCCGGGGCTGATGCGCAGGGCCCTGCTGTGTGTGGTGACCGTCTCCGCGATCGGCCTCCTCGCACAGGCCGCGCTCGGCTAACCTCGGCCACTCGGGCCGTATCAGGTAAACCCGCTCCCAAGAGGGAGTAATCTACGCCGAAACCTCCGAGGCGGGTGCGGGCCCCGGCGGTGTCCTCCGTAAGGGCCACACCCTTGTGCCGGGGGTACCGTCAGATCCGTAGCCTCGGGGGGACGCCGGGTGTGACCCGCGGGCGAAGGCCCATAAACTCGGGTACGTATACCTGTCGGTAGCCATGTCCGGCCCACGTCAGGGGCCGGAGCGGCAAACGTAACGTGGACACGCTGGACGAGGGGACTGACGAGACAGTGACACTGTTCGAGTCGATACACAATCCGGAAGCGCTCAAGAAGCTCCCGGCCGACCAGCTCCCTGTGCTGGCCCGGGAGATCAGGGACTTCCTGGTCGACTCCTGCTCCCAGACAGGGGGGCACCTCGGTCCCAGTCTCGGCGTCGTCGAGCTGAGCATCGCGCTGCACCGGGTCTTCGACTCACCGAAGGACCCCATTCTCTTCGACACCGGCCACCAGGCCTACGCGCACAAGGTCCTCACCGGCCGCCACGACTTCAGCGACCTGAAGTCCGAGGGCGGCCTGTCCGGCTACCCCTCCCGCGCCGAGTCCGAGCACGACTTCATCGAGAACTCCCACGCCTCCACCTCGCTGTCGTACGCCGACGGCATGGCCAAGGCCAACGAGGTCCAGGGCCGTACCGACCGGACCGTGGTCGCCGTCATCGGGGACGGCGCCCTCACCGGCGGCATGGCCTGGGAGGCCCTGAACAACATCGCGGAGAAGCGGAACCGGCGCCTGGTCATCGTCGTCAACGACAACGGCCGCTCCTACTCGCCCACGATGGGCGGCCTGGCGGACCACCTCTCCTCGCTGCGCATGACCCCCGGCTACGAGCAGGCGCTGGACCTGGCCAAGAACACCCTCAACCGCACCCCGGTGGTCGGCCAGCCCCTCTACGAGGCCCTGCACGGCCTCAAGAAGGGCCTCAAGGACACCATCCAGCCGCAGATGATGTTCGAGGACCTGGGGCTGAAGTACCTGGGCCCCATCGACGGCCACGACGAGCCCGCCGTGGAGAAGGCCCTGCGCCGGGCCCGCGACTTCGGCGGACCGGTGATCGTCCACGTCATCACCCAGAAGGGCAAGGGGTACGCCCCGGCCGAGAACCACGACGAGGACCAGTTCCACGCCCCCGGCCCCTTCGACATCGACACCGGTGAGGCCAAGCCCGGCCCCAAGGTCGAGAAGTGGACGTCGGTCTTCGCCGACACCATGGTGGAGCTGGGCCGCGAGCGCGAGGACATCGTCGGCATCACCGCCGCGATGCTCCACCCGACCGGTCTGAACAAGTTCGCGGACGCCTACCCCGACCGCGTCTTCGACGTCGGGATCGCGGAGCAGCACGCCGCCACCGCCGCCACCGGCATGGCGATGAACGGCCTGCACCCGGTGGTCGCCGTCTACGCGACCTTCCTCAACCGCTGTTTCGACCAGGTGCTCATGGACGCCGCCCTGCACCGCCAGGGCGTCACCTTCTGCCTGGACCGCGCGGGCGTCACCGGCAACGACGGCGCCAGCCACAACGGCATGTGGGACATGTCCATCCTCCAGGTCGTCCCCGGACTCCGCCTGGCCGCCCCGCGTGACGCCGTCCGCATGCGCGCCCTGCTGCGCGAGGCCGTGGCCGTGGAGGACGCCCCCACCGTCGTGCGCTACCCCAAGGGCGCCGTCGCCGAGGAACTGCCCGAGATCGGCAAGGTCGGCCGCATGGACCTGCTGCGCCGCGCCACCGACGGCGGTCACGGCAAGGACCTGCTCATCGTCGGGGTGGGCACCATGGCCCAGGTCGCCTGTGAGGTGGCCGACCGCATGGCCGACCAGGGCATCGGCGTCACGGTGATCGACCCGCGCTGGGTCAAGCCGCTGGACGAGGCCCTGGTGGCCGAGGCCGCCGAGCACTCCGTGGTCGCGGTCGTGGAGGACAACGGCCGTACCGGCGCCGTCGGGGACGCCGTGGCCCGCCTGCTGCGCGACCACGAGGTGGACGTGCCCGTGCGGACCTTCGGCATCGAGCAGGAGTTCCTCGACCACGCCAAGCGCGACCGCATCCTCCAGCAGCAGGGCCTGACCCCGCAGGAACTGTCCCGCAAGCTCACCGAGACCGTGTCCCGGTACGGCGAGCGCGGCGGCCGACACCCCGAACTGGCCGACGAGAAGGCCTGATCCACACCTTTCTGGCAGCACCGGAACCGCCTCCGGTGCTGCCAGAATGGGTGCATGACCGACCAGCCCAGCCCGCAGGACGAGACTCCGCTCAGGGTGGCCGTGATCGGCTCCGGCCCGGCCGGGGTCTACGCCGCCGACGCCCTCACCCGCCAGCGCCGCGTGCCGGTCCGGGTGGACATCGTGGACCGGCTGCCCACCCCCTACGGCCTGGTCCGCTACGGGGTGGCGCCCGACCACACCAAGATCAAGGGCGTGGCGCGGACGCTGCGCAGGGTTCTGGAGCACCCGCACGTGCGGTTCGTCGGCGGCGTCGAGTTCGGCACCGACCTCACCCGCGCCGACCTGGCCCGGTCCCACCACGCCGTCGTCTACGCGACCGGGGCCAGCGTGGACCGGCGCATGGGCGTGGCCGGTGAGGATCTGCCCGGCAGCGTCGCCGCGACCGACTTCGTCAACTGGTACTGCGGCCACCCCGACAACACGTGGGACGACTTCTCCCTCGACGCCGAGGAGGTCGCGGTCGTCGGGGCGGGCAACGTGGCCCTCGACGTGGTCCGTGTCCTGGCCAAGACCGCCGACGAGCTCCGGCACACGGACGTTCCCGAGGCCGTGCTGGAGGTGTTCGCCGCCAGCCGCGTGCGCAGGATCCACCTCCTGGCCCGCCGGGGCCCGCTCCAGGCCAAGTTCACCGCGCCCGAACTCCGTGACCTGCTGGACCTCCCCGGCGCGGACATCGTGGTGCGCCCCGAACAGGTGGACATCGACCTGACCGAGATCGGGGCCGACCGCCCCGGGCTGCGCGACGTGTCCCGGGCGGCGCGCACCAACCTCAGGCTGCTGCGCGAACAGGCCGAGCGCGCCCCAGAGGGGCGCCCGCGCCGCGTGGAACTGCACTTCTGGTCCCGACCCGTGGAGATCCTGGGTGAGGACCGCGTGCGGGGCCTACGGGTCGAGCGCACCCGGCTCACCCCGGAGGGACACCTGGAGGGGACCGGTGAGCACGAGGTGATGGACGTCGGTATGGTGCTGCGCTCGGTCGGGTACGCCGGAGTGCCCCTCGAAGGTGTGCCCTTCGACTCCGGCGCGAGGACCGTGCCGCACGAGGAGGGCCGGGTGCTGGACGCCGGGGGAGCACCGGTGCCGGGTGACTACGTCGCGGGGTGGATCAAGCGGGGCGCCAGCGGGGTGATCGGCACGAACAAGTCCGACGCCGCCGGGACCGTCCGCGCGCTGCTGGAGGACGCCCCCGGCCTGCGTGACGCGGCCCCCGAACCCGTGGCCCTGGAACGGGTGCTGGACGACCGGGGGCTGCGGCACAGCGACTACGAGGGCTGGCTGCGCATCGACACCGCCGAGGCCGACCAGGCCGCGGACCTGGAGCGGGGGGAACGCGTGAAGTTCCGGGACTGGGAGGCCTACCGGCGGATCCTCGGACAGGGCTGAGGTCAGGTCACGTCCCCGGCGGCCGCGTCGTAGGTGTTGCACCCGCCCACGGTCGGGCTGGTGTACCCGGACTCCAGCCAGTACGCCCGGTTGGCCGCACTGCCGTGGGTGTCGAGGTCACCGCCGCCGTTGAAGTGGAGGTTGACCACGTCCAGGGAGTCGCCCCCGGGGTCCGTGAGGCCGCGCAGCCCGATCCCGGCCATGCACTCGGCCTGGAGTTCGGTGCGGCGCAGGGTGTCCAGCTCGTCGGCCTCGCTGCCCGCGCTGCGGCGGAGGTCGTGGGAGATGGTCAGGATGCCGGTGGCGTACTGCACGTGGTGGGCGTACTCGTGGCCCATCAGCGCGAGCCACACGTCCGCCTGGTGGGTGTCGGGGATCTGCTCGCCGACCTGGCGCACGTTGGGCAGGACCACGGTGATGAGGCCCCGGTCGCTCTCGTAGTAGGCCAGGGTGAAGGAGTCCTCGCTGTCCGTCTCCAGGGCCTCGTCGGTGACGGTGATCTCGGGTAGTTCGGGGTCCAGGCGGAGTTCGTCCATGACCGGCGCCCACAGTTCGTTCAGGCAGGTCCCGGCCTCGTTGGCGAACGCCTCCCAGGAGTCGTCCGAGTCGGTGCGCAGCTCCGGCAGGCCGCAGTCGACCGACTCGGGCATGGCGACGCCGTAGAGCGGGTGGTCGACGATGTCGACCTCCGCCGGGTGCGGCTGGGCGTACAGGGAGGTGTCGTAGAACGCGGACAGGTCGGTCCCGCCCGTGGAGACGTCCTCCTGCGGGGTGTTCACCACGATGACGACGCTGGCGACGAGCGCGACCAGGGCGACCGAGGCCGCCGAGAACGCCGCCACCAGCACGGCTCTGCCCCGGTCCCGGCGCGGCGGCGGGTACGTCCCCCACTGCGGCTGCGGGTGGTACGTCGGCACGTGTGCCGGGGGCTGCCCCTGGGCCCACGGGGGTGCGGGCGCCTGGTACCCCTGCGGGGCGTGCGGCGGCCGAGGAGGTCCCCACGCCACGTTCGTCCGGGGGGCCTGGGGCGGGTTCGCTCCGGGGGTGGGCTGGGGGAGACCCCACTGCCGCCCTCGCGCCGTGTGCGGCGCCTGAGCGCCGAACTGGTGCCCCTGTGACCCGTGTGCCGCCTGCTGCCCGTGTGGCCCCTGCGCAGCAGGGGACGCGTGAGGACCAGGGGCCTGTGGGTGTGGCGGTCCCTGCGGCGGGTTCGCTTGTGAGGTGTGTGTGGGACCCGCCTGGGGCTGTCCCGGCTGCGGCTCCAGTGGAGCGTGCGGCCCCTGTGACCCCTGTGGGCTTTGCGGTGCCTGAGGCCCGTGTGCGGCCTGTTGTCCGTGTGGCGCCTGCGGGGCAGGTGGAGCCTGAGATTCCTGAGCCGGATCTGCTGCTTGTGGGGCCTGAGTACCGGGGACGTGTGGGTGCGGGGGAGTGGCGGGCGGTGGGCCCTGGGGAAGCCCCTGGGGTCTCTGGGGGCCCGGAGGGCCTTGCGGGACGTGCGGCGGCTGAGGCCCTTGGTGCGGGTTGGGCGGATGGTCCTGCGGGGACACGGGCCCTGTGTGCGGCGTCCGAGCTGCCTGGGGTGCGGACGGGTCCGACTCCGGGTCCTGCGGGAACTGGGCCTCGGGTGCCCAGGGGCTCGGGGCGTCGTGGCGGGACGTGCCCGGGTCTTCGGGCGGACGCTGTTGGGCACCGGTCCGGTCCGGGTGGGGAGGATTCTCCCCGGGCTGGTCAGCTCCGGTTCGGTTCTCCACGGGATCGTCCTCGTCGTCGCGCCTACACGGGAACGGCATGCCGGATTCGTACCCACGAATCCGGCAATTGCCGCAGACCTCCAGTATGGGGCTTGAACGAACGGGTCCCGGTCAGGCTCCCCCCGCCTCACTGGGTGCGGAATAGCGAACCCCGAGGTCCTTCGCCATGTTCTGCAGCTCGGACTCGAAGAACGGTTCCATGTCCCCGACCACGAAACTCAGATGTTGGAACACCTCCATACAGACCACGCCATACAGGCGCACCCAGCACGCGGTGAGGACCATGACGGCGCCCTCGGAGATGTCGGGCGAGGTGAATCCGACGGAGTCGGCGAAGGAACGCAGCTCCGGGCGGAGCGCGTCCGGGATCTCCTCGTCCGTCGGCAACGGGAAGCGCTCCTCCGAGACCAGGCGGTCGAAGAGGGTGAAGAAGGTGGAACCGAAACGGCGGCCCGCCTCCAGGGCACGGGTGATGTCGGCTTCAGGGTCCAGTCGGGTCCTCGGCCCGAACATCACCGAGAACTCGGCCTGGTGGGTGATGGCCCAGTTCCGGAAGGCGCGCAGGGAGACGAGGATGCGGCCGTCAGTGTCCTCCACGGGCATGCTGGCGTCGGCGGCGGCCACCACGTCGGCCAGTTCCTCGTACATCTCCGCGGTGATCATCACGAGCAGGGCGTCGATCCCGGGCACGTAGCGGTACAGGCCGGGGGCGGTCATGCCCATCTCACGGGCGATCGCGCGCAGGGAGACCCCGACGACCCCGAACTCCACGAGGTGTCTGCGGGCGATCTCCTTGATCTCGGAGAGTGTGGCCTCGCGCACACGCTCGCGGCGGCTCAGGGTGCCCCCGGTCCGATGGTCGCTTGTGACCGGCGGTTTCGTCATGTGCTGCGGTACACCCCGTCTCACGCGCCAGGGTCGAGGCGCTTCGGTTGTCTCGGTGATGTTGACATCGTAATGCCTGCACGCTTAAGTGAACACCGTTAGCAAACAGTGTTCACGAACATGACGAGCGTTCGCTTGAAAGGGCGGCCCATGCCGACACACACGGGGTTCTTCGGCCGACTGGGGCTCGGCGCCCACCGGGGCCGATGGTGGATCCTGGCCCTCACGGGACTCTTCGCGGCCTTCTCCGCGGTGTGGGGCCTCGGCGTCTTCTCGGACGTCAGCCAGAGCGGGTTCGAGGACCCGGGCTCGGAGTCCTCGCGGGCCATGGACGTGCTCCAGGAGGAGCTCGGACACGACGACATCGACATCATCGCGGTCTACCGCAGCGACGAGATGCGGGTGGACAACCCGACCTTCGCCCAGGCCGTGCAGCGGATCACCGACGGCCTGCCCGAGGAGGTCGCCGGATACGAGCTGTACCTGGACGAGGACCTCTCGGAGGTCGAGCGCGGCATGCTCGTGTCCGAGGACATGCACGCTACCTACGTGCCGGTCACCCTGACGGGCGAGACGCACGAGGAGCGCCTGCACCAGTACGAGGCCACGGCGCGAGCCCTGGAGTCCGGCCCGCTGGAGACCCACCTGGGCGGCCCCATCGCGGTCGAGCACGAACTCTCCGAGACGGCGGAGAGCGACATCATCCGCGCGGAGCTCATCACGCTCCCGGTCCTGCTCCTGCTGCTGGTCCTGATCTTCGGCGGGCTGGTCGCCGGTCTGGTGCCGCTCGCCGTCGGCGGCCTGGCGATCCTCGGGTCCCTCACCGTCCTGCGCGCGCTCACCTCCGTGACCGAGGTGTCGGTCTTCGCCATCAACGTCGCCACCCTCCTCGGCCTGGGGCTGGCCATCGACTACGGCCTGTTCATGGTCAGCCGCTTCCGTGAGGAGCTGGGACGCGGGCGCACCGTCCCCGACGCGGTCCGCCGCACGGTGGACACCGCCGGTCGTACCGTCGCGTTCTCCGGGGTGACCGTGGGCATCGCCTTCGCGGGCCTGCTGTTCTTCCCGCAGCCCATCCTCAAGTCCATCGGCTTCGGCGGCATCGCCGTGGTGGCCTTCGACCTGATCGCCGCCCTGGTCTTCCTGCCCGCCCTGATGGCCGTGGTGGGACGCCGGATCGACCGTCTCGCACTCCCGCTGCCGCGCCGGACCGTGACGGGTGTGATCGACGAGAACACGGGGGCCTGGGCGAGGTTCGCCCGCACCGTGATGCGGGGCCCCGCCGTGTCCCTGGTCGCCGTCGGCTGCGTGCTGGTGGCCTTCAGCTCCGGGCTCGCCTCAACCCAGTTCGGCGCCACCGACCAGCGCTACCTGCCCGCCGACGCCTCCAGCAGGGTCGGTACCGAGGCCATGGCGGAGGACTTCCCCGCCGGGCAGGTCGGCAGGCTGCACGTGGCGGTGCTCGGTGACAGTGGCGAGGCCGCGGTCGACGAGTACGTGGAGCGCCTCGACGCCCTGCCCGGCGCGGTCCGCACGAGTGTCGCCCGGGCGGAGGAGGGCGTCGCGCACGTGGAGGTCGCCTACCAGGGCGCCACGGACGACCCCGAGGTGCAGCGGCTGGTGCGTGACGTGCGCGCCGAACCCGGTCCCGAGGGCGCCGAGGAGACCCTCGTGGGCGGTGTGGCCGCCATGCAGCTGGACAACCTGGACGCGATCGTCCAGGAGGCCCCGAAGACGGTCGCGTTCATCATCGGTTCCACGCTGGTGCTGCTCTTCCTGGCCTTCGGCTCCGTGGTGCTGCCCGTCAAGGCGGTCCTCATGGGCGCGCTGTCCCTGGGCGCCTCGCTCGGCGTGGTGATCTGGGGCTTCCAGGAGGGGTTCTTCGCCGGGCTGCTCGGGTTCGACCCGGTCGGCACCATCGATCCCACGTACCTGGTGCTCATCATGATCGTCTCCTTCGGGCTGGCGATGGACTACGAGCTCTTCCTGCTCAGCCGGGTGCGTGAGGAGTACCTGCGCAGTGGCGACAACACCCGATCAGTGGCCCTGGGGCTTCAGCGCACCGGCCGGATCATCACCAGCGCCGCCCTGTTGCTGGGCGTGGTGCTCGTGGCGATGGGCACCTCGGGGCTGCTCTTCCTGAAGATCATCGGAATCGGACTCGCGCTCGCGGTGCTGGTCGACGCCACCCTGGTGCGCGCGGTCATGGTGCCCGCCACCATGCGTCTGCTCGGTGACTGGAACTGGTGGCTGCCGCGCCCGCTGCGGTGGTTGCACGACCGGATCGGTATCTCGGAGGGCGGCGACGAGGAGGAGTCCCCCGAGGTCAGCGAACGGCGGGAGCGGGTCCCTGCGGGGGTCTGACCCCCGAACCCCGGAACCCCGCCCGGCCGCGTGCCGGGCGGGGTTCCGCGCGTGGTGGAGGCTTGCGTGAGGAGCGCCCGGTGCGGGGCCCACCAGCCCTCAGTCCTCGAAGAGCTCCTCGACCCGGCCGACACTCAGGCTGAGAGGCGTAAGGGCCCGGCTCCCCTCGGGGAGCCGGGCCCTTGGCGACCGGGGGCCTAGAAGGCCTTCGGGGCGCCCTCGTGGAACGGCTTGCCGTTCACCTCGGTGGACACGCCGACCTTGTCCAGGTACGGGGTGATACCGCCGGTGTGGAAGGGCCAGCCGGCGCCTGTGATCAGGCAGAGGTCGATGTCGGCGGCCTCGGCCACCACGCCCTCGTCCAGCATGATCCGGATCTCCCTGGCCAGGGCGCGCAGGGCCCGGTCCAGGATCTCCTTCTCCTCGGACGGGGAGTCCCCGCCCTTGAGGAGCTCCTTCACCTCGGGGTCGATGGTCAGGTCCGGGGCGAAGATCGCCGTCTTGCCCGCCTTGACCACGGCCTCCAGCTGCGGGGACACCGCGAAGCGCTCCGGGAACGCCTCGTGCAGGGTCTCCGCGACGTGCAGACCGACTGCCGGGCCCACCAACTGGAGCAGCATCAGCGGCGACATCGGCAGGCCCAGCGGCGCGACCGCGCGGTCAGCGACCTCGGGCTCCGTGCCCTCGCCCACGGCGCCCAGCACCTCACCCATGAACAGGGTGAGCAGACGGTTGACGACGAACGCCGGGGCGTCCTTGCACAGGACCGAGGTCTTCTTCAGCTTCTTCGCCGTGGCGAACGCCGTGGCCAGCGAGGCGTCGTCGGTCCGGTCGCCGCGGACGATCTCCAGCAGCGGCAGGACGGCGACGGGGTTGAAGAAGTGGAAGCCCACGACCCGCTCGGGGTGCTGGAGCTTCGACGCCATCTCGGTGATGGACAGCGAGGAGGTGTTGGTGGCGAGGATCGCCTCGGGGGAGACCACGGCCTCCACCTCGGCGAACACCTGCTGCTTGACCTCCATCTTCTCGAAGACGGCCTCGATGACGAAGTCGGCGTCCGAGAAGGCGTCCTTGGTGAGCGAACCGGTGACCAGGGCCTTGAGGTGGTTGGCCTTGTCCTGGTTGACGCGCCCCTTCTTGAGGAGCTTGTCGACCTCACCGTGGACGTAGTCCACACCCTTGTTCAGGCGGTCCTGGTCCAGGTCGGTCATGACGACCGGCACGTCCAGGCGGCGCGCGAACAGCAGGGCCAGCTGCCCGGCCATCAGACCGGCGCCGACGACGCCGACCTTGGTGACCTTGCGGGCCAGCGACTTGTCCGGCGCGCCCGCCGGGCGCTTGGCGCGCTTCTGCACGAGGTCGAAGGCGTACAGGCCGGCCTTGAGCTCGTCGCTCATGATGAGGTCCGCGAGCGCCTGGTCCTCGGCGTCGAAGCCCTCGTCACGGGTGGCGGTCTTGGCGGCGGCGACCAGCTCGACGGCGCGGGCCGGGGCCGGGGCGGCGCCGTGCAGCTTGCCCTCGACCACGAAGCGGGCCATGTTGACCGCGTTGTCCCAGGCCTCGCCCTTGTCGACCTCGGGGCGCTCCACGGTGACGTCGCCCTTGACGACCTTCGCGGCCCAGCGCAGGGACTCCTCGACGAAGTCGGCGGGCTCGAAGATCGCGTCCGCGATCCCCATCTCGAAGACCTGCTTGCCCTTGATCATCTTGTTCTGGGCGAGCGGGTTGTCGACGATCAGCTTGAGGGCCTTCTCGGCGCCGATCAGGTGGGGCAGCAGGTACGTGCCGCCCCAGCCGGGAACCAGGCCGAGGAAGGCCTCGGGGAGCGCGAAGGCCGGGACGCCCGAGGAGACGGTGCGGTACGAGCAGTGCAGCGCCACCTCGACGCCGCCGCCCATGGCCGCGCCGTTGACCAGCGCGAAGGTCGGCACGTCCAGTTCACCGAGCTTGCGGAACGTGTCGTGGCCCAGCTTGCCGATGGCCTCGGCCTGCTCGCGGGTCTGGATCGCGGGGACGCCCGTGAGGTCCGCGCCGACCGCGAAGATGAACGGCTTGCCGGTGACGGCCACGGCCACGATGTCGGTGCGCGCCTTGGCGGCCTCGATCGCGGCGTCCAGGCTGAGCAGGCCGCCGGGGCCGAAGGTGTTCGGCTTGGTGTGGTCGTGCCCGTTGTCCAGGGTGATCAGGACGGCGGTGCCAGCACCGTAGGGGAGCTCGACATCGCGGGAGATCGCGTTGGTGACGACCTCGTCCTTGAAAAGCTCGCGGGCCTCTTCGATGGCGGTGCTCACTTGCCCCCCTCGTAGTTGGTGTTCTCCCACAGGATGGTCCCGCCCATGCCCAGGCCCACGCACATGGTGGTGATGCCGTAGCGGACGTCGGGGCGCTCGGCGAACTGGCGCGCCAGCTGCATCATCAGGCGGCCGCCGGAGGAGGCCAGCGGGTGGCCGACCGCGATGGCGCCACCCCACGGGTTGACGCGGGCGTCGTCGTCGGCGATGCCGAAGTGCTCCAGGAAGGCGAGCACCTGGACGGCGAAGGCCTCGTTGATCTCGATCAGACCGACGTCGTCGATCGAGATGCCCTGGCGGGCGAACAGCTTCTCCGTGGCGGGGACCGGGCCCACACCCATGACCTCGGGCTCGACGCCGGTGAACGAGAAGTCGACCAGGCGCATCCTGGCGTCCAGGCCCAGCTCCTCGGCGACCTCCTCGGCCATGAGCAGCGTGCCGGTGGCGCCGTCGTTGAGGCCGGCGGCGTTGCCGGGCGTCACGTTGCCGTGCGCGCGGAACGGCGTCTTGAGACCGGCGAGCGACTCCATGGTGGTGCCGGGGCGCGGCGGCTCGTCCTGCGTGGCCAGGCCGAAGCCCTTCTCCGCCGAACGGACCAGGGTCTCGACCAGGTCGGGCTGGATCTTCCCGTCGGCGTAGGCCTTGGCGACCTTCTCCTGGCTGCGCACCGCGTAGGCGTCGGCGCGCTCCTTGGTGATGGTCGGGTACCGGTCGTGCAGGTTCTCGGCGGTGTTGCCCATGACCAGCGCGGACGGGTCGACCAGCTTCTCGGAGATGATGCGGGGGTTGGGGTCGACGCCCTCGCCCATGGGGTGGCGGCCCATGTGCTCGACGCCACCGGCGATCACGACGTCGTAGGCACCGAAGGCGATGCCCGCGCCCGCGGTGGTCGCGGCGGTGAGCGCGCCGGCGCACATGCGGTCGATGGAGTAACCGGGGACGCTGCGCGGCAGCCCGGCGAGGATCGCGGCGGTGCGCCCGAGCGTCAGGCCCTGGTCGCCGATCTGGGTGGTGGCGGCGATGGCGACCTCGTCGACGCGCTCCGGGGGCAGGCCCGGGTTGCGGCGCATCAGTTCGCGGATGACGCGGACGATCAGGTCGTCGGCGCGCGTCTCGGCGTAGAGGCCCTTGCCTGACTTGCCGAACGGGGTGCGGACCCCATCGACAAACACGACATCGCGGGCAGTTCGCGACACGATGGCCCCTCCTTCTCCAAGCGTTGGGTGGACTGTATGAGTCCATGCTACTCGCCAGTAACAAATAGTGCGAGCGGCGGGGCCCCTCACTTCCGAAGTCGGGGGAGGCCCCTACTTTCGGCGCTTGTGGACGCCCCGGCCGACGCGGTTCGCTGAGGGTGGATTCCGAACGAGGGGGACACGGGGACGACGATGCCACGACCGGACACGGAACACCAGGAACTGCTCAGAAAAGCGCCCAGGGCACCGCTGCGGCGACTGTGGGAGTACGCCCGCCCGCACTGGCGGGCGTTGGTCGCCGGAGGCGTCCTCACCTTCCTCGGCGGGATCACCGGCCTGGTCCAGCCGCTCATGGCCAAGTACGTGATCGACGCTCTGGGTAGCGGCGCGTCCGTCTCCGGGCCGATCCTCGTCCTGCTGGGCGTGGTGCTCGCGGGAGCCGTGATCGGGGCCCTCGGCGCCTTCGTCCTCGAACGCACCGGCCAGAGCGTCGTGCTCGGCGTGCGCCGCACCCTGGTGGGCCGACTCGTCCGACTGCGCGTGGGCGAACTCGACCGGCTCAGGCCGGGCGACCTCGTCTCCCGGCTCACCGCCGACACCACGCTGCTCAGATCCGTCGCCACCAGCGGTATCACCAACCTCTTCACCAGCGCGGTCCTGCTGGTGGGCGGCATCGTCGTCATGGGGGTGCTCAGCCCGCTCCTGCTCCTGATCACGCTGGGCATGATCGTGCTGGTCGGCCTCCTCATGGGGATCGTCCTGCCCAGGATCGGGCGCGCCACCCAGGCGGCGCAGGCCTCGCTCGGTGAGATGGGCTCCCTCCTGGAGCGGATCTTCGGCGCCTTCCGCACGGTCAAGGCCTCCTCCGCCGAACGGGCCGAGATCGCCCGACTCGACGAGTCCGCCGTGGAGTCCTGGCGCCGGGGCGTGTCCGTGGCCGGGTGGACCGCCCTGTCGGGCACGCTGTCCATGCTCACCGTCAACACGAGCTTCCTCGTGGTGCTGGGCGTCGGCGGCGGCATGGTGGCGGCGGGGACCATGAGCGTGTCCACGCTCATCGCCTTCCTGCTGCTGCTCTTCTACCTCATGGAACCCATCAGCACCCTCGTGCAGTCGGCCACCGAGCTCCAGACCGGGCTGGCCGCCATCCGCAGGATCGACGAGGTCACCGACCTCGACCAGGAGGACCCCGGACGGGCCCGTACCGAACCCGCCTCACCCCGACCGGCCGACGTCTCCCTCACCGACGTCACCTTCCGCTACCACCCCGACCTGCCCCTGGTACACCACGGGGTGAGCTTCGCGGCGTCGGGGCCCGGACTGACCGCCCTGGTCGGTCCCTCGGGGTCGGGAAAGACCACCGTCTTCTCCCTGATCGAACGCTTCTACGACGCCACCACCGGCACCGTGCGCCTGGACGGCACCGACGTCCGTGACTGGCCCCTGGAGGAGCTGCGCTCCCAGATCGGCTACGTGGAACAGGACGCCCCGGTCCTCGACGGCACCCTGCGCACCAACCTCACCATGGCCGCCCCGAACGCCACCGAGGAGCAGATCCAGGAGGTGATCCGCACCGCCCGCCTCACCGACCTGGTCCGGCGTCTGCCCGGCGGACTGGAGAACCCGATCGGCCACCGGGGCGTGACCATCTCCGGGGGCGAACGCCAGCGGGTGGCCATCGCCCGCGCCCTGCTCCGCCGTCCGCGCCTCCTCCTGATGGACGAGGCCACCTCCCAGCTGGACGCCGCCAACGAGGGGGCGCTCAGGGAGGTCATGCTGGCGGCGGCACACGACACCACCGTGATCGTCGTCGCGCACCGGCTCTCCACGGTCACCAGCGCCGAGCGGATCGTGGTCCTGGAGACCGGGCGGGTACGCGCGGTGGGAACCCACGCCGAACTGGTCGAACACGACTCCCTCTACCGGGACCTCGCCGCCGGTCAGCTCCTCGCGCCGGAGCCCGCGGGCACCGACGACTCCCGGGAGGAGCCCGCCGTGGTCAGTCTCCGAGAGTGAGGAAGGAGGAGGCGAAACGGTCGACGTTGAGGCGCAGGCGCTGGACGCGCTCCTCCCGGGTGATGGTCTCCGCCGGCTGGATCAGCGCGGACTCCCGCCTGCCCCGCACGTACGACGGGCAGGCCAGGTCCGCGCACACGTACAGGCCGACCGTGTCGCCCTGGCGTCCGGCCTTGCCGGGCTTGGGGGCGCTGAACAGCCGGACGCCGCCCGCGGGGTGCACGGTCAGGCAGAACGAGCAGGTCATCGACTTGAAGAAGTTCGCCTTGCGGTTTCCCGTCGGGAGCCGCAGGGCGATCCCGAGCGGTTCCTCCCCGGACTCGATCACCAGGTAGGCGCGGCCCGGCGCCTTGGGGTCGGTCCACCCGAGGAAGTCCGTGTCCTCCCAGTCCAGGACCGGCAGGGTCGCGGGGAACGACAACCGCTTGGTCTCGCCCTTGGGGCAGTTGACGAACGAGGAGCGGATCTCCTCGTGGCTCAGTTCGCGCATGGCTCTCTCTGGTGGACGGCGGTGACGACTGACGGATCATGCCAGGAGGGACGGGTGAGTGCGAGTCCTTTTCGCACGTGGGGCTCCTTCCCCCGAACCCCGTGCGCACACCCGCTCCACAGGGAGGGGCCGGGAACCCCCCCAGGGAGTTCCCGGCCCCGGTGAGCTCGGGTGTGTCGCTCGTGTCAGAGGAGCGCGTTGGCCTCACGGTGGCGACCGGCGGAGTTGTAGGCGCCCGCCAGGTCGCGGCGCAGCCGCATGATGAGCCGTCTGACCTCCGGGTCGCCCGAGGAGTTGAGCGCCACCCTGTAGGCCTCGCGGAGCACCTCGACCGCGTCGTCCGTCCGGCCCGCCTGCGTGTAGGCGCGGCCCAGCCGGTGGTGCACCGTGAGCGTGTCCAGGTGGCCCTTGCCCAGGCGGCGACGGCGCCCGGCCAGCACCATGCGCAGCTGGGAGACGGCCTCCTCGTACCGGCCGGCCATGCTCTGCGCCGCGCTCAGGCCGAGCCGCAGCTCCTCGCGGCGCTCGGTGGAGGCGACGTCCTCGATGGCCCGCGCGTAGTGGGCCACGGCGGCGTCCACCCGTCCGCTGCGCCGGTAGCACACGGCCAGGCGCATGCGCGCCTCCACCGTGTCCTCGTCGGCCGGACCGAACTGGCTCTCCCGCTGACCGAGCAGGATCTCCCACTGGGCGGCGGCGTCGGCGGGGCAGCCCACGTCCTCCAGCGCCCAGGCGAGGTTCTCCCGGATGATCTCGGTCCGGGGGTGGTCCTCGCCGTAGACCGCGACGGCCTCGCCCAGGGCCAGCTCGAACTGCTGCACGGCGGCCTGCCGCCGACCCATCTGGGCGTACTTGGTGGCCAGGTTGTTCCGGGCGGTGATGGTGTCCGGGTGCTCGGTGCCGAGGCGCTCCACCAGGGACTGGAGGGTGCGCTCGAGCGAGGCCGCGCGCATCCCGGCCGTGGGCCCCTTGGCCACCGGGGCGGACGAACCCGTCCGCCGGGGCAGCGGCCGGTCCCCGGCATCGCTGGCCACCCTGCCCGCCGGGGCCGGTACCTGCTCAGGCACGGCGGCGGGCTCGAACTGATCATCAGAAGCGGGCATGGCGGCCTCGGTCGACTCGACCTCGGCAGAACGCGTCAACCCCGCCTCGCGTAGCAGCGCACGCCAGAACGACAAGCAGACTCACCACATTTCCCTGATCACACGAGCCGGGAGCCTTGTGGGCCCACGGTTCGGTACACACCCGTTGAGGAACCGCCCTGAGTTTTCAGAGCACGTTTCTATAACTTAATCGGACAGCGGGCTATGGAACAGGCGTGAACCACCCTTGTAGGGGGGTGAGTTCAGTCACGTCTGGGTTCAAAGTGGTTGAAGAGGGTAGTGATCAACCTTTTTCGGCACCGAGCAACGCTGTGGCCAGCGGTTCCGCGGTGAGCCCGATCTGCCAGTTCCTGGCGCCTCGTGTGCTCAGGAACTCACCCACGGAGTCCGGATCCACGGCCTTCGGCGGCGCCCAGGCCAACCTTCTGACGGTGTCGGGCAGCAGAAGGTTCTCGGTCGGCATCACGACGTCCTCCGCGATCCCCGTCACGGTCGCCCGCGCGGCCTCCAGACGGCGCGCGGCCTCGGGCGCGCGGTCGGCCCAGCGGTTCACCGGCGGAGGACCGTCACCGGGGGCGTTGGGGCGCGGGAGCTCCGCCTGCGGCATCTCGCGGGCCCGGTTCACCGCCTTGATCCACGTGGTGAGGTAACGGCGGGCCAGCTTGATCCCGAACTGGCGGATCTTGGTCAGGTCCGTCGTGCCGCGCGGCATCGCCGTCGCGGCCTCCACGATCGCCGCGTCCGGCAGCACCCGACCGGGGGAGATGTCGCGCTCCTGGGCGATGCGGTCGCGCTCGTACCAGATCTCGCGCACGGCGGCCAGGGAACGCTGGTTGCGCACCTTGTGGATGCCGGAGGTGCGCCGCCAGGGGTCGGCCCGCGGCTCCTTGGGCGGGGCGGCCAGCACGGAGTCGAACTCCTCGCGCGCCCACCCCAGCTTGCCGGTCTCCTCCAGCTCGGTCTCCAGGGCGTTCCGCAGCTCGATGAGGATCTCCACGTCCAGAGCCGCGTACCGCAGCCAGTCCTCGGGCAGGGGGCGCTGTGACCAGTCCACCGCCGAGTGCTCCTTGGCCAGGCGCACGTTCAGGAGGCGCTCCACCATGAACCCGAGCCCGACGCGCTGGTAGCCCAGCAACCGTCCGGCCAGCTCGGTGTCGAACAGCCGCTCCGGACGCAGGTTGACCTCCGTCAGGCACGGCAGGTCCTGGTGCGCCGCGTGCAGCACCACCTCGGCGCCGCCCATCGCGGAGTTCAGCTCGCCCAGGTCGGGGCACGCGATCGGATCGATGAGCGCCGACCCGGAGCCCTCACGGCGGAGCTGCACCAGGTACGCGCGCTGCCCGTACCGGTACCCCGACGCGCGTTCGGCGTCCACCGCCACGGGCCCCGAACCCGCGTTCAGGGCGGCTATGACTCCGGCGAGGGAGTCGGTGTCGGAGGTCACCTCGGGCATGCCCTCGCGCGGCTCCCGCAGGAGGGGCGCCCTCTCCGCGTCGTCGTCGGGTTCGCGGGGGTCGGTCTTGGAGTTCAACGCGTTCGCCACACCACTACGGTATGCGCTGTCGCCACCGAACGCAGATACGGGCCGTTTCGGGATCGTCGGGCGATACCGGCCGACCGCGTCCCGCGCCGGGGCCGGGGGCGCGTCCGGTCGCGGTTCAGGGGCGGGGCCGCTGGCGCGTGATGTCGGTGACGTCGAGCGGGGGAAGCCCCGACGCGGACGCCAGCAACGCCAGCCAGGCGTTCACGTGACCGGACAGGTCGTCGGACTCGGGGGTCCACGAGGCGCGCATCTCGACCTCGGTGGTGGCGCCCTCGTGGGCCTTGGTGCCGAACCCCTCGGTGGTGGCCCGGGTGACCGTGCCACTCAGCGTGTGGTGCGCGGCGCCCTGGGCCTCCAGCGCGTCGGTGAGCCAGCTCCAGGCGACCGGGCCCAGCAGGGGGTCGGTCGCGATCTCCGACTCCAGTTCGGAGTTGGCCTGGCAGACCACACGGAAGGGCCCGGGCCAGTCGCGGGTGCCCTCGGGGTCGTACAGGACGATGAGCCGCCCCCAGGCGATCTCCTCGCCCTGGACCGAGACCTCGGCGGACACGGCGGCGGAGTGGGGCGCCAGCCGCTGGGGTGAGGGGATCTCCCGAACGGTGATCTCGGGGCGGATGAGGGGAGAGCGCAGGGCCTCGACCGCTCGCCGGAACGTCTCTTGAGCGTTCTCGGCGCTACCGACATCGGGCATGGTGGAAACGTCAGCCTTCATTAGGTGGTGATCACGCGTCCTGGCGGGGGTAGTCGGGACGTGCCCCGCCGACGGTGTGATGGTGGGCACGGACTCGACCGTGGCACGACCGACCCGCGCCGGGCCGCAGTTCCCCCGGCGTGTCGGTGTTTTGTGATGATCTTGGGACCGCCCGGGCACCCGTCCGCCCCGGTTCGACCCCGCGCGGACGGGATCGATCCTCCCAGGGTGAGCACCGACTCCGGCGATCCGAGTGAGACCACCGGGGCGGGCATGGCACGATTCAAGGGTGACGCTTCAAGAATCTCCCTTCCTACGCGCCTGCCGGCGCCTCCCGGTGTCCCACACTCCGGTGTGGTTCATGCGCCAGGCCGGGCGCTCCCTGCCCGAGTACCGACGGGCCCGCGCCGACGTGCCGATGCTTGAGGCGTGCGCGCGGCCCGACCTGATCACCGAGATCACGATGCAGCCGGTGCGCCGCTACGACGTGGACGCCGCGATCTTCTTCAGCGACATCGTGGTGCCGCTCAAGGCCATCGGGATCGAACTGGACATCAAGCCCGGTGTCGGCCCCGTGGTCGACGAGCCGATCCGCGACGCCAGCGGTATCAAGCGCCTGCGCGAGATCGAACCCGGCGACGTCCCGTACGTCACCGAGGCGGTCGGCCAGCTCGTGGGTGAGCTCGGCGACAAGCCGCTGATCGGTTTCGCGGGTGCCCCGTTCACGCTGGCCTCCTACCTCATCGAGGGCGGGCCGTCGAAGAACCACGAGCACACCAAGTCGCTGATGTACGGCGAGCCCGAGCTTTGGGACGAGCTCATGCGGCGCCTGGCCACCATCTCCCTGGGCTTCCTGCGCACCCAGATCGAGGCGGGGGCCAGCGCGGTCCAGCTCTTCGACTCCTGGGTCGGGGCGCTCAGCGCCGAGGACTACCGCGCCTCGGTGCTGCCCTACACGTCGTGGATCTTCGGTCAGCTCAGCGAGTACGAGGTCCCGCGCATCCACTTCGGTGTGGGCACCGGCGAGCTGCTGAGCCTGCTCAGCGAGGCCGGGGCCGACGTGGTGGGCGTGGACTGGCGGGTGCCCCTGGACAAGGCCGTCCAGCGGGTCCAGCCGGGCACGGCGCTCCAGGGCAACCTGGACCCCGCCACCCTGTTCGCTCCCTGGGAGGTCGTCGCCGACCGGACGCGCGACATCCTCGCGCGGGGCCGCGCCGCCGACGGCCACATCTTCAACCTCGGCCACGGCGTGCTGCCCAGCACCGACCCGACCATGCTCGAACGGCTCACCGCCTTCGTACACGAGGAGACCGCCTCCTAGGCGCCGTCGCCGGGTCCCGCTGCGCGAGGCCGCGTAGCAGCGTGGGGGAGACGGCCGCTCGCATCGGTGGCGGCGGAGCCGCCACCGGCGCGAGCATCCAGAAACCCAGACCAGGTCCCGCAC
>NZ_CBDRIY010000045.1:0-45345 GCF_965344335.1 Nocardiopsis eucommiae
GGGGGGGGGGGGGGGGGGGGGGGGGAGGGGGGAGGGAGGGGGGGGGGGGGGGGGGGGGGGGGGGGGGTGTTTTGTGGGGGGGGGGGGGGGGGGGCTCCCCCCCCCCCCCCCCCCCGCTCCGCGTTTTCTCAGGACACCACTCGGGTAAACACGTAGGACATGAAAGCCCAGCCCTCGTGTCCACGTTGCGGACGCGCCGTACAACCCCCGGGGTTGTGGACCAGCGCGTGGAGGTGTGACGCCCACGGGGCGGTCGCACCCCTCCAGGGCGTACGGGCACCCGGCCCCGCCGTACTCGACACCCTCCTCGCACAGGCCGGGGTCCCCGTGTGGGTCCCGTGGCCGTTGCCGACCGGTTGGGTGGTCACCGGGTTCGCGGAGGTCGGTGACGAACGCAGCGGCGCGCTGGCGGTGGCCGTGGCCCTGTCCGGCCCCAACCCGCTCGGCGGCGTGGGTGAGGCGGTGATCGTCGCCGAGGACCCGGGGATCGGCCTGGGCGCGCGCATCGCCGGTCTGGAGGGGCCCGACCCCGGACAGGGCTTCGACTCCGGCCCGCCCGACGCCAAGGTGCGCTTCGACGGGCACGAGGTGGCACTGTGGAACCTCGACGTGGGGCGCGACCGTGCCGCCTACGCCGGTGAGGCGCTCTCCCACTGGCTGTGGCTGGTCTTCGCCTCCGCCGACACCGGGTTGCTGATGTGCGAGGTCAGCTCCCTGCGCGACCTGCGCGACCTCCGGGACGGCGGCGTCGCCCTGGAACCGCCGTTCGGGGCGCCCAGCCCGTTCCTCAGCCGAATCCTGAGGGCCGAGGGCGAACAGGACTGACCGGCCCCGGGCCCCCGTACCGAGCGGGAACGCCCGCGCTTACGTACAATCGCCCGGTGACACGTATCGACCTGCACTCCCACAGCTCGGTCTCCGACGGGACCGACGCCCCAGCCGAGGTCATCGCGTACGCGGTCGCCGCCGGACTCGACGTACTCGCTCTGACCGACCACGACACGGTCGGCGGGATCGCGGAGGCGGCGGAGCACCTGCCGTCCGGGTTCACCCTGGTCCCCGGGATGGAACTGTCCTGCGCCCACGAGGGTTCCAGTGTCCACCTGGTCTCCTACCTGTTCGATCCGGACTCCTCCGGTCTGGCCGCCGAACTCCGCCGTGTCCGGTCGGACCGGGCCTCCCGCGCCGAGGAGATGGTGGCAAAACTCCAGGAGCACGGTGTGGACGTGACCTGGGAGCGGGTGCTGGAGATCGCCGGGGCGGGCGTCGCGGAGTACGCCGACGCCAACACCATCGGCCGCCCCCACCTGGCCCGCGCGGTGGTGGAGGCGGGCGCGGCCCGCGACGTGCAGGACGCCTTCGACAAGTGGATCGGTTCGGGCGGCCCCGCCTACGCGTCCCGGTACGCGATCGACCCCGTCCGCGCCGTCGAGCTGGTCCGGGAGGCGGGCGGGGTCTGCTCGCTGGCCCACCCGGGCAGGGCCGAGGGCGCCACCAACGGCGCGGTGCCGGTGGAGCTGGCCGAGCGCATGGCAGCGGCCGGGCTGGGCGGGATCGAGGCCGATCACCCCTCGCACAACCGGACCCAGCGCAAGTTCTGGCGGGGCGTCGCCGCGGACCTGGGCGTGGTGGTGACCGGGTCCAGTGACGACCACGGATCCCTGACCGGGCGCCGTCTGGGCTGCCGCACCACGGCCCCGGAGGCGTTCGAGGAGCTCACCGCCCCGGCGACCGGGGTGCCGCTGATCGTGGGGTGACCTGCCGCCGGGGCCGGGTCTTCGGTACGGTACGGACCACTGCGCGGGGACGCGAGAATGGTCGCAGCGTTGTAGCACTTACCCCTGGATGAGAGGTCTGTAGCCGTGTTCTGGAAGCGGAAGCCGAAGAAGCAGGACGGCCAGGAGGCCACCGATTCCGCTGCGGAGGTCGCGGAGGACACCACCGAGGAGACCGAGGACGACGCGGTCGCGTCCAAGGACGCCGAGGCGGTGGAGAAGGACGTCACGGTCAAGGACGAGGCCGACGCCAAGGACGTCCCGGCCGACTCCGAGTCGGAGAAGGCCGACTCCGAGGACTCCGAGCCGGAGAAGGCTGACGCCGAGAGGTCCGTGGACGCGGACGCCAGGTCCGACGAGGCCGGTGGCTCCGAGGCCGACGCGGACCGGGACGACGCCAAGGCGGAGGACGGGACCGACGCCGAGGGCTCCGCGTCCGACTCCGACACCGAGTCCGCCGACGCGTCCGAGGACGAGGACGACGTGGTGGAGGTCGGAGTCACCGGCCCCGACTCCGACGGCATCACCCGTGTCCGCACCGCCGGGACCTTCGAGTTCGACGGCGAGAAGTACGACATCATCAGCAACACGTGGATCATCGAGGCCGACAAGGACGGAGTCGTGATCATCGACCCCGCCCACGACGCCGAGGCGATCATGAAGGCCGTCGGTGACCGCGAGGTCTACCTGGTGGCCTGCACCAACGGCTACAGCCCCCACATCAAGTCGGCCCTGGCCATCGCCCAGGAGACCGAGGCCGACATCGCCCTGCACCCCCGCGAGATGCGCGCCTGGCGCCGCCTCCACGGCGCGGAGCACCGCCCCGAGATCGACGTCGAGGGCGAGGGCGCCCTGGACATCGGAGACCTGCACATCGACGTCCTGGCCCTGCCCGGCACCACGAACGGTTCCGTCGGCTACTACGTGAGCCAGCTCGGCGCCGTGTTCAGCGGTGACACCCTCCGCAAGGGGGAGCCCGGCATGGTCGGCAACACCTACATCGACTACACGACCCAGCTCGCCTCCATCGGAGAGGGCCTGCTCTCCCTGCCGCCGGACACCCGCGTCCTCCCGGACCGCGGCCCGTCCACCACGGTCGAGGCCGAGGGCCGCAACTTCGACTCCTGGGTCTGATCCCTCCGGACCACGCACGGCCGGGTGACCGCTCCTCACAGGGGCGGCCACCCGGCCGTTTCCTTCCGGGCACACCGGTCGGGCGGACGCGGTCTCAGCGTCGGCCGACGGACTCGGTCTCGTTCCAGAAGCCCGTGAGCGCGCTCGACGTGGTCTCGGGGGCCTCCACGTTGGGGGAGTGGCCCGCACCGGGGACCACCAGCCGACGCGCGCCCAGGCGCTCGGCCATGCCGTCCTGCTCGGCCAGCGGCCAGGCGTCGTCGTTCTCGCCGTAGAGGACCAGGGCGGGAAGGTCGACTTCGGCCAGCTCGTCGATCCGGTCCCGGGCGCCCAGCAGGTCCTCGGCCATCCGGATGAAGGCCAGGGCGCTCGTGTTCAGGAACCGCTCGCGCAGGAAGTCCACGACCTCGGGCTTGACGGTGCGGGCGCGTGCCTCGGCGGCGAAGCGCTCGTCCCACAGCGTCAGGAGCCGTTCCGGGGACGGGTCCATCGACAGCGCGGCGATGAGGTTGCGTGCCCGGTCGGCGGCGGGGCCGCTCAGGGCGCCGGGGCCGGAGCACATCAGGGTGAGGGAGGCCAGCGGCGCGAGTTCGGTCAGCGCCGCCTCCTGGCAGACCAGACCGCCGAAGGAGTGCCCCACCAGGTGCACGGGGCCGCCGTCACCGACGACGTCGAGGACCTCGCCCACCACCGCGCCCAGGGAGGACAGGCGGTAGTCGGGCGGCTCGACCCCGGGCGGCGGGGTGAGGGTCTCGGGGCCGGGCGAACGGTACGTGCCGGGCAGGTCGATCGCGACCACCTCCCGCCCGGCCTGGGCCAGGCTCTGGAGGAGGGCGATGAAGTCCTCCTTGCTGCCGGTGAAACCGTGCACCAGGACAGCGGGGGCGAGGACGGTGCCGCCGGAGGTGGGCTGGGCCCGGAGTGCGGCCACCGGACCGTACGAAAGACGCAGGTCCGTGCGCCGCACACCCGGCGGCGGATCGAGGAACTCAGGTGTACTCACGTCGGGCCACCCTAGACGATGGGACTACCGGTCCGGGGCTACCCGACGCGGATTCGACCGTTCTCGGATCAGGTGATTCAGGTTGGTTCAGGTGTTCTCGGGGTCGCGGCGCACGGCGCCACGGGTACGACGACGGCGGCGGACCCGACGGGCCCCGTCACCCTCACCGGACTGCTCCGGGCCGCTGGCGGGGGCCTCCGCCCTGACCGTGGCCTTCACCGCGGCCTTCTCCGTCGTGCCCTCGGAGCGACCGACGTTCTCACCGCTGCGGGTGCGTCGGCGCGAACGGCTCCGGTCGCGGTCACGGGAGCCCTTGCGGCCTCCCTGCTCACCGCGCTCACCGCGCTCCTTGCGGTCCCCACGGCCCTTGCGGCCACCCCGGTCGCCGCCGCGCGGCTGCCCGGTGTCACCGATGTCCTCGACCTCCTCGGCCTCCAGACCGGCGTGCTCCCCGCGCTTGTCCATGGCCAGCTTGCCCTTGGTCCCCTTGGGGATGCGCAGCGCCTCGAAGAAGTGCGGCGAGGTGGAGTAGGTCTCCTCGGGCTCGTGGAAGTCGAGGTCGAGCGCGCCGTTGATCAGCTTCCAGCGCGGCATCTCCTGCCAGTCCACGAACGTGACGGCGGTACCGGTACGCCCAGCGCGGCCGGTGCGGCCGATGCGGTGCGTGTAGGTCTTCTCGTCCTCGGGCGTCTCGTAGTTGACCACGTGGGTCACGTCGTCGACGTCCAGTCCGCGGGCGGCCACGTCGGTGGCGACCAGGATGTTGATCTTGCCGTTGCGGAAGGCCCGCAGGGCGCGTTCGCGCTGGCTCTGGCCGAGGTCGCCGTGGACGGCCGCGGCGGCGAAGCCACGGTCCTTGAGCTCACCGGCGACCCGGTCGCAGGCCCGCTTGGTCTGGCAGAACACCATGCTCTGTCCGTGCTCCTCGGACTGGAGGAGACGGGCCAGCATCTCGGGCTTGTCCATCTGGTGGGTGCGGAACGCGTGCTGGGCGATCCGCTTGGTGATGGCCGAACCGTCGATCTCGTTGTCGTCACCGGCCCGCACGTGGGTGGGCTGGCGCAGGTAGTTCCGGGAGAGAGTGACGATCTCGCTCGGCATGGTGGCCGAGAAGAGCATCACCTGGCGCTCGGTCGGGATCTTCTTGAGGATGCGCTCGATGTCCGGGAGGAAACCGAGGTCGAGCATCTTGTCGGCCTCGTCCAGGACCACCGCCGCGACCTCGTCCAGACGCAGGTGCTTCTGGTTCTCCAGGTCGAGCAGACGGCCCGGGGTGCCGACGACGACGTCGACGCCCTCCTTGAGCCCGTTGATCTGCGGCTCGTAGGAGCGACCGCCGTAGACGGTCAGGATGCGTCCGCCGCTGCGCTTGCTCGCGGTGGTGAGGTCGGCGGCCACCTGGATGGCCAGCTCACGGGTGGGGACGACGACCAGGGCGCGGGGCCGCTTGGAGGTGCCCGGCTTGGCCTGCGCGCGCTGGAGCAGGGGAAGACCGAAGGCGAGGGTCTTGCCGGTACCGGTGCGCGCCTGGCCGATGATGTCGCTGCCGTTCAGCGCGATCGGCAGGGCCAGCTCCTGGATGGGGAACGGGGATATGATCCCCTCCGCCTCCAGGGCGTCCGCGATCTCCGGGCTCACGCCCAGGTCGCGGAAGGTGGTCGTGGGTGTCGTTGATTCTTCTGTGCTGCTCAGGGCTCAGGCCTCCATCTAGGCGGGCCGCAGCGTTGTTCGTGGCCGCGGCGGGGTGCGGTCGCGGGCGGCTTCTGACCGCCGCGGAGGGCGCGGCTCACCGGTTCCCGCTTCGGCGAGGGAGACCCGGTGGCGCTGCCGACTGGACCCGCGCGGCCCGGGGGGTTCCCTGGTCACGATGTCTCGGTTCCATCCGCTGGATTGTCGTGTGCGGTGCGTAGCTGGGCGCGTGGGCCGTTGCTCCCTCACGCCGCACTGCTCGTGAGGACACGTTGTGGTGTCCGGCTGACACGTCGCTGGGCGCCCGCGTCCGCGGCGCCGGAAGGCGCGCGGGAGGGCCCGCGTCGCGGGGGTGCGGGACGCGGCGCCGCGATCGTGCGCGCCGGTCATCACGCTGAGTCTAGCTGCTGGTTAGCCCGGTGCACATAGCTGGTCACTGTGCTGTGGACCCCGTCGTGTAGCCGGGCTCCGACGGCCGAGACCGTACCCGCTCCCAGCCGGTGCAACCGTTCCCAGGAGGCGTTTAGTCCCCGATTGGGTGGCGGAGGGGCCGAGCGATACCCTGGCGGGCATGACCCAAGGCTCCTCTGCGCAACCCGGCGTGATCGATCTGCTCGGCCTGCTCGCCTACGCCGAGCTCGGTTCCTTCTTCCGTCTGGCCGACGACGCCGGTCTCGCGCCCTCGCTGCGGACCAAGGGTCAGCTGGCCGGTCTGGCCGCCACCGAACAACAGCACTACCAGGCGCTCCACCGGCGCCTGGCGGAGCTCGGGGTGGACCCCGAGGAGGCCATGGCCCCGTTCGTGCGGCCGCTGGACGGCTGGCACGAGCGCACCGAACCGCAGAGCTGGCTGGAGAGCCTGGTCAAGACCTACGTCGGTGACGGCATCGCGGGCGACTTCTACCGCAGGGTCGCCGAACTGGCCGACGCCGACACCCGCGCCCTCGTCGAGGACGTGCTCGCCGAGACCGAGCGGGCCGAGTTCGTCGCCGAGCAGGTGCGCGCCGCCCTGGTGGAGGACCCCAGGCTGGCCGGACGCCTGTCCCTGTGGGCCCGTCGTCTGGTCGGGGAGGCGCTGAGCCAGGCGCAGGCGGTGGCCGTGGACCGGCCGCAGCTGGCCGCGCTGCTGGCGCGCGACCCGAAGGTCGCCGAGCGGGAGGAGAGAACGGGTGACTCGGGCCTGGGCGACCTCGCCGCCGTCAGCCGGATGTTCGCCTCGCTCACGGAGGGGCACGCGGCGCGACTCTCCGCCATGGGCCTGGCCGAATAGGCGCGCGGATCGCCCGTCCGGTCGTGGTTTCGGCCTTCTCGGGGCTTTGACCGGGACTTGGTCCCACTTGGTCAAGCGCGGGTAATTTCCAACACATTCGTTACGATCCATTGGTCCGGCGCACATAGAGTCGATGGAGTTTCCCGTCTCCTGACCACGCGAGTAGGTACTTCCATGCCCCGTGGGACCTCCGTGCGCCACCCGCTGGCCGGACTCACCCGTGACTTCCACAAGATCGGCCCCCTCGACGCGCCGGTGCCGCCCTGGATGAGCGCTGAGCTGGACCAGCACGCCGCACAGGTGTGCGAGGGCATCGTCTCCGGCGGCGCCGAACTCACCGCCAACACGCTCGGAACGTACCTCCACGGATTCCTCGACGGCTGCCTCGAGCGCGGCTGGGACTCCGAGGACGCCAGCTATGACTGGGAGACACTCCGCATTCTCGCGATCTGCCGACTGGCGAAGGACCGTGGTTTCGTCCGCTAGGTTGGTGACGTCCGCAGGCGGGTGTGATCTGCGACGCGATTCCTCTCGCTGTCATCGCCCTTCTGGTTCTCCGGCGGAAGCCGCCGCTTGGGCGTACGCTGAATTGACACCGGTGAACCACGACGGCCCCCGACCCGGATCGGCGCTCCGCGCCGGTTCCAGTGGCCTGCGGAATGCAACGTGGCATTCTCGGTGTTCCAGGGGCGAGGCGGTACCCGGGCACCGTGACCGGCGGAGCGGCCCGAAGAGCCGCGAGAAAGGAAAGCGAATGAGGAGCGGTCGGCATGGGGCGGCGCGCCCACCGGTCGGCGTCCTGATCCAACAGGATCGCGTCGACTTCGCGCTTTTCGCACTGATCTTCGTCGTCGCACTCGTGTCGATGGTGTTCACCGGGCCTGGAAGCGTCGTCTTCTGGCTGGCGTTCCTACCGATGATCGCCACGGGCGTGCTGGCGTTCCGACGTATCGAGAGTCTGTCCCGGCAGGAGCTGCGGGACTCCGAGTTCCTGTGACGGAGCGCCGCACCGGCGGCGTACACGCGACGAGGGCGAGGCCGTTGGCCCCGCCCTCTCCTGATGCTCCGTGCCCTCGCGGCTACGAGGTGGGCTCACCACCCCTCCCGCGCTGTCCCGGAAGGCTGGAGGCCTCCTCCTTGGAGCCCTGGTCCGCGGTGGCGCCCGGACGGCCCATGGCCGCCTCGCGCCCCGCCTCGTAGCTGCTCGCGCCGCCACTCACACGGGCGGTCTCGCGCTCGGCCGCCTCCAGCCAGTTCGTCCAGCGGGACTGCATCGGCCGGATGAGTCCGCCGCCGACGCCGACCACCAGGATGCCGCCCACGGTGGCGAGCACCGCGACCAGCACCGGCAGGGTGACGGTCGTGGCCACGCCCATCTGGTTCAGCGCGGCGATGACACCGAGGGCCAGCACGGCCACGGCGGCGACGTTGGCCAGGAAGCGGCCGTAGGACAGCGCTCCCAGAGCACCGGTGATCAGGTCCCGGACGGCCTTGGCGATCATGCCCGCCACCACGACGATCACCAGCGCCACGATGCCGTGCGGAATCCAGGCGATGACGTCGTTGAGCAGCGTGCTGATCGGGTTCGGCCCGAAGACGTTGAACGCGAGCGTCAGCACGAACAACAGGCCGACGTAGTAGATGATCTTCCCGCCCAGCTCGCTGGCGGTCCAGCGGCTGCGCTCGAAGTACTCGCCCACGCCTCCGCGGTGCAGTGCGCGGTCCAGACCGACGCTGTGCAGGCCCTTGGCGACGCCCTTCCCCACGAACCAGGCGATGATCCAGCCCAGTACCAGGATCACCAGGAAGCCCAGCAGCAACGGCACGAAGCCCGCCACCGTCTGCCAGGCGTCCATCAGGCCCTGACCGATGTCCATACGTCCTCACCCCCGAATCGCTGGTTCCGCCCGGTTGACCAGTTGCCGGTGCCGGGCGGATACGGCGAAGAGAAGCGCGTTACTTCTCAGTTCCGCGATACCCGTCGCAAGATAATTGAACCGTTCCGAATGCCGGTGTCGAGTTGATTGCCCAGACTTGACACAGGAATGGCTATTCTGTGGTTCTTTTTGGGTTGGATATTCGGGACAATACGCGACGAGAATTGCGGGAGAAGGAAAACGGCCCCCGGAACACGACCGTGTTCCGGGGGCCGCGACGTGTGCGGCCGGGGGTCAGTCCCCGGTCTCGTCCTCGTCCGCGGGCCGGGTGAGGTCCCATCCGCTGATCCCGCGCCAGGCCAGCCGGGCCACCAGCTGCTCGGCGGCGTCCTTGGGGACCGCGCCGTTCCTGTTCAGCCAGTAGCGGGCACTGGTCTCGGCCATGCCGACGAGCGCGATGCTCAGCAGGTGCGCCTCGTCGTCGGAGATGCTCGTGTCCTGGCGGATGACCTTGCCGATGAGTTCCGCGCAGCGCTGGAACGTGTGCTCGCTCTTCTCCCGGACGGCCGGGAGGTTGCGCAGGTCGGACTCGAAGACCAGCCGGAACGCCTCTCCGTCGCCCGCGACGAAGTCGAAGTAGGCCTGGAAGCTGGCGGTGACGCGCTGACGGTTGTCGTCGGTGCTCTCCAGCGCCTCCCGCTGCTTCTCGACCAAGGCCTCGGAGTGTTCCTCCAGAAGGGCCAGGTAGAGCTCCAGCTTCCCAGGGAAGTGCTGGTACAGGACCGGCTTGCTGACTCCCGCGCGGTCCGCGATCTCGTCCATCGCCGCGGCGTGGTACCCGCGGGCGACGAAGACCTCCTGAGCCGCTGCCAGGAGTTGGCGGCGGCGCCGGACCCGGGGCAGACGCGTGCCCCGGGCGCGGGCGTCTGATGGAGCTGTCACACCCACACCCTCCGAACTCGGCATTGCAGATGCACGCCGTTGACCGGACATCTGCGTGGCTGACGCTGTCGGACCCGGCCTCGGCTCTGTGACGCGGCCCGCAGCTCTTTTCGCCCATCCTACTCCGGCGTAGGTTCGGTGTGGGCAGTGAGGACGGAGGGACGCCCGTGGTCAGCGGCGCTCGTCCTCGTCCTGTCCGGCCTCGCGGACCTGCTCGATCACGTCGGCCTCGTCCGCCTGGTCGAAGCTCTCCTCCGAGGCCCGTTCGGTCCAGTCCTCGCGCGGTTCGCCTTCGTCAGCCCGTGTGCGCTGCTCGGCCGCGTCGGCCTCCGGCACGGCCGAGGCGGGGTCCTCCTCCACGGGGGCGGTGCGTCGGTTCCCACTGTCAGTTGCCACCGGGTCCTCCCAACATCGTCGCGGAGCGTACGAGTGACACTACCCGCGCCGGGTGCCAGGGCAAGGGGAGCCGCGCGGCCGACCGTCGCGCACCACGTGGAATGAACACCCGGGCCGTGGTGGTTGAGGGAGGTCAGGAAGCGACGAGTACCACCCCTCCCCGGGGTGGGAATGGAATACCCCACCCGTTAGGTTGGGTATAACTGCAAGCAGCTCCGCGCACCGCTCCCCAGGTGGACGCGGGGCGATCCGAACAGTCATGAGGAGTCACCGTGTCGCTGCCGCCGCTGGTCGAACCAGCCGCCGAGCTGACCGTGGACGAGGTGCGCCGCTACTCGCGCCACCTGATCATCCCCGACGTGGGCATGGACGGCCAGAAGCGCCTGAAGAACGCCAAGGTGCTGGTCGTCGGCGCGGGCGGCCTCGGTTCCCCGGCCCTGCTCTACCTGGCCGCCGCCGGCGTGGGCACGCTCGGCATCATCGACTTCGACGTCGTCGACGAGTCGAACCTCCAGCGCCAGATCATCCACGGGCAGAGCGACGTCGGCCGTCCGAAGGCCGAGTCCGCCCGGGACAGCATCAAGGACGTGAACCCCAACGTCGAGGTCATCCTGCACCAGGACCGCCTGGAGTCCGACAACGCGTTGGACATCCTGGCACCGTACGACCTGATCCTGGACGGCACGGACAACTTCGCCACCCGTTACCTGGTCAACGACGCCGCCGTCATCCTGAACAAGCCCTACGTGTGGGGTTCGATCTACCGGTTCGACGGTCAGGTCAGCGTCTTCTGGAACGAGTACGGGCCGCAGTACCGCGACCTCTACCCCGAGCCCCCGCCGCCCGGCATGGTCCCCTCCTGCGCCGAGGGCGGCGTGCTGGGCGTGCTCTGCGCGTCCATCGGCTCGGTGATGGTCAACGAGGCGATCAAGCTCATCACGGGCATCGGTGACCCGCTGGTCGGCCGTCTGCTCATCTTCGACGCCCTGGAGATGACCTGGCGTGAGGTCAAGGTCCGCAAGGACCCGGACACCGAGCCGGTCACGGAGCTCATCGACTACGAGGCCTTCTGTGGCGCGGTGTCCGAGGAGGCCACCCAGGCCGCCTCCGGCTCCACCATCACCGCTCCGGAGCTCAAGGAGCTGCTGGACAACAAGCCCGACGAGATCTTCCTCGTGGACGTGCGCGAGAAGAACGAGTACGAGATCGTCAGCATCCCGGGCGCCACGCTCATCCCCAAGGGCGAGTTCCTCAACGGCAAGGCCTTCGAGCGCCTGCCGCAGGACAAGCGCGTGGTCCTGCACTGCAAGTCCGGCGTGCGCTCCGCCGAGGCCCTGGCCGCAGTCCAGGCCGCCGGGTTCTCCGACGCCGTGCACGTGGGCGGCGGCGTCCTGGCCTGGATCAACCAGGTAGACCCGAGCCTGCCCGAGTACTAGCGAGCCGGCCCGCACTGCGGGCCGCGAGCGCCTCCCGCGGACGGCGCCGGGTGTTCCCGGCGCCGTCCGCCGCGTTCCGGGGTGGAGTTTTCCGAGGTCCTCGCCCCTATCGAGGTGGACAAGTGGGTACGAAACACCCACGGGGTGCGGTACCGACCTCCGGTGCGGGCCCCTGCCGCGAGGAGGTGGCGTGATGCGTGAGAAGGGACGCTGGGCGGACGTGGCCACGGTCGTCGTCGGACTGGCCGTGGGGCTGAGCTGGATCGTGCACGGGTTGTACGGCTTCTCCGGAGCCACGTTCCTCCTGGTGGGGCTGGCCGTCATCGTCATGGGCGTGATGTCCCTGACCCGCCCCGGCGCGCTGGTGACCGAACTCGCCGTGACGGCCGCCGGTGTGCTGCTGTTCGTCCTGCCCTGGGTGCTGGGCTACGCGCACGTCCTGCCCGCCGCGGTGACGGCGTGGGTCGGTGGTGTGGTCATCGCCGCCCTGGGCGTGAACGGGCTGGTCCAGGCCCGCGCGGCGCGCAGGCGCGATCCCGAACTGGCCTGGGGCAACCACATGAACGTGGTGCCCGAGTAGCCGGGGGAGCGTGAGCGGCCGGAGAAGGTTAAGTGTCGGCGGGGGTGGATAGGCTCGGCGCATGGTCGATCCCCACCCCCGAGAACCCGGCGAGGACGCGTCGGAGCCCGTCGACGAGTACACCGAGGAGGTCCTCTCGGTGGTCGAACGGATCCCGCCGGGCCGGGTCATGAGTTACGGCGACATCGCCGAGTACGTCGGCCAGGGCGGCCCACGGCAGGTGGGGTCGGTGATGTCCCGCTGGGGCGGGGCGGTGCCCTGGTGGCGGGTGGTGCGCTCGGACGGGCGCCCCGCCGAGGGGCACCTCGTACGTGCTCGATCCCACTACGCGGCGGAGGCCACCCCGATGCGTCCGAGCGGCGACCGGGTGGACATGCGGGAAGCCCGATGGGACGGGGGAAGCGGAGCCTGACGGGGATACCGGGCGCCGTCGCGGCGTCCGCGATGGTCGTCGACCTCTGGTGAACTGGAGGCGTGAACACATCCCCGTACCGTCTTGTGCGGCGCGCCCACCAGGTGCTGCCGCCTCCGGTGCTGGACGAGAACCAGCAGCGCGTGGTCGACCACCCGGGCGGCCCGCTCCTGGTCCTGGCGGGCCCCGGGACCGGCAAGACCACCACCATCGTCGAGGCCGTGGTGGACCGTATCGACAACCGGGGCGTGGACCCCTCCCGGATCCTGGTGCTCACCTTCAGCCGCAAGGCCGCCCAGGAGCTGCGCGAGCGCATCACCGCCCGACTGCGGCGCACCACCCGCGAGCCCCTGGCGCTCACCTTCCACAGCTACGCCTACGCCCTGATCCGCCGCGAGTTCCAGCGGATGGGCGACGCGCCGCCCCGGCTGCTGTCCGGGCCCGAGCAGCTCATGGAAGTACGTGAGCTGCTGAAGTGGGAGTTCGAGGACGGTGCGCGGGCGTGGCCCGAGCGGCTGCGCCCGGCCCTGGAGACACGCGGCTTCGCGGAGGAGCTGCGCGACTTCCTCATGCGCGCCCAGGAGCGCGGCCTCGGCCCCGCCGAGCTGGCCCGCGCCGCGGCCGAGCGCGACCGCGACGACTGGACCGCCGCCGCGGGGTTCCTCTCCCGGATGAACGGCCGGTTCGACATCGCGCCGGTCCCCACCCTCAACTACGCCGAGCTCGTGCGGGTGGCCGCGAACATGCTCTCCGACCCCGAGGTGCAGGAGCGCGAGCGCGCCGCCCACGAGGTGGTCTTCGTCGACGAGTACCAGGACACCGACCCCGCCCAGGAGGAGCTGCTGCGCGCCCTGGCCGGGGACGGCCGCGACCTCGTCGCGGTGGGCGACCCGGACCAGTCCATCTACGGTTTCCGTGGCGCCGAGGTGGACAACATCCTCGACTTCCCGCGCCGCTTCCCCACGCTGCGGCGCACCGACGCCCCGGTCGTGGCGCTGCGCACCTGCCGTCGCAGCGGCGCCACCCTGCTCGCGGCCTCACGGGGCCTCACCCGCCGCCTTCCCGCCGTGGCCTCCGCCCGGGGCCGGGTCAACTCCCACCGCGACCTCCTCCCGGCCGAGGGCGTCCCGGACGGCGAGGTGCAGGTCCTGATGGCGGACAGTTCCACGCAGGAGGCCGCGGTCATCGCGGACACGCTGCGCCGCGCCCACCTGGTGGACGGGGTGCCGTGGTCGGACATGGCCGTGCTGGTGCGCTCCTCCAGCCGCCAGCTCCCGGTGCTGCGGCGCGCGCTCGCCGCCGCCTCCGTGCCGGTGGTCGTGGGCTCCGACGACCTCCCGGTGGCGGCCGAGCCGATCGTCCGCCCCCTGCTCGGCCTGATCCGCTACGGCCTGCGCCCGGAGGAGCTGGACGACGACGCCGCCCGCGAGCTCCTGATGAGCCCCTTCGGGGAGGCGGACTCGGTGCGGCTGCGCCGACTGGTGCGCGCCCTGCGCCGCCTGGACCTGGACCGGGTCCGCGACGGTGGTGCCCCCGGGACGCCCGAGCCCGCAGGGGAGGGTGTGCCCACCGGGGAAGGAGTGCTTGCCGGGGAGGACGTAGCCGCTGGGGCTACTGGGACGGCCTGGATCGACGGGTCTGCCGTTGACACAGGGACCCCTGGGGACGTTGGGCCCGTTGTTGAGGGCCTGCCCGCTGGGGGTGCTGGGCCAAACGTGGCTATCGGGTCCGATGGGTCCGCTGGAGACACTGAGCCTGTTGGGGGTGCTGGGTCACCCGTGGCTAACGGGTCCGACGGGGCGTCAGGTGCCACCGAGAGTGCCGAAGAGCCTCGGGAGACCGGATACCGGCCCTCCTCACGGCTCCTCGTGGACGCCCTGCGCGACCCCGGTGAACTCACCCTGGTGGACCCGACCGTGGCCGCCCCGGCCCTGCGCGTGGCCAACGCCCTGCGCACCGTCAGGGAGCTGACCGCCAAGGGGGCCGACGCCGAACAGGTCCTCTGGGAGCTGTGGCGGGACAGCGGCCTCGCGGACCGCTTCATGCGCGCCAGCCTGGCCGGGGGCCGACGGGGCGCCGCCGCCGACCGCGACCTCGACGCCGTGGTGGCGCTCTTCGAGAGCGCCGCCCGCTACTGCGACCGTCTGCCCCCGGGCACCCCGGACGGGTTCCTGGAGGACCTGGCAGCCCAGGAGATCCCCGGCGACAGCCTCGCCGAGCGCGCCCCCGAGGGCGAGGCGGTGCGCATCCTCACCGCCCACCGCTCCAAGGGCCTGGAGTGGGGGCTGGTGGTCGTGGCCGGGGCCCAGGAGGGCGAGTGGCCGGACCTGCGGCTGCGCGGATCCCTGCTCGGCGTGGAGGAGTTGGTGGACTCCGGCAGCCACTCCGCCGACTCCTTCGGCGCCGCCCTGGCCTCCAAGCTCCTGGACGAGGAGCGCCGCCTGTTCTACGTGGCCCTCACCCGGGCCCGCCGCTCCCTGCACGTCACCTGCGTGGGCGGCGAGGACTCCGACGAACGCCCCTCCCGCTTCCTCAACGAGATGGGCCTGGGCGACCCGGAGCCGGTCAGCACCGGCCGTCGCTGGCTCTCCCTGCCCGCGCTCGTCGCGGACCTGCGCTCGGTGGTGACCGACCCCGAGGCGCCGGACCCCCTGCGCACCGCCGCGGCCGGGCATCTGGCCCGCCTGGCCGAGGAGGGCGTCCGGGGCGCCGACCCGGCGGAGTGGTACGCGCTCACCCCCTTCTCCGACGCCCGGCCCCTCTCCGACCCCGAGGACACCATCCGGGTGTCCCCCTCCCAGGTGGAGAGCTTCACCAACTGTCAGCTGCGGTGGCTCCTGGAGCGCGCCGCCGGGGCGTCCTCCGGCGACTCCGCCTCCGCGCTCGGCACCGTCGTGCACGCCGTCGCCGTCCTGGTGGCGGAGGGCGGCACCGCCGAGGAGGTCGGCGCCCGGATGGACGAGATCTGGGCCGACCTCGACTTCGGCGGCCCCTGGCAGTCCGACAAGCAGCGCGACCGCGCCGACGAGATGGTCCGCAAGTTCATCACCTGGGACGCCGCCAACGACCGCGAACTCGTCGTCACCGAGGAGGGCTTCAAGGTGGACGTGGGCGGGATCGAGATCACCGGCCGCGTGGACCGCCTCGAACGCGACTCCGAGGGCCGCGCCGTGGTCGTGGACATCAAGACCGGCGGCACCAAGGCCGACGACCTGGCCCGCCATCCCCAGCTCGGCGTCTACCAGATGGCCGTGCTCAGGGGCGCCTTCGCCAAGCTCGGCCTGGCCGAACCCGGCGGTGCCACCCTCGTCCAGGTCGGCAAGGCCGCACTCAGCAAGAAGGCGCGAGAACAGGTCCAGCCCCCGCTGGGCGAGGACCCCGACCCCGGATGGGCGGGGACCCTCGTCCGCGAGGTCGCCACCGGCATGGGCGGAGCCCGTTTCGCCGCCACCCGCAACACCGGGTGCAACGCGTGCGCCGTGCGCGCCTGCTGCCCGGTCCAGGACGAGGGCAGACATGTCTGAACCCATCCCCGCCCCCTCCGCCCCCGGTTCCCCCGATCCCCACAGGCCCCGCTTCAGCCCCGCCGAACTGGCCCGGCTCCTCAAGCGCCCCGAACCCACCGCCGAGCAGGCCCAGGTCATCTCGGCGCCGCTGGAGCCCGGAGTGGTGATCGCCGGTGCGGGATCGGGCAAGAGTGAGACCATGGCGGCCCGTGTCGTGTGGCTGGTCGCCAACGGCCACGTGCGCCCCGAGCAGGTCCTCGGGCTGACCTTCACCCGCAAGGCCACCGCCGAGCTGGCCGAGCGCGTGCGCAAGCGCCTGGAGCAGCTGCGCGCCACCGAGCAGTTCCCGGACGAACTGCTGGACGGTGAGCCCACCGTCTCCACCTACAACTCCTACGCCGGGCGCATCGTCGCCGACCACGCCCTGCGCGAGGCGGTCGAACCCACGTCGCGCCTGCTCAGCGAGGGTCAGGCCTGGCAGCTGGCCGCCCGGGTCGTCGGTGAGTACGACGGCCCCATGGAGCACGTGAACGTCGGCGCGGACACCGTCACCCGCAGGGTCCTCGACCTGTCCGGGCAGATCTCCGACCACCTCACCACCACCGACCAGGTGCGCGGCGTCGGCCGGTGGATCCAGGCGGGGGTGGACGCGATGTCGCGCAAGCCCACCCAGCCCACCCGGGACCTGGTGGACACCCAGCGCCGCCGCGAACAGCTGCTCCCGCTGGTGGACCGCTACAACCACGCCAAGCACGCCCGCGAGGCCATGGACTTCGGTGACCAGATGGCGCTGGCCGCGCGCATCGCCCAGAACCACGCCGAGGTCGGTCTGATCGAGCGCGGCCGGTTCCGCGTGGTGCTCCTGGACGAGTACCAGGACACCAGCCACGCCCAGCTCGTGCTGCTGCGGGCGCTGTTCGGCGAGGGGCACGCGGTGACCGCCGTGGGAGACCCCTGCCAGTCCATCTACGGATGGCGGGGAGCGATCGCCGCCAACCTCACCAGCTTCCCCACCGACTTCCCGGTCGCGCCCGGACGCCCCGCCCCCGTCCGCCGCCTCACCTTCAGCTTCCGCAACGGAGAACGGGTCCTGCGGGTGGCCGAACGCATCTCCGAACCGCTGCGCGCCGAGGCCGCCGAGGTCCCGGTGCTGCACCCCAGCCAGGCACGGCAGGGGCGCGGCACGGCACGCGCGGGGCTGTTCGCCACGGAGACCGAGGAGGCCGAGTGGATCGCCGACCACGTACGGGACCTGCTCGGAGCCGACGCCGAGCGGCCCGGTGGCCAGGTGTTCGCGCCCGACGGGCTGGTGTGGCCCGAGAGCGAGTCCGGCGGAGACCCCGACGGCGGTGTCAGCCCCGGCGACGTCGCGGTGCTGTGCCGCAAGAGGTCCCAGTTCCCGCCGCTGCGCGACGCCCTGGAGGCGCGCGGCATCCCCGTGGAGGTGGTCGGACTGGGCGGGCTCATGCTCGTGCCCGAGGTCCGCGACATCATCGCCACCCTGCGCGTGGTGCACGACGCCTCCGCGGGGAACGAGCTGGCCCGCCTGCTCACCGGCCCGCGCTGGCGGTTGGGCCCCCGCGACCTCGCCGCTCTGGGCTCCCGTGCCACGGAGCTGGCCCGGCACACCCGCCGCGACCTCACCGGTCCGGCGGCCGAGGAGGGCGCGCACGAGGAGTCGGAGGACCTCCTGCGCCGCACCGTCCTGGACCTGACCGCGGAGAGCGGCAGCCTCGTGGACGCCGTGGACGACCCCGGGCCCGCCGAGAACTACTCGGAGACCGCCCACGAGCGCCTCGGCCGTCTCGCGGAGGAGCTGCGCACCCTGCGCAGACTCGTGGGCCAGCCGCTGCCGGACCTCATCACCGAGATCGAGCGGATGCTGGGCCTGGACATCGAGGTGGGCGCGCGCACCAACCGCGACCCCCTCTCGGCCCGCGCCGACCTGGACGCCTTCGTCGACCACGCCGTCCGTTTCGTCGGCAACTCCGAGGACCCCACCCTGGGGAGCTTCCTCGGCTACCTGAACGCGGCCGAAGAGAACGAGAGCGCGCTCAGCCCAGGGGAGCGGGTGGGCGGCTCGGACAGCGTGAAGCTCATGACCATGCACGGCGCCAAGGGCCTGGAGTGGCCCGTGGTGATCGTGCCCGGGGTGAGCGCGGGCGCCCGCGCCCCGCTGTTCCCCGCCAAGGCGCGCGACTCCCTGGCCTGGGTGAAGGCCGATCACATGCTGCCGTACCCGCTGCGCGGCGACCGCTCCAGCCTGCCCACGCTGCGCGGGGTGGAGAAGGAGGACATCGCCGCGTTCAAGGAGGCGGAGGAAGCCCGCCACCTGATGGAGGAACGACGCCTGGCGTACGTGGCGGTCACCCGGGCCTCCTACGAGCTGGTGTGCACCGGGCACTGGTGGGGGCGGACCGGAAGCACCCCGCGCGGGCCCTCGGAGTTTTTGGAGGAGATCCGGGAGGCCTGCGAGCGGGGCGCCGGGGGAGTGGTGCGCTGGGACCCGCCGCCGGACCCGGAGGACACCAACCCGCACGACGAGGAGGAGTCCTCGGCGGTGTGGCCCCCCGAGGACGTGCCCGCCGTCTCGGGTTCCGCCGAGCCCGCCGCGACGCCGCTGCCGGTCCCGACCGTGCCGGAGCCCGTGCCCGACTTCGAGTTCGGGCCGGAACCGGACTTCGAGTACGAGCCGGAGTACGATCCCGAGTTCGACGACGTGCCGGAGCCCGACTTCGACGCGGCCGTCGACGCCGTGCCCGAGCTTGCTCCCGCTTCCGACCCGGCCCCGGACGCGGACCCGGCCCCGGACGCGGACCCGGGCGCGGCACCGGGCGCGGCACCGGAGCCCGACGCGAATGCGGAGCGGCCCCCCGCCGACTCCCGCCGGGCCCAGGTCCTGGCCGGTGCCGACCTGGTCGAGCGGGCCCGCGCGCGTCTGCGCGAGGGGAAGCCGACCGGACCGAGCAAGACCCCGGAGGGCCTGCGCCGCAGGCTCCAGGGCTGGGAACGCGACACCGAGCTGCTGCTCGCCCACCGCGACCGGGCCGCCGTCGGGCCGGGGGACGGGCCGGTGCAGGTGGAACTGCCCGACCACCTCTCCGTGTCCTCCATGGTCTGGCTGGCGCGCGACCCCTCGGCGCTGGCCCGGCAGATCCGCCGCCCCCTGCCACGGCCGCCCGCGCCGCACACACGCCGGGGCACGGCCTTCCACACGTGGTTGGAGCGGCGGTTCGGCCACAACGCCACGTTGCTCGACGAGCTGCCGGGGGCCGCCGACGAGACCGCCGGTGAGGACGAGGACCTGGCCGAACTCCAGCGCAGGTTCGAGGAGAGCGAGTGGGGCGCGCGGATTCCGGCCGAGGTCGAGGTGCCGTTCGAGACGGTCATCGGTGACCGGCTGATCCGGGGACGCATGGACGCGGTGTTCCATGACGCCGACACCGGCCGGTACGACGTCGTGGACTGGAAGACCGGGCGGCCGCCGGGGAACGACGTGGAGCGCAGGGCCGTCGGCGTGCAGCTGGCCGCCTACCGCCTGGCCTGGGCCGACCTGGCCGGGGTGGAGCTGGAGGAGGTCCGCGCCGCGTTCCACTACGTGCGGGCCGGGGAGACCGTGCGCCCCGCCGACCTGCTGGACGCGGACGGGTTGGCCGCCCTGATCACCACCATCCCCGAACCCGACTGAGGACCGGGGAGCCGGGCCGACGGCCGGGCCCGGCGTGGGCTGGTCGTGGTGGGCGCGGCCGGGGCGTGTCAGTTCCCGCCCGGCCCGTTCTCGGGCGTGGTCAGCGGACCCTGCTGGTCGCGTTCGTGGAAGGCGTCCGGCGCGGCCCAGCTCGCGAGGAGCCTGAGCCGTTCCTCGTCCGAGGTGCCCGGCTCGGCGGTGTACAGGGAGAGGTCGTGCACCGCCCTCGGGGACGTGGGCAGGTCCAGGGACCGGAAGGTCAGCTCCAGGTCGCCCGCCTGTGGGTGGTGGAGGCGCTTGACCCCGCCGTGCAGGATGCGCACGTCGTGCGAGGCCCACAGCGTACGGAACTCGTCGCTGAGAGTGGACAGCTCACCGATGAGTTCCCGCAGCCCCTGGTCGTGGGGCTCACGTCCGGCCTCGGCGCGCAGCAGCGCCACGGTCATCGCCGCCCCCGCCCTCCAGTCGACGAGGAAGTCACGGGAGGCCGGGTCGAGGAAGTGGTAGCGGGCGAAGTTGGCCCGCCCGTGGGCGGCCGTCGTCGGGCTGTCGAACATCGGCGCGTACAACGCCCTCGCCAGGGCGTTGGTCGCGACCACGTCCAGTCGGCCGTTGCGCACGAACGCCGCCGACATCGTGATGGAGTCCAGCATCCACTGGACCGGCGGGGCGAGCGCGACCTCACGGCGGCGGGTGGCCCTGCGGTGCGCCGGGCGCGCGGCGCGGGCCAGGTCGAACAGGTGGGTGCGCTCCTCCTCGTCCAGACGCAGCGCGTGGGCGACGGCGTCGAGAACCTCCTCGGACACGCCCGCGATGTGCCCCTTCTCCAGCCGGGTGTACCACTCGATGCTCACCCCGGCCAGGACGGCGACCTCCTCGCGGCGCAGCCCCGGGACCCGGCGGCGCGAGCCCGGAGGGAGCCCGACCTGTTCCGGGGACAGCTTGGCCCGTCGGCTGGCGAGAAAGCCCCTGATGTCCGCGCGGTTGTCCATGCCGTTCACGATAGGCGCAGGTGAGCGTGTCAGGGGGGTTGAGGTTGTACCCCCACTGACACGACCTTCTCCGTGACGGCCGAGACGGGTGGAGTGGGGGTGACAGCGAGAGCACCACCGAAAGAGACCGATCATGCGCGCCACACTCATGTACCAAGCAGGAGACGTTCGGGTCGAGAACGTGCCCGACTCCCGGATCAAGCACCCCACCGACGCCCTGGTCCGTATCACCGCCTCCTGCGTCTGCGGCAGTGACCTGCATCCGTACCACTCCATGTCCGCCGCCGAGGGCCCCGCCCGGATGGGGCACGAACTCATCGGCGTCGTGGAGGACACCGGGTCCGAGGTCACCACGCTCACCAGGGGAGACCTGGTCGTCTCGCCGTTCGCGATCTCCGACAACACGTGCGCGTTCTGCCGGGAGAACCTCCAGACCTCCTGCGCCCACCACGAGGCCGGGTTCTGGGACGGCATCGCGGACGAGGGCGGCCAGGCCGAGGCGGTCCGTGTGCCGCTGGCCGACGGCACCCTGGTGAAGCTGCCGGTCGCGCCCGACTCGGCGCTCATCCCCTCCCTGCTCACCCTGGCCGACGTACTCGGCACCGGCTACCACGCGGCCAGGGCCGCGCACGTGGCTCCTGGTCAGAGCGTCACCGTGATCGGAGACGGCGCGGTGGGCCTGATGGCCGTGCTCTCGGCCAAGCGCCTGGGGGCCGAGCAGATCGTGCTCATGGGCCGCCACACCGACCGCACCGACCTGGGGCGGGAGTTCGGCGCCACCGATGTCGTCGCCGAGCGCGGTGAGGAGGGTATCGCCCGGGTCCGCGAGCTCACCGGCGGCCACGGATCGCATGCCGTCCTCGAAGCGGTCGGACACATGCCCGCCTACGAACAGGCCGTCGGCGTCGTCCGCCCCGGCGGCGTGGTCAGCCGCGTGGGCGTCCCGCAGTACGAGCAGGCACCCGTCGGCTTCGCCAGCCTGTTCCGGCACAACATCCGCCTGGCGGGCGGGCCCGCTCCCGTGCGCGCCTACATCGAGGAGCTGCTGCCCGACATCCTGGACGGGACCATCGAGCCGGGCAGGGTCTTCGACGCCACCACCGACCTGGACGGCGTGCCCGCCGGCTACCGGGACATGGACGACCGCAGGAGCCTGAAGGTCCTCATCCGGCCCTGACCCCGGCCGCCGTGCCAGAGGGGTTCGCTTCCGTCGTGGTGGTGTGGGCGATCGTCGCATGGTCACCCGCACTACTGGGGTTGGCCCTGCTGGCCTGCTGACTTCTCTGTCCGCCTGGCGGAGGTGGAGAGACGGATTCGATGAGGGTCGGTGGGCCTCGAGCTCTGTGTGGAGCGTGTTTCGTGTCGCGGCCGGTCATTCGCCCGAACGGAACCGCGGCGGCGATGGTGGGTGGGTCCCCAGGTCTGTGCCGAGCGTGTTTCGTGTCGCGGCTGGTCGCTCAGGATGACGGAACTGCGGCGGCGATGGTGGGCGTGTACCCGAGCTCTGTGTGGAGCGTGTTTCGTGTCGCGGCTGGTCATTCGGGCTGACGGAACTGCGGCGGCGATGGTGGGTGGGTCCCCAGGTCTGTGCCGAGCGTGTTTCGTGTCGCGGCTGGTCGCTCAGGATGACGGAACTGCGGCGGCGAAGGTGGGAGTGTACCCGAGTCGGCGCTTCGGCCCCCTTGCCGTGAGTGGAGGTCGGGGCGGGGATGTGGGGTGTGGGCATGACGGGACTCCCTCTCGGCCAAGGGTGTGCGGGCGTGCCAGGGTCGGGCCCCGTGTGCTTCGGGGCGGGGACCCATGGCGGTGGAGTCCGGTGCCGGGGGCTATTCGCGGGGCGGGCGTGGTGCCGGTATCGGGCCTGCTGGGCTGGGTGATCGGCCTCGCTGGCGGCCGGCCCACATCCTCTTGTCCCTGCGTAGCCCCCACCGGTGCTTCAACCGGTTGTGGGTCGAGCACAGCGGCTGGATGTTCTCGACGCTGGTACGTCCGCCCTGCCACCACTCCACGATGTGATCGGCCTGCGTCCACTTCAACGGGACGTCACACCCGTGCTGCCACGCACAGGTGGTGTGTCCCACGAACGCGGCCACCTTGATCTGCGGGGTGGCGATCCGGTACTCGTGTCCCACGTCCAGCACCGCACCCGTGCGGTGCTCCACCATCAGGTGGCGCACCACGCTCTCGCCCAGCAGCTCGCGCACCGCGCTGGTGGGGACCACCCGCCCGTCCTGGGTGGTGGCCGGGTCCTGACCCACACACCCGGCCAGGGTGGTCGCGGGGATCAGGATGTTGATGAGCGCCGCCGGGGAGGAGGGCTTCTCACACTCCTGGTGGGTCTGCGCCCGCCCCACCGCGTTCATGAACCCGTCATAGTCACGCTGGGCCCGGGAGAGCCCGTCGTCGGTGTCGTGGGGGTTGGCGTAGCTCTCCAGGACCGCTTCCAACCGCAGCGCGTCAGCGGCCGATCCCCAGGCCTGGAACAGGAAGCTCCCACCGAAGGTCCGCGACAGGGTGGCGCCTCGCTGGGCGTGGGCGGCCTCGTGGTCGCGTTCGACCCGGTTCGGGTCCAGGCGGGCACCCATCTGGTGGGCGGCCCGGCCCAGACCCGCCACGGAGGTGTTGGGGCGTTCCTGTTTGAAGGCGAGCAGCCCGTGTTCCATTTTCGCGGCGAACAGAACGGGGTCGGGGTTGTCAGTGGAATTCCTTTTCTCCACCGCCCGCTCCACTCCGGCCACCACCGCTGCGGCTTCCCCGAAGGAAAGCTCACCCTCTTCCAGGGCTCGGGTGGTGTCCGGGAAAGTCCCGCGCATCGCGGTGCGCCCCACGGTCGCCATTTCGTTGGCCTGCGTGGCGCTGATGGCGAAGGAGTGTCGCATCCACGTGGCCAGGTCGCGCTGGCCACCCTCGCCGAGGAGCTGCCCGTTGGCCTCGATACGGGCCAGAGCCGTGGCCATGTGGTGCTTGATCTGGTCCAGGTGTTCCCACAGGCGGGTGGCCTGGTCGAGTACCTCACCCTCACACCCGGGCGCCAGCTCGCGGGAGAAGAAGGCGGTGGCCTCTTCCCGGGCAGCGAGCACGGCCACCTCCACCGGGGACAACCCGGTGGAAGAAGCGGGCACTGCGGGAAGGAGGTTCATAATTCCATAGTAAGCCATTCGCTCTTTCGTGGGCTATGGCCAAGTGGTCATAAAAGCCTTTCCGATGGCAAGCATGAATCGCTGATCTGTCATTGTGTATAACCCTGAAAAGGCCGCACAAGTGTGCTACATAGTCCCCGCGCTCACCCTCGCCGCCGCTTTTCGTTACGCACCTTGACCGGCCGCGACACGGTCAGCCGTTCCACACAGACCTGGGGACACCGCTTCTCTCGCTGCCGCTTTTCGTTACGTACCTTGATCGGCCGCGACACGGGCGACCGTTCGCCTCAGACCTGGGGACACCGCTCACCATCGCTGCCGCTTTTTCGTCACGCGCCTTGTCCGGCCGCGACACGGTCAACCGTTCATCGCAGACCCGAGGACATCGCTCACCCTCGCTGCCGCTTTTCGTTACGCACCTTGACCGGCCGCGACACGTGGCCCGTTCCACACCTGACCAGGAGGGAACACCCACCAGGAGTGTCAGAGGGAACCCCCGGAGCAGATCGCGCCCCGCTCGGGTGGCGCGGACCACCCGACCGGACCACCTGACCGGGGCGCGCGCCCGCCGACGAACTAGACCACGCCGAAGACGAACCCGCCGGGGGAGTCGACGTCGTCACCGAACAGGTACAGGCGGGCCGACTGCACGAACTCCTCGCGGCTCATGTCGCCGTCCCCGTCGGTGTCCACGTGCGCGAACCGCTGGAGGGCGTCCTCCTCCCGGGCGCCCAGGGCCTTGGCGTACACGAGGAACTCCTCCTGGCTGATGGTGCCGTCGGCGTCCCCGTCCAGCAGGTCGAACACGGCCTCCGCGACGGCCTCGGCCGTGTTCCACCGGCTCCGGTCCTCCGTGGCCTCCCGCATGGCGTCCACGAACTGTTCGCGGTTCAGGCGCACCTCGGCGGAGGTCCGCACCAGCGTGCCCCACAGGGACTCGTACGCCTCCTGGATCGCCACGGCCCGGGGCGCGGACGCCTCCATGCCGTAGCCGGTCAGGTACCGGTTCACGAGCCGCTGGTAGTCCGCCCAGGTCACGGCCTGGTCGCCGTCGGTGTCCAGGGTGTCGAAGAGGTCCTCGAACCTGGCGGTGATCTGCGGGTCGTTGCTCACGGGGCCTCCTGTGCGAGTGGGACGGGCCTCTCCCGCCCCTTGACTCAGAGTCCCGGTCAGCGTAGAAGGTTCCCCTGTTCACCGGGGGTGTTCCCGCGAGGATCGCTGACCGGGCCGGAGTTCGGGGTCCCGGGCACGGAACGCCCCCGCGCCGTCGTGGCGCGGGGGCGGCCGGTACGAATCCGTGCGGTCAGGAGGCCAGGACGTCCTCGATCTGGCCCATGGCCTCCTGCATGCCCTCGGCCATGCCCATGTCCAGCATCCGCTCCATCGCCTCCGTGGACGCGAAGGTGGTGCGCACGACCATGCGGACGCCGTCCCCCCGTTCGCTGATGTCCAACCGCATGGTGGCGACGGGCAGGTCGCCGGGGTCGCCCGGCGTCTCCCCGAAACCGTCCGTGATCTCCAGCGAGCGGGGCGCGCCCACCGTCTTCACCTGCCACCAACCATGGTGCTCGTCACCCTCGGGGCCGGTCATGTGGTAGGTGACCACACCTCCGGGCGTCAGGTCGTGCCGGTCCACCGTGGCCGGGTAGGTCGGCGGCCCCCACCAGCGCTCCAGCTGGCGCGGGTCCGACCACAGCTCCCACGCGCGGTCCACTGAGGTGGTCAGGTCGCAGGTGACGGCGAGTGTCAGGTTCTCGAAGTCCTTGTCAACACTGGTCACAGCCATCGGTCGATCCCTTCGTGGTGGTGCGCTCCACCACGCGCCGGGCGCCTCGGCCTCGTCGGAGCGCTCCGCCCCGGGCCCCTCCGTGCTCGGCGGGCCCGGACCGGCACCGACGGCTCCCCCTCCACCGGGCGGTGTGCTCCACCGAGCGGTGCGGAATGTCGCGGCGCGTGGTGTCCGACGGAGCGTGGAAGAGCGGTCCACGCGCTCGTCCTCGTCGGACGCACTGTCTACGACCATCGTCCGTCCGGTGCGCTCCCCGTGACAAGGAGTCGCGGGGTCAAGTCCTCTTTGTCCAGGTCCTAAGGTCGATCCTGACAAGGATGTCTAGGACAAGGACGACTGATGGACGCGCGCGCCCACATCGAGGCCCACCGGGACGAGTTCCTCTCCTCGCTCAAGGAGTGGCTGGCGATCCCCTCGATCTCCGCGGACCCCGAGCACCACGACGACGTGCGCCGCTCGGCCCGCTGGCTGGCCGACCACCTCACCGCCACCGGGTTCCCCACCGTCGAGGTCTGGGAGACCCCCGGCCTGCCCGCCGTGTACGCCGAGTGGCCCGCCGCCGACCCCGCCGCGCCGACCGTGCTCGTCTACGGCCACCACGACGTGCAGCCGGTGGACCCCCTCGACGAGTGGGAGACCGAGCCCTTCGTCCCCACCGAACGCGGCACCTCCCTGTACGCGCGCGGCGCCTCCGACGACAAGGGCCAGGTCCTCTTCCACGCCCTCGGCGTGCGCGCCGCCCTGGCCGCCTCCGGCGCGCAGGCCCCGCCGGTCACCCTCAAGTTCCTCGTCGAGGGTGAGGAGGAGTCCGGCTCCGTCCACTTCGCCGACCTCATGAAGGCCAACCGTGAGCGTCTGGACTGCGACGTCGCGGTCATCTCCGACACCACGATGTGGGCGGCGGACACCCCCTCCATGTGCGTGGGCATGCGCGGCGTCACCGACGTCGAGATCAGCCTGTACGGCCCCGAGCGCGACCTGCACAGCGGCTCCTTCGGCGGCGCCGTCCCCAACCCGCTCAAGATCATGAGCGACCTGCTCTCCGGCCTGCACGACGCCGACAACCGGGTCGCGATCCCCGGCTTCTACGAGGGCGTCGTCGAGGCCAGCGCCGAGGAGCGCGAGCTCATCGCCAGGCTGCCCTTCGACGAGGCCGAGTGGCTGGCCACCGCCGCCTCCACCGCCGCGCGCGGAGAGAAGGGGTACAGCACCCTGGAGCGCGTCTGGCTGCGGCCCACCGCCGAGATCAACGGCATGTGGGGCGGGCACACCGGCGCGGGCGGCAAGACCATCGTCCCCCGCTCCGCCCACGCCAAGATCAGCTTCCGTCTGGTCCCCGGCCAGGAGCCCCTGGAGATCCAGGACCGCGTCCGCGCGTACGTGGAGGCCGCCACCCCCGAGGGCGTCCGCGCCGAACTGGAGTTCGGCGGCCCGGGCGTGCGCGCCTGCGCCTCGGACCTGTCCTCCACCGCGCTGCGGGCCGCCCGCTCCGCCATGGGGCGCGCCTTCGGCAAGGAGGTCCTCTTCACCCGTGAGGGCGGCAGCGGACCCGAGGCCGACATCGCGGACATCCTCGACGCGCCCTTGGTGTTCGTGGCCGTGGGCCTCAACGAGGACCGGATCCACGCCCCCAACGAGAAGGTCGAGACGCCGCTCCTGCTCAAGGGCGCGGAGAGCGTCGCCTACCTGTGGGAGGAGCTCGGCGCCGCCCGGAACGCCTGAGCCCCCGCGCCCGTCTCCGTCCGCGGCCGCCGCGGCCACGCGGCGGCCGCGCGGGTTTGCCCAACGGGAGTGCGCGGACCCCCCGAAGGCGTTACACCTGGGGGAGAACCACCACGTCGGAAGGTCCCATGGAAACCGAAGCCACACCCCTGCTCGCCCGATCGACCGTCGACCCCGCCGGACACCGGCGTGGGGACGACGCCTGGCTCGCGGCCGCCTGGGCCGATCCCGGCACCCGCGTGCTCGTCCTGGAGGGCGGTGAACCGGGCAGCTACGGCTGGCACGCGCTCATGGCCAAGCAGTCCCGGGCCCTCGTCACGACCGGTGAGACCCGGGAACTGGTCCTGACCGACCCCCACCACGCGCCCCCGGGCGAGCGCTACCTCCTGGGCAGCGACGGTCACCGCGCCTACTTCGCGGTCCGCTCCCACCAGGAGCTGTCCGCCAACCCCGTCGCGGAACCTGCTTCCCTGCGCGAGGTCGGCGCGATCCTCAGCGACCACGACACCGGCCTCTTCACCAGGGCCATCGCCCTCGCCAACTGGAACGCCAGCCACGGCTTCTGCCCCCGCTGTGGTTCCCGCACACGCATCGAGAAGGCCGGGCACGTCCGCGTCTGCGAGGAGGAGGGGACCGAGCAGTTCCCCCGGATGGACCCGGCCGTGATCATGCTGGTGCACCGCGAACGCGACGGTCAGGAGGAGTGCCTGCTGGGCAACAACCCCCACTGGGACGCGAACCGCTTCTCCGTCCTGGCCGGGTTCGTCGACGCGGGCGAGTCCCTGGAACAGGCCGTGATCCGCGAGGTCGCGGAGGAGGCGGGCGTGGTCGTGGAGTCGCCGCGTTACGTGACCTCCCAGCCCTGGCCGTTCCCGCGCAGCCTCATGATGGGGTACACCGCACGCGCGGTGGGTGAGACCGAGCGCACCGACGACGAGATCGCGGAGACGCGCTGGTTCAGCCGGGCCGCCCTGGCCGAGGCCGTGCACTCCGAGGAGGTCAGCCTTCCCGGGCGGGTCTCCATCGCCCGCACGCTGATCGAGCACTGGTACGGCGCGGAGCTGCCCGGAGGCTGGTGAGCGGGGGAGGCGGAACCGTCACGGCGTCCGACGGGCGGACCGGTACCGCGGGCCGTCCGTCCCCCCGCACCGGACGCCCGCGGCCCGTACCCGCGATCCGCACCCGCGGCCCGTACCCGCGACTCGCACCCTCGGGTCCGCGCCCTCGGACCCCGATCCGGGGGACCCGCGCGACCGCACTCACCCGGAGCCGTTCAACCGGTCCCCGTCAGCTCGTCCGGAAGGACGGTCAGCGGACTCGTACTGCTGTCCACCACGTCCTGCGCCAGGTCGGCGACCTTCCTGCCACGTGACCTCGCCGACGAACGCAGTCTCTCGAACGCCTCGCGCGGCGGCATCGTGTGCCGCTCGGCGAGCACGCCGATGGCCTGCTCCACCACGACCCGCGAGTGCAGCGCGTGCTCCAGCTGCGTGATCGTGTGCCGCAGCCGCTCCACCTCGGTGGCCCCCTCCGGGGCCCGACCGGGCGCCTGCGTGCGGGGACGCCCGGTCCCCGCCTCGGAGGTGAGGAGATCCGCCAGGACCATGGCGCTGACCAGGTCAGGCGCATCGTGCCCGTGCTGTTCGGTACCCACGCGCCACCCGTTCGGGGTGCGCCGCACCACTTCGACGGTCACCGTGTCGGTGACCGCCACGTCATGAGGCCTCATATCGTCCCCCAACTCAACACTCCCCGTCATCGTCCGCGCTACGGTGCCGGCCTCGCCGCCGTAGGGAACTCGGGGGTGTCCGCCCCCTGGGGGAGGGGGTCCCGCCGCGCGGGCCGCACCAGGGCGGCCCGCGCCGTTCGTCCTCAGGACAGCTCGGCCAACTTCTTCTTCACCTGAGCGAGGGACGGGTTGGTCATCGCGGTCTCGTCGCTGAAGACCACCGTCGGGACCGTCTGGTTCCCGTTGTTGACCTTCATGACGTACTCCGCGGCCTCCGGATTCTCCTCGATGTTCACCTCGCGCACCGCGATGCCCTCACGGGAGAGCTGGCTCTTGAGGCGCCTGCAGTACCCGCACCAGGGGGTGCTGTACATCGTGAATCGTTCGGTGCCCGTACTCGTCATCTCGCTCACGTCTTCCTGGTCGACGGTCATGTTCGGGGATCAGTACCCCCATTCCAACACCAAGGGGGTCCCGCCACTTCCCATGACCGATCGACACAACGTGGGACGCCTCACAGGGCCTCCTGGTTCTGGAATGTGTCACCCGGACTGTTCGCGCAGCTCCGGAGAGCGTCGCCGCCGACACCCGGGAGCCCGGCCCATCCGCTCCCGGTGACGACCGATACTTGAGAGACTGTGCGCCCACGGCGAGTCAGCCGCCCCGGCGGACGCAGCCTCCCCAACCAGATTCAGGAGCACCATGGACCCCGACCGCGTCCTGGAGGGACTGGACCCGGAACAGACCGAGGCGGCGCGCGCACTGCGCGGCCCCGTGTGCATCCTCGCCGGTGCCGGAACGGGGAAGACCAGGGCCGTCACCCACCGGATCGCGCACGCCGTGGCCAGCGGGGTCGTCTCCGAACAGCAGATCCTGGCGGTCACCTTCACCGCCCGCGCCGCCGGGGAGATGCGCGGTCGGCTCCGCTCCCTGGGCGCCCCCCGGGTCCAGGCCCGCACCTTCCACGCGGCCGCCCTGCGTCAGCTCGGGTTCTTCTGGCCGCAGGTGATCGGCGGGGAGAAGCCCAAGCTCATCGAGAGCAAGCTCTCCGTGGTGGCACGCGCCGCCAACTCGGTGGGCCAGCAGCCGGACCGGCTCGGACTGCGCGACCTCGCCAGCGAGATCGAGTGGGCCAAGGTCACCCAGGTGCGGCCCAGCGACTACGACAAGGCCGTGGCCAAGTCCGGACGGCAGGCCCCCATGAACGCCGGCGAGGTCGCCCGGGTCTTCGAGGCCTACGAGGAGCTGTGCCGCGAGCACAACCTCCTCGACTTCGAGTCCATGCTGGAACTCACCGCCGGGATGATCACCGAGTACCCGGCCATCGCCCAGCGGGTCCGCGACCAGTACCGGTACTTCGTCGTGGACGAGTTCCAGGATGTCAACCCCCTCCAGAAACTCCTCCTGGACGCCTGGCTGGGTGACCGCGACGACCTGTGCGTGGTGGGCGACCCGAGCCAGACCATCTACTCGTTCGCCGGGGCCACCCCCAGCTACCTCACCGGGTTCGCCAACCGGTACCCGCACGCCACCGTCGTCCGGCTGGTCCGCGACTACCGCTCCACGCCCCAGGTGGTCCGGGTGGCCAACCACGTCATCGCGCAGGCCAGGGACACCACGTCCGCCAACCACCTCACCCTCCAGGCACAGCGCCCCGAGGGGCCGGACCCCCTGTACCAGGAGTACGACGACGAGCCCGCCGAGGCGACCGGGGTCGCCCGCAAGATCAGCGTCCTGCTGGAGGACGGCACCCCGGCCAGCCAGATCGCGGTGCTCGTACGCACCAACTCGCAGTCGGCCTCCTACGAGCAGGCGCTGGCGGACGAGGGCGTCCCGTTCACCGTGCGCGGCACCACCCGCTTCTTCGAGCGCCCCGAGATCAAACAGGCCGTGCACACCCTGCGCGGGGCCCGGCACGCCGCCGCCGACGAGGTGGCCGAACCCCTGGTCGCGACGGTGCGCGGCCTGCTCGCCCAGATGGGCCTCACCGACAGCGCGCCCGAGGGCCGCCAGGCCCGGGAGCGCTGGGAGTCGCTGTCCGCGCTCGCCCAGCTGGCGGAGGACATGGCGGCCACACCGGGACCCGACGGACGCGCCGCCACCATGGGCACGTTCGTCGAGGAGCTGGAGACGCGCATGGCCACCGAACACGCTCCCGGGTTCGAGGGCGTGACCATCGCCTCCCTGCACTCCGCCAAGGGCCTGGAGTGGGACGCGGTCTTCCTCGTGGGCCTCACCGAGGGCATGATCCCGATCATCTACGCGGAGACCGACGAACAGGTGGAGGAGGAGCGCCGACTCTTCTACGTGGGGGTCACCCGCGCCCGCGAGCACCTGGCCATGTCCTGGTCCCTGTCGCGCTCCCCGGGCGGCCGCAAGTCCCGCAAGCCCTCCCGTTTCCTCGACGGCCTGCGCCCGGCCTCGCCCTCCACCGCCAACCGCCGCGACCGCCGGAAGGGAGGGACGGCGCGCTGCCGGGTCTGCTCGAACGTGCTCTCCGACGCCACCGAACGCAAGCTGGGCCGGTGCGTGGACTGCCCCTCCACCTACGACGAGGCCCTCCTGGAGCGGTTGCGTGACTGGCGCAAACGCACCTGCCAGGAGCAGAAGGTGCCCGCCTACGTGATCTTCACCGACGCCACCCTCCAGGCGATCGCGGAGCAGGAACCCTCCAGCGTCTCCCAGCTCACGGCTGTGTCCGGAGTGGGTCCCGCCAAACTCGACCGCTACGGTGAGGCGGTGCTCGCGCTGGTCGCGGGGAGGGAACCGGCGGGGGAGGCCGGGGACGGAGAGGACGAGGATGAGTGAACACGACGCCGAACTCAGGGGCCAGTCGCTGGCCGATCTGCTGAGGGTCCTGGACCTGGAGCGGATCGAGGTCAACATCTTCCGGGGGATCAGCCCGGCGGAGGGACCGCAGCGGGTCTTCGGAGGACTGGTCGCCGGGCAGGCGCTCGTGGCCGCGGGCCGGACCGTGCCCGCCGAACGGTACGTGCACTCCCTGCACGCCTACTTCATACGGCCCGGCGACCCCACCGTGCCGATCGTCTACGAGGTGGACCGGGTCCGCGACGGGCGCTCGTTCACCACCCGCCGGGTCGTGGCCGTCCAGCACGGCAAGGCGATATTCACGCTCTCCGCCTCCTTCCACAAGGAGGAGCCGGGCCTGGACCACCAGATCCCGATGCCGGACGTCCCGCCGCCGGAGGACCTGCTCAGCACGCGTGAGCGGCTGCGCGAGGCGTTCGGGAAGGTGCCCAACTTCGTGCAGTGGCACCCCATCGAGATGCGTCCCGTGGGCGCGATGTCGTTCGAGGCCGAGCGCGACCCCGACCTGCGCACGGCGACCAACCCGGTGTGGTTCAAGGTGGACGGCGAGCTGCCGGACGACCGCCTCACCCAGGTGTGCCTCATGACCTACGCCTCGGACATGACGCTGCTGGACACCGTGCTGCTCCGGCACGGGAGGTCGTTCGCGGGGATCGCCATGGCCAGCCTCGACCACGCGATGTGGTTCCACCGGCCGTTCCGCGCCGACGAGTGGCTGCTGTACGCGCAGGAGTCCCCGACCGCCCAGGGCGCCCGGGGCCTGGCGCGCGGCCTGGTCTACACGCGCGACGGCCACCTCGTCTGCTCCGTGGTGCAGGAGGGCATGATCCGCGTCGTGGACGCGGAGGGCTGGGCCTAGACGGAGGCGGTTCACGGGGCTCGGGGGCAACGCTTCCGGGCCCTTCGTCATTCCCGGCGACCTCTGGCCGGATGCGGACGTTTTCCCAGGTCAAAAATAGGTTGCCGATCTTTGTGGGCGGCCCGTAGTGTGTACACGTCGAACCAACCGCTCTCGGTACAGGTGCGAGACCCTGTACCCGACTTTGAAGGAGGTGCCCGATCAAATGACCACCACGGAGATGAACTCGATGACCACGTTGTCCCTCGCTGCCGAGGCCGCTTGGCGTCCGTTCCCGACAGGAGTCGTGTCGGGCATCGGCCTGAGCGGTAGCACCATCGGCGGTCGTCCGAGCGCCCAGAACGGCATCCAGTCCCTCGGCATGGTCCAGCTCATTGGATCCGGCCTGGCTTTCCAGGGGACCGGTGTGTCCGAGTCCGGCGTCATCGGCGAGCCGCGCCACGAGTCCGAGCCTGCCCTTGATCGCGGCAAGTTCACCGTTGGCGTCAACGAGGCATCGCACGAAACCCCGCGCTATGGCGCATCGGGAGAGTGTCCACGGAAGATTCCGGCCTAGAGCAGCACAGGCCGAGATCCTCGACCGTGGCCGCGGACCCCGACACAGGGGCCGCGGCTTTCTTTGTATCTCCGTTCGTTCTCCGTCCCCCAGGGACGCGGGAGCAGGCGGCGGCATCGCAAGTCCAGGTCCCTCACCGGATTCGTTCCGGTGACCGAACACCGACCGCGTTGTACGAACGATCAAAGATCTTGGAGGGCACCGATGCTCGCGTCGGTCCTGGAAACGCCCCAGTTGGGCGAGGTCGAAATCCCCTGCCGTAGGGAGCCGGACCTGTTCTTCGCGGAGTCGCCCGCGGAGGTCGAGGCGGCCAAGGCGATCTGTGGTTCCTGCCCCATTCGGGAGCAGTGCCTGGCGGACGCGCTCGAGCGGCGTGAGCCGTGGGGCGTCTGGGGCGGGCAGCTGCTCGTCTCCGGCCAGGTGGTGGCGCGCAAGCGCCCCCGTGGCCGTCCCCGCAAGAACCCCGCGCCCGTCGCGGCCTGAACACCCCAAGCACCCACGAACCCGAAGGACTCGAAACGATGATGCAGGAACTCATGCGGATGGTGGAGCGCACCGACGAGGAGCCCCGCGACCGTCAGATCAGACGACTCGGCGCCCGGCAGTTGCGCGCCCGGCAGCGCGAGGAGCGTCGTGCGGAGCAGGCGATCATGGAAATCGCGTGGTCAAGGCTATGTTGACGCGGACTGACGAGTGAGTGAACGAACGAGACCGAAGGGCGCCTGGAGCGCGCCGTTCGGTCTCGTTTGTGTAACCAAAACCAGCAGGAGGTCCCGGAGCCGGTCCACGTGTGTCCTGTCTCACCAGCTCCGAAGGCCCCTGGTCAGAGGGGAATCCGTGTCGGGGGCCCGAATCCGCCCCCGAACGCCCGGGTCGGACACGGCGCGAAAGAAATCACATATCCGGACAACTCACACCTGTTCGAGAAGGCCCACCTCGGATACCGTAAACACTGTGCCCTCGAACACCAAAGTCGAGGTACGACGCAGTCCTCGTCGCCGCCGCACCGTGTCGGCCTACAGGGACGGGGACACCACGGTCGTCCTCGTGCCCGCGACGTTCTCCCGCGCAGAGGAAAAGCGCTGGGTGGACCAGATGCTGCAAAAGCTCCGGGCCCGGGAGGGCCGCAGACACCCCGGTGACCGCGAGCTCCAGGAGCGCGCCGTCGAGCTGGCCGAACGCTACCTGGACGGCACCCACCTCCCGGACAGCGTCCGCTGGGTCGACAACCAGAACTCCCGCTGGGGTTCCTGCACGCCGGACACCCGCACCATCCGCATCTCCCGTCGCGTCGCGGGGATGCCCTCGTGGGTGGTGGACTACGTCCTCGTCCACGAACTCGCCCACCTGCGTATCCCGCACCACGGCCGCGACTTCTGGGACCTGGTCCGGCGCTACCCCAAGGCCGACCGCGCCCGCGGCTACCTGGAGGGGTTCAGCGCCGGCAGCCGCTCCGACCACGACGACGAGGACCCGGACGAGGTCCTCGAAGCCGATGAGGTCGCCTTCGAGGAGTAGGGGCTACTTGCCGTAGTGGTATCGGCAGGCGACGACGCGGATCTCGTCCTCGTGCAGGCGGTAGACGAGACGGTGCTCGTCGGTGATGCGGCGCGACCAGTAGCCGTGGAACCCGTGGCGCAGGGGTTCGGGTTTCCCCATGCCCTCGTTGCCGTTCCGGTCGATGTCCTTGATGAGGGCGTTGATGCGTTTCAGGACCTTGCGATCCTGGCCCTGCCACCAGACGTAGTCCTCCCAGGCGTTCTCCGCCCAGACGAGCTTCATTCGGCCAGGCCCCGCTCTATTCCGTGCCCGGACTCCACCTGCTCGATGGCGTCGATCAGGCGGCGGGCGTTCTCGGGGCTGCGGAGGAGGTAGGCGGTCTCTCTGAGTGACTCGTACTCGGACAGGGCCATCATCACGACCGGCTCGTGTCCGGCTCTGGTGATGATGACCTCCTCACGGTCGTTGACGACCGCGTCCATGGTGGCCGCGTAGTGGGCACGGGACTCGGAGTAGGTGATCGTCTTGGTCACGGTTCCTCCTGGGCGCCAGAGCGAAGATCTCACTTTAATGTACAGGAAGTTGTACATCGGCGGCGCGGGCGCGCCCTCAGCCGCCGGGAGCGTCGAGCTCGCGTTCGGCGGCCCTGACGTCCGCGGCGACACGGGCCAGCACCACGGCGCTCACCACGAGCAGCACCCCGAACACGGCGGCGTAGTAGGTGGTGGTCCCGCCCCACTCGCCGGAGACGGCGGCACGGCCCAGGACCGCGACCAGCAGGATCCCCATGAACCCGCAGACGCCCTGCCCCAGCCGCAGCGAGCGCCGCTTCTGCTCCACCCGGGCGCGGGCCACCTCCTGCGGACCGACCAGCCCGGCGCGTTCGTCGGCCAGCAGCCGTTCGGCCGCCTTGCGGACCCGTTTGGCCAGCAGCACCAGGACCAGCCCGCCCAGCATGCCGACCACGGTGATCAGGGACACGGCGAACGCCTCACAGGGGGCCGGTGGTTCATGGTCATCCGTTCCGTCGGGCCGTGGGGGACGCACACCACGAGAGGCCCGGCCGGATCTCCTCCGGCGGGCCTCTCGTGGTTCAGTTCGCGGCGGTGGCCCGCCGGTGCGCGTGGACGGCGGCGTCCACCAGGGCCCGGACGGAGTCGTCACTGGGCTCGGGGAGGGACCCCACCGGGAACCAGTCCAGTCCCGCGGACTCGTCCGGGTCCCGGACCAGCACGGCGTCGGCCGGAGCCACCGCGGCGTACTGCACGTCCAGGTGGAGACTGCCCCCGCCGCACGGCACCGCGTGGCGGTCCAGCCGCACCGGCTCCGGAAGCAGGGCCAGATCCCGGATCCCGGACTCCTCGGTGGCCTCCCGCAGCGCCGCGCCGCCCAGGGTGGTGTCCTCGGTCTCGCAGTGGCCGCCGGTCTGCAACCACATCCGGTGGACCCGGTGCAGCACCAGGGCCACACGGGAACCGTCGGCGGAGACGATCGCGGCGCTCGCGGTCAGGTGCCCGGGCAGGCAGGTACGCCACATGGCGTCACCATGGGCGTCCAGGTGGTCCAGGTAGGAGCGGCGCAGCTCCTCCTGGCCGGTGTCGGGCGCGGTCCACGCGTCCAGCACCGCCCGCGCGTCGGCGTGCAGAGTCACCTACTTGCCGTCCTCGTCCTCGTCGTCGCCGGGCCGGGGCCGCTCGGAGCCGTCCGGGTCGGTCAGCGACGAGATGTCGAAGTCCGTGCCCTCGAACTCGCCGCGCCCGTGCACGAAGGCGTCCGGGTCGTCCAGGTCGTCGGCGGTGGGCATGAGGTCCGGGTGCTGCCACACGGCGTCCCGGCCCTCCACGCCACGCGCCTCCTCCAGGGCCGTCCACAGGGCTCCGGCCTCGCGCAGACGGCGCGGACGCAGCTCCAGGCCGACCAGGGCGGCGAAGGTGTGCTCGGCGGGCCCACCGGTGGCGCGGCGGCGCCGGGTGGTCTCCGCGAGCGCACCCGACTGCGGCAGGCGCTCGGACACGGCCGACGACACCACGGTCGCCACCCAGCCCTCGATCAGGGCGAGAGTGGTCTCCAGCCGCTTGAGCGCGGCCTTCTGCTGGGGGGTGTCCTCCGGCTGGAGCAGCCCCTCGGCGCCCAGCCCGCCGGACATGGCCTCCTGGAGCGCCTCCGGGTTCGAGAGGTCGATCCCGCCGAGCTTGTCCTCCAGGCCGCTGACGTCGAACGACATCCCGGCCGCGTACTCCTCGACCAGCCGGGACACGTGGGAACGCAGCCACGGCACGTGCGAGTACAGGCGGTGCACGGCCGCCTCACGGGCGGCGAGGTACAGGCGCACCTCGTCCTCGGGGATCTCCAGGCCCTCACTGAAGCGGGCCACCCCCGAGGGAAGCAGGGCGGCGTTGCCCTCACCGGCCAGCGGCAGGCCGATGTCGGTGGTTCCGATCACTTCCTGGGCCAGCTCACCGATGGCCTGACCGGCCTGCTGGCCGACCATCATGCCGCCCATCTGCTGGATCATCCCCAGCAGCGGACCTGCCATGGAAGCCATCTCCTCGGGGAGGTTCTGCCCCATGGCCTGGACCGTCTTGGCGGTCAGTGGGTCGCACAGCTGCGCCCACGAGTCCATCGTCTTCTCGATCCACTCCGACCTGCTCCAGGCCTGGGCGGTCTGGAGCCCCGAGGGGAGGTCGGTAGCCTGGTCGAGCCACAGGTCGGCGAGGCGCAGCGCCTCCTCGATCCGGGCGTAGTCGGCGGGCGGCACGCTCGGGTCCCCCTTCTGGGAGACCGCGTGCCGCGCGATGTTCTTGGCCATGTCCCAGTTGATGCCGGACGTCGGGGACGTCTGACCGGCCTCCGGCGCACCGGGGGCGGGCTGGGACGACATCATGTCCGCGAACTGGCGGAGCATGTTGGCCATCTGTTGCGGGTCGCCGAACGGGAATCCGTCCGGTGTTCCGGGGTTCCCCCCGCCCGGGCCGCCGCTGCCGGCACCCGAGCCGGAGTCGCCTGAACGGCGTCCGGACTCGTCATCGGGATCGTTCGGCATGCTGAAACCGAAAGGCAGGTCGCTCACAATCAGACCTCAGGCAGGATTAGGTTTGGTCTCCACTGTCACGTTAGCTGGGAGTCGCCCGGAGTGAATACCGAAAGCAGCCAGGTTCGCCCACAGCACAGCCCCTCGGATCGGGCGGGCATGGTGGTGGCGGTCACCGGTGCCGCCTCCGGAGTGGGCCGACTCCTCGTGCAACGCCTGGCCGCCCCAGAAGGTTCCGTCTCGGCGCGTGAGGTCGTGGCGATCGACGACGAGTTCGCCGACCTGCGCGGGGTGACCTGGCGCATCGCGGACGTCCAGGACCCGGGGCTGGTCTCCCGGCTGCACGGGATCGACGTGCTCGTGCACACCGCCGACGACCGTTCCCTGGAGACCAGGCCGTCGGCGCGCCGGGCGCACAACATCCGGGCCGCGCAGACCGTCCTGACGGCGGCGGCCGCCGCCGGAGTGCCGCGCGTCCTCCTCATCACCAGCACGATGGTCTACGGCGCCGCCCCCGACAACCCCGTGCCGCTGCCCGAGAACGCCACCCGCGTCTCGGACAACAGCGAGGGCCTCATGGGCGACTTCGCAGAGGTCGAGGAGTTGGCCGAGCGCGCCCGCCGGGCCCACCCGGGCCTGAGCGTCACCGTGGTGCGCCCCGCCCCGCTCGTCGGCCCCGAACTGGACACCCTCCTCAGCCGCCACTTCTCCGCGCCCCGCCTCCTCACCGTCAAGGGTCACGAACAGCACTGGCAGTTCTGCCACGAGGACGACCTCGCCTCCGCGCTCGCCTTCTGCGCCCTGCACGAGGTGACCGGGACCGACGGGGTGGTCGCCGTGGCCAGCGAGGGATCGCTCACCCAGGGGGAGGTGGAGGAGATCGCGGGGATGAAGCACTTCGAGGTGCCCGCCAACCTCGCCTTCGGTGCCGTCCGCCGCCTGCACCAGGCCCGCATCACCCCGGCCGCGGCCGGAGAGATCAAGTTCCTCGTCTACCCCTGCGTGGTGGACGGCGTCTCCCTGCGCCAGGCCGGGTGGAAGCCCGCCCACGACAACGAGTCGGCGCTGGCCGCCCTGCTGAAGTCCAAGACCGGCAAGCACGCCATCGCCGGGCGCAGCCTCGGCCGCAAGGAGGTCACCATCACGGCCGCCGGAGCGGCCGGAGCGGCGGCCGCGGCCATCGGAACGGCCGCCGCCATCCGCCACCTGCGCAAGCGAGGGAAGTCCTGATCCGTGCCGCTTGATACGGTTCTCCGGTGGATCAGATCACTCTCGCGGCCGTACGCGACACGCCCCTGTCCGTCGACGAGGTCCTGGCGGCGGTGGCCGACCCCAGGGCTGGCGGCACGGCCGTCTTCATCGGGACCGTGCGCGACCACGACCACGGACGCGACGTCGCCGCCCTCTCGTACTCGGCCCACCCGACCGTCGAGGCGCAGCTGCGCGTCGTCATGGAGAAGGTGCTGAGCGACACCACCGCCCCCGACCGCCCGGTCGTGCGGATGGCCGCCACGCACCGCGTCGGGGACCTGGAGATCGGTGACCTCGCCGTGGTCGTCGCGGCCTCCGCGGCCCACCGCGAGGAGGCCTTCGCGGCCTGTCGCAGACTCATCGACGACCTCAAGGCCCAGGTGCCCATCTGGAAGAACCAGGCCTTCGAGGACGGCGGGACGGAGTGGGTCGGCTCGCCCTGAGTCCTCCCGTCCAGGTCCCGAAGGGCTCTAAGGTGTCAGCATGGTTCGTCGTGTCATGACCCTTGTCGCCGCTCTCGTCCTGCTTGCCGGGCTCGGGTACGGCAGTCTCCACCTGCCCATGCCCTACCTCGTCGCGGCCCCGGGCGTCACTGTGGACACCCTGGGACAGCAGGAGGACGGAGCGCCCGTCATCGGTGTCGAGGGCGCCGAGAACTACGAGCACGACGGATCGCTGTCGATGGTGACCGTCCAGTACGCGGGCGGACCCGACCACCGGCTCAACCTCTTCACACTGGTGACCGCCTGGCTCTCACCGAGCCAGGCCGTCCTGCCGGAGGAACTGCTGTTCCCGGCCGGACGCTCCCAGGAGGAGGTCACCGAACGGCAGACCGTCCAGATGAACGACTCGCAGACCGACGCCACCGCCGCCGCCCTCAACCAGCTCAACATCGACTACGAGGCGATCCCGCTGGTCGCGGACACCGTCGCGGACATGCCCGCCGACGGCGTCGTCGAGCCCGGCGACCGCATCATCGAGGTGGACGGCGAGAAGGTACCCACCCACACCACCGGAGCCGACACCGAGGAACTCGTCGGCAGCTCCTACGTGGTCGAGCGGGTCGGTGACCGCGAGCCCGGCGAACCGGTCGCGCTCGTCCTGGACCGCGACGGCGAGGAGGTCGAGGTCGACATGGACACCGTCGCCGGGGAGGAGGGCAACGCCGCCGTGGGCGTCCTCATCGCGGACGACATGGACTTCCCCGTCGACGTCTCCATCTCCGTGGGCGAGATCGGCGGTCCCAGCGCGGGCATGATGTTCTCCCTGGGCATCATCGACCGCCTCAGCGAGGAGGGCGTCACCGGCGGCGCCAGGATCGCCGGTTCCGGCACCATCACCTCCGACGGCCAGGTCGGCGGGGTCAGCGGCATCCCGCAGAAGATGGTGAGCGCCAAGCGCGACGGCGCGGAGTACTTCTTCGTCGCCGCCGACAGCTGCTCCCAGATCTCCCAGTCCGCCGCCTACGGAGAGCTCGACGTCGTCCGTGTCGAGACCCTCACCGACGCCATGGACGCCCTGGAGGTCATTCGCGGGGGAGAGGGCGAACTGCCGCGCTGTGAATAGTGGTGTTTCTTGGCACCTCCGCTTCGCTTCGGTGCGTGTTCGGGCGCCCTGAGAGCCAGGGATTCTTCATCCTCGTCTACGCCTGGCTCGTTCCTCGCTGGCGGCTTGACTCCTCTTGCAGAACCCTGGCGGCGCCCGAACGAAAGCACCCCCCTGGTGGTGACGGGACTCGGGTGGGGCTCAGGGGGCTGTGGCCGGGACCCAGGGCGGGTCACACAGCTGGGGACGAGGTGTTCTCACACCCCTGTTGAGGGGCTGGACATGAGAGGACCCCCGGGCCGTGTGGTCCGGGGGTCCTTCGTACGGGTGGGGTCAGCTCTCCTTCGTGGGGAGCTCCTCGTCCAGGTCGAGGGTGAGGGCGAGCGCGGAGGTCAGGGCCGGGATCAGGTCCGGACCGTTGAGCACCTCGGACTCGCTGTCGTGGCTGCGCATCCGCATGGCGCAGTGCCGCGAACCGTCCCGCAGCACGCCCGCGACCATGCGGATCTCCTCGGTCTCCTTGCCGGAGGCGGAGGGGTCCTCACCGGCGGCCAGGGTCTCGTCCGACCCCTTCACCACCAGGCGCTCCATGACCAGCGCGCACCCGGCCACGCCCTCGGGCCACAGGATGCGCCCCAGCGCCTCCTCCAACGGCACGTCCGGGGACAGCGCCTCCTGCTCGACCGGGGTCAGCTCGTCCGGGTCGGCCGGGGAGGCGATCCCCAGCATGCTCGCCAGAGCGGGCTCCGCCGCCAGCAGCTCCGAGGTGGGGACCAGGGCGTACAGGCCCAACGGGCGGTCCCACCCCTGTTCGGCGGCGTGGCGTTCCAGGTCCATGACTGCTTCGCGAATGTTCGACACGTTTCCATGGTCCCCGATGTGGGAACCTCGCCGGGCCCGTTCGGCGGCAGTAGGGTCGCAAGGTGCCCTCCGGATGCGACTCCGATACACCAACGATGCAGCCTTGTCACCGGGTGGAGGGTGATTTCGGGAACCTGACGGCCACCGATTAAGTTTTCAGTAATGAAGGCGCCACACGCGCAACCAACGCACCTACCAAGCCAGAACGAGGGGGAGGCGTGAGCTTCCGATCGCCCGGCGCACCACCTGCGCGTATGCCTCGCCGATCAAGGTTGCTCGCGCCAGTCGCGGCGACCGTGGTCGTCATCATCGCGGCGTTGATGTTCGCCGCGAACTTCTGGACCGACTACAAGTGGTTCAGCTCCATCGGCTACACCTCGGTCTTCCTGACCGAGCTGTGGACACGGGTCCTGCTCTTCGCCGTAGCGGCACTCGTGATGGCCGTCATCGTCGGCGCGAGCATCTTCTTCGCCTACCGGGCCCGGCCCGGTATCAGACCGATGAGTCTGGAACAGCAGGGCCTGGACCGCTACCGGCAGTCCATCGACCCGCACCGCAAGCTCTTCTTCTGGATCGCCGTCGGCGCCCTGGCGCTGCTGGCCGGCGCGGCCGCCAGCGGTGACTGGCGCAGCTACCTCCAGTTCGTCAACGGTGTCGACTTCGGGGTGAACGACCCCGAGTTCGGCATGGACATCGCGTTCTTCGCGTTCACCTACCCGTTCCTGCGCATCCTGCTCGGCTACCTGTACGCGGCCGTCATCCTGGCGTTCATCGCCGCGGTGATCGTGCACTACCTGTACGGCGGGGTCCGCCTCCAGAACGACTCCGGGCAGCGCGCCACCCCCGCCGCCCGCGTGCACCTGTCGGTGCTGCTGGGTCTGTTCGTGCTCCTGCGCGCGGGCTCCTACTGGCTGGACCGCTACGGGCTGGTGTTCTCCGACCGGGGCTACACCTTCGGTGCCTCCTACACGGACGTGAACGCGGTCAAGACCGCCCTGACCATCCTCACCGTCATCTCGGTGATCTGCGCGGTCCTGTTCTTCGCCAACATCGTCTTCAAGAACACGATGATCCCGGTGGCCTCCCTCGGGCTGCTGGTCCTCTCCGGCGTGGTCGTCGGCGTGGCCTACCCCGAGATCGTCCAGCGCTTCCAGGTCAGCCCGAACGAGCAGCGCCTGGAGAGCCCGTACATCGAGCGCAACATCGAGAGCACGCGCGAGGCGTACGGGATCGCGAACGCCGAGGTGGAGACCTACGACGCCACCACGGAGCTCACGCCGCAGGAGCTGGCGGCCGAGGCCGACACCATCCCCAGCGTGCGACTGGCCGACCCGGCCGTGGTCTCGCAGACCTTCCAGCAGATGCAGCAGGTCCGAGGCTTCTACCAGTTCCCGGACGTGCTGGAGGTCGACCGCTACCCGGACGCCGACGGCAACCTGATCGACACGATCGTCGCGGTTCGTGAACTCGACGGTCCGCCCGCCGACCAGGACAACTGGCTCAACCGGCACCTGATCTACACCCACGGCTTCGGCATGGTCGCCGCCGCTGGCAACCTGATCGACGACGAGGGCCGCCCGGTCTTCACCGAGTACAACATCCCGCCGCGCGGTGAGCTGAGCGAGGTCGCGGGCGAGTACGAGCCGAGGATCTACTACGGCCGCGAGGGCGCCGACTACGTCATCGTCCAGGCGGAGGAGGAGTACGACTACCCGGTCGACCCCGCCGCCGACGAGCCCGACGTCCCCACCCTGGAGGACGCGGTCGACGCCAGCCCGAGCCCGGACGAGGCGCGCGCGCCCTCCGACGGCCAGGAGGGCGGCGAGGAGGCCCCGGCTGAGGACGCCGAGGCCACCGAGGAGGGCGCCGAGGAGGACCCCGCTGGGGGTTCGCAGGCCTACAACCGTTACGACGGTGACGGCGGCGTCCCGCTGAACAACTTCTTCGACCGCATCCTGTACGCGATCAAGTACCAGGAAACGAGCATCCTGCTCAACAGCGCCATCACCAGCGACTCGCGCATCCTCTACGAGCGCGACCCGCTGGACCGCGTGGAGAAGGTCGCGCCCTTCCTCACCGTCGACAGCCGCCCCTACCCGGCGGTGGTCGACGGCAAGGTCGTGTGGATCGTGGACGGGTACACCACCTCGGACGGCTACCCGTACGCCAACCGGGTCGACTTCACCCAGGCGGTGACCGACACCTTCACCGACGGTTCGGCGCAGCAGGTCGGCGCGCTGCCCGGCAACGAGGTCAACTACATCCGGAACTCGGTGAAGGCCACCGTCGACGCCTACGACGGCAGCGTCACCCTGTACGGCTGGGACGAGGAGGACCCCGTCCTGAAGACCTGGGAGGGCGCCTTCCCGGGCACCGTGGTGGACAGGGACGAGATGAGCGACGAGCTCATCCAGCACCTGCGCTACCCGGACGACCTGTTCAAGGTGCAGCGCGAGATCATGCGCGAGTACCACGTGACGGACGCGGCGTCCTACTACGGTGGTCAGGACTTCTGGTCGGTTCCCAACGACCCGACCCGGGAGGGCGAGGTCTCCGAGCCGCCCTACCGCCAGACCATCAACTTCCCCGGTTCCGACGAGCCCAGCTTCTCGCTGACCACCACGTTCGTTCCGAACAACCGTGAGAACCTGGCCGCGTTCATGGCCGTGGACAGCAACCCGGCGTCGGACGAGTACGGCAAGCTCAAGCTGCTGGAACTGCCCCGGAGCACGGTGATCTTCGGTCCAGGCCAGGTGCAGAACGCGTTCGACTCGGACGCCGACGTGCGTGAGGTCCTGCTCCCGCTGGAGCAGTCCAACGCCGAGGTGACCCGGGGCAACCTGCTGACCCTGCCGTTCGCCGGCGGTCTGCTCTACGTGGAGCCCCTCTACGTGCAGGCCGGTGGCGGCGGAGCGGCGTCCTTCCCGCTGCTCCAGCAGGTCATGGTCGGCTTCGGTGAGGAGGTCGCCATCGGCAGCAACCTCCAGGACGCCCTGAACAACCTGTTCGAGGGCGGCGAGGGTCCGCTGCCCGACCCGGACGCGGAGGCGGGCACCCCCGAGGAGGAGACCTCGGAGGGCGGCTCGGGCGGAGGCGACCCGAGTGACCTCACCGAGGCCCTCAACGAGGCCGTCGAGGCCTGGGAGGAGGCCCAGGAGTCGAACGACGAGGCCAACGAGCGCCTGCGTGAGGCTCTTGAGGCCCTGGAGGAGGCCGCGGGCGACTAGTCCGTAGCCGCCGGCTCCCAGGGGCGCCGCGTACGACGGGGCGGGACCTTCCGGGTCCCGCCCCGTTCGCGTTGCCGCTTTCGTGTCGGAGCCCGGGAGGCGGGGCGGTTGAAGGCCCGCGCGCAGGTCGATTTGGCTTTGTCGCCGGGGCGCGCTAATCTGAAGACACAACGACGCGGGGTGGAGCAGTTCGGTAGCTCGCTGGGCTCATAACCCAGAGGTCGCAGGTTCAAATCCTGTCCCCGCTACCAAGATCGGACCCGGGAGAAATCCCGGGTCCGGTGCTTTTCTCGGACTTCTGTTTCGACGGTTGATTCGGGAGGCGCATATTGGCGGCTCTTTCGGCCCCATGTGCGTGCGCGGCGAGAATGCCGGTGCGGACCGTGAGGAAAGCCTGGTAGAGTAGCCAACAGGGCCGGTCGGGAAGCTGACCGGACCAACGGGTGGATCTCCGGATCGGGTTCAGTTTCACGAAGAGCCGATTTGCCACCTGGGGCCAAGGGCCCTAAAATAGGGATCACAACGACGCGGGGTGGAGCAGTTCGGTAGCTCGCTGGGCTCATAACCCAGAGGTCGCAGGTTCAAATCCTGTCCCCGCTACCAAGA
>NZ_CBDRIY010000046.1:0-43316 GCF_965344335.1 Nocardiopsis eucommiae
CCCCCCCCCCCCCCCCCCCCCCCCCCCCCCCCCCCCCCCCCCCCCCCCCCCCCCCCGCGGTGGTCCTGCTGTCAGGCCTCGACCTGGACGTCGATGACCTTGCCGACCTCGGCCGTCACCGTGTACTCGCCGGTGAAGCCCTGGGAGGCCAGGACCCGCAGCTTCCACTCGCCGTCGGCGGCGAAGAAGCGGAAGGTGCCCTCGTCACCGGTGGCCACCTCCCCGACGAAGTCGTCGGAGGAGTTCAGCAGACGGGCGTAGGCGCCACGCAGGGGCTGACCCTCACGGGTGACCGTGCCCTGGATGACCGCCTGGTTGCCCGCGTCGACGTCGGCCAGGGCCACGCCGCCCTCGGGTGCTCCGCAGCTGTCGCTCACTTGGCCTCAGCCTCTCCGAGCTCGACCGGGACGCCCACCAGGGAGCCGTACTCGGTCCAGGAGCCGTCGTAGTTCTTGACGTTCTCCAGTCCGACGATCTCGTGCAGGGCGAACCAGGTGTGCGAGGAGCGCTCGCCGATCCTGCAGTACGCGATGATGTCCTTGTCGAGGTCCACCCCGGCCTCGGTGTACAGCTCGCGCAGCTCGTCGGCGGTCTTGAAGGTGCCGTCCTCGTTGGCGGTCTTGGCCCACGGGATGTTGCGCGCGGTCGGGATGTGCCCCGGGCGCTGCGAGGTCTCCTGCGGCAGGTGCGCGGGGGCCAGCAGCTTGCCGGTGAACTCGTCGGGCGAGCGGACGTCGACCAGGTCCTTGGTACCGATGGCCTCGACGACCTCGTCGCGGAAGGCGCGGATCGAGGAGTCCTGCTCCTGGGCCTTGTACTCGGTGGCGGCCCGCTCCGGGACCTCCTCCACGAGCTCGCGGGAGTCGAGCTCCCACTTCTTGCGGCCGCCGTCGAGCAGGCGGACGTTGTCGTGGCCGTAGAGCTTGAAGTACCAGTACGCGTAGGCGGCGAACCAGTTGTTGTTGCCGCCGTACAGGATGACCTGGTCGTCGTTGCCGATGCCCTTGGCGGACAGCAGCTTCTCGAAGCCGGTGCGGTCCACGAAGTCGCGGCGGACCGGGTCCTGGAGGTCCGTCTTCCAGTCGATCTTGACAGCGCCGGGGATGTGGCCCTTGTCGTAGGCGGACGTGTCCTCGTCCACCTCGACCAGGACGACGTTGGCGTCGTCCAGGTGAGCCTCCACCCAAGCGGCGTCCACGAGGACGTCGGAGCGGCTCATGAGGAACCTCCTGTGCTTTCTGTGCGGTGTCGCGTGTGCGGTCGGTGCGTCGCGTTCCGGGGGCGCGGTGCCCGGAACAGGGGTTTCGGGGCGGCCTCCCCGCCCCCGACGGCCACCGAAACATCCACCGGTGGCGCGGAAGGGCGCGGGAGAGGCACTACGCGTGGGAAAGGGCGGTCGCGGCGGTGGCGAGCCGTTCCGGGTACGACGGAGGATGTTCCCGGGGTCACCGACGGTGGCGACGGAGGGGAGGGAACCGTCGGGTGTGGTCGGGGTCCGGGGCGAACGACGGGTGAACGCCGTCGTTCCCAGCGCGTACGCGGAAGGGGCCGGTCGCACGGAGCGAGCGGGGGCTCGGAGGGCCCGTCCGCCCTAGGGACACGGACAGAGCGCGGCAGCGACGCGGCAGAAGTCCACCGCTCGTCGCTTCGTCAGATACGCGCTCGTCAAGGAAGTCACGTCCTAGACGCTACAGGCCGCACCGCGACCTTGTCACGGGTGTCCTGGATCACAGGACGGGCGTCCCAGGATGTGGGACGCCCGGAGCGGTGGCGGCGGCGTCGCGGGGCCGCCCGTCAGAGCACCGCCTCGCCCAGGGCGGCGATCACGTCGGCCTTGCGGGGCTGCCCCCCGGCCCGGCGGACCACCCGGCCACCGGTGTCCAGCACGAACACCGTGGGGGTCCCGTGGACCTCCAGCCGACGTACGAGGTCCAGCCGGGACTCGGCGTCGACCTCCACGTGCGCCACCCCCTCGACCATGCCCGCCACGTCCTCCAGGACACGGCGGGTGGCGCGGCAGGGCTGGCAGAAGGCGCTGGAGAACTGCACGAGGGTGGCCCTCGCGCCCAGCTCGGCACCGAGATCGTCGGGGCCGAGCGTCTCCGCCGCCGGGGTCATCAGACGGCCTCGGAGCCCATCAGGGGAACGTCGTTGCCGGTGCCGGTGATCTTGAGGCCGTTGGAGGTGGCCTCCATCTCCTTGGCGGTCAGGCCGAAGGGCAGCTCGGGCACCTGCGCGCTGAAGGTCAGCATGGTCGAGACCATGGCGTCCACGTTGAGGGGGACGTCCGCCACCTCGATGTCGACCGGGGTGACGTGCAGGGTGTCGCCGTCGACGCTGAACTCCCCGGCGCTGGAGACGGAGACGCTCCGGCCCAGCTCGGGCACGGCCAGCTCGCCGTTGATGCGGGGCTCGCCGTTCTCGGTGGTGATGGTCATGCCCTCGGGCAGGTACGGGTTGAAGTAGGCGTAGGGCACCACGAAGGAACCGTCCACCTGGCCCGCGGTCACCGTGGGCTGGTCCATGAGGTCGCTCAGGGGCGCCTCGACGTCGGAGGCGGTGGCCTCGATCTTCTCCACCGTCACGCCGCCCATCGTGGCGCTGTCGGCCTCGATGTTGACCTCGGTGTACGTGCCGCTGATCACCTGGGGGAGGAAGGCCCACCCCTCGATGGACACGTCCGGGTCCTCGGACATCTCCATCTGGTCGGCCAGACGCCCGGCCAGGGTGCTCTGCGCGAACGAACGCGCTCCGACGTCCGCCACCACGACGAGCGCGGCGAGCAGGATCAGGAAGACGACAAGGAACTTACGCATCGGGGCTCCCAGCAACTTTCTTTGGCTCCGGCGCGGCTCTCGGCTGGGTCATCCGGCCGGTCTCGGTCACACGCCATCGGCGCCCGACGGGCACCGGTCATGAAAAACCTGTAGGGAAGGGTACTTCACCCGAGGTGGGACGCGGGGCGCCCGGAGTTGGTTGCGTCCGGGGCGTCGGCGCGGGCGGTACGGGGTCCCCCCGGATCGTGCCGGAGGGATCGACGACGGCGTGGAACGCCTGGTCAGCGGGGCATCAGCAGCGCTGCGAGGCCGTCCGTGGCGGCGGCGCCCGAGAGGGAGAGCTCGATCACGTTGGTGGCCACCACGTGCCCGGAGAGGCGCCGTGTGAACTCCATGACGTGCGGCTGCTGCTCGTGCTCGGACTGGGCGAGTTCGTCCCGGTAGATCGCGTAGACGATGCGCTGCAGGGGTGCGCTGGGAACGGTGTGCGAGGCGAACAGCAGGGTGTCCGGTTCCCGTTTGGAGACCTCGGCCACGACGGCGTTGGCGAGCTGGTCGAACCCGCCGCCCTGGCCGTCGGCGAGCGTGTAGATCGTGATGACGCCGCGGAGCTTGCTGGGCGGGGTGGCGGGCGCGCCCTCGTAGAGGTCGTCGTAGTTCTCGGCGTTGCGGCGTTTGCGGCGCACGGGCTCCTCCTGGGGCTCGTCGTCGAGTTCGTCTTCGTCGTCGTACTCGTCGTCGTAGTAGTCGTCGTACTCGTCGTCGTAGGGGTCGCGGCGCGGCTTGGCGGCCAGCGCCCCGGCACCCCAGAGGGAGGAGACGGCACCGAGGACCAGCAGCGGACCGAGGACGCCCAGCCCCATGCGTCCGACCACGACGGAGAGGAGCACGGCGAGCGCGACCAGACCCAGCACGGCCAGGTCGCTCCGGCCGGGGCCCCGGAGTCCGCGGCGCGCCACGGCGACGACCGCGAGGACGAGGAGGACGGCGACGAAGCCCTGCACGCCGTTGACGAGCGCGCGAGGGATGAGGTCGTAGTGCTCTCCCAGCGGGGGGAAGGCCGCGTCGAACCGGCCGCTGATGCGGTCGACGCTGAGCACCACCAGGGGAACGATGGTCAGGGCGGTGACGAAGAGGCGCGCGGCGAAGCGGCCGTTGGGTGAACGGACCGCGAACTCCAGGGCGCCCCAGGCCGCGTAGAGCGGGGCCAGGAGGCTGACACCGATGTGGAACAGACGGAAGGTGACCTGTCCGAAGTCGAAGAGCACCCCGATGACCGCCGCGCTGAGGCCGACCGTCACCCCCAGGGACGCGACCAGCCAGGCGATCGCGGAGACACTGGGACGGCGTTGGGCATACGCGGTCAGCGCGGCGGTGGCGCTCCAGCCCACCAACGCGCTGATGAATGTCAGTCCTACCGTGACCATCCCGACCATGATGCTGCACCGCAAAGGGTGGATGTGCACCGCGTGCACCTTCGGCGGCACGGTGACCGGGAAGATCCCGCAGAGTGGAGGCCAGAACCCCGATCTACACTGTGACCTTCATCACCAGGTTTGACGCCCTCGCCCTGTCGCGGCTCGGCACCCGTGGGTGGTCATAAGCTCGCAGTACGCGGGGAAGCGCCACCCCGGACATCCGGAGGGCTGCCTCCCCCACCACAGCCAGGAGAGAACCGTGTCACACGACGCCGTTTCCCCGAAACCGGTCGGCCCCGGAGCCGCGTTCTTCGACGTGGACAACACGCTCATGCGAGGCGCGTCGATCTACCACTTCGCCCGCGGCCTGGCCTCCAGGGACCTCTTCACCACCCGGGACCTCATGCGGTTCGCGTGGGGGCAGACGGTGTTCCGGGTGACCGGCAGCGAGCAGCCCGAACACATCAACGCCGCGCGCGAGGCGGCCCTGGCCTTCGTCGCCGGTCACGGGGTCGAGGACCTGGTCACCCTGTGCGAGGAGATCTACGACGACACCATGGCCGACCGCATCTGGGAGGGCACGCGCGCGCTCGTGCAGGAGCACCTGGACGCGGGCCGACCGGTGTGGCTGGTCACCGCGACCCCGGTGGAGCTGGCCCAGATCATCCGTCGCCGTCTGGGACTGACCGGGGCGCTGGGCACCGAGGCCGAGTGCGTCGACGGCGTCTACACGGGCCGGCTGAACGGCGATCTCATGCACGGCCCGGCCAAGGCCGTGGCGGTGCGCGCGCTGGCCGACAAGGAGGGGTGGGACCTGGCGGCCTGCTCGGCCTACAGCGACTCCTCGAACGACCTGCCGCTGTTGTCGTTGGTCGGTGACCCCCACGCGGTCAACCCGGACGGCGACCTGCGCCGGTACGCGCGCACCCACGAGTGGCCGGTGCACGACTTCCGCAAGCACCGGGCGGCGCTGAAGGTGGCCGTTCCCGCCGCCGTGGCGGGCGCCGTGGCCGGTGCGGTGGCCGTACGCGCCGTCAGACACCGCAGAGCGCTCAGTCTGCGCTGAGCACGCCGGAAGCCGGGTCCGTACCCCTGGGAGTGCGCTGGCACGCGACAGAGGCGCACGGGCGCTCACGGGCGCACCGCCGTCAGCGCCGTCGGTAGAACACTGGCAGGGCGCTCATGCCCTCGCCCCGGAGGGCCGCGCGGACCCTCGTGCGGAAGCTCGGCCTGACGAGCTGGGTGAGCAGGAAGCGCACCGGCCCGCCGGGCAGGCGCACGTGGTTGACGAGCGCGTAGGGCGACTCGTCCAGCGGCTGGAGCAGGGTGGAGTTGTCCACCCCCGCCTTGTCGACGTACCAGCGGGCCAGGTCCTCCCAGACCGCGACGGCCCGCTCGGGGTCCGGGGCCGTGAAGTGGTTGAGCAGGTACGTGGCCGAGGGGTCGTCGCCGGTGACACCGATACGGCGGATGTTGCGCGCGGTCATCAGCGGCTCGCCGTCCAGCTGGCGGTAGGCGTCGGAGCCCAGCACGTCCGCCAGCCGGTCGGGGGACGCCACCGTGACGAGCAGGACGACGTCGTGGCCCGGAGCGCCCTCCAGCGGCGGCATGAGCACGGCCTCGTAGACCGTGGTCGCGACCACCGCGGGCAGCTCCTCCAGCTCGTCGGCGAGCACCCGGAACCGCGCCAGCGCGCGTTCCCGCTCCTTGTCGCGCCGGACGAGGGCGCCGTGTGCGGGAGGCGCCACGCGCGCGCCGACGTACAGGTAACCGTAGGGATGGGGTTCGAGGAACTCCGTCCGGTCCGGCTCCGGGCTGTTCCTGGGCATGGCGCCTCTCCTCCGTCAGTCGGGGCGGGGAGCCCCGTCACGGTGCCTGCCACCGAGCCTAACCGCGACGTCGGTGGAGACCCTGGTGGCGGCGCGGGCCGCGCCGCTACGGCGCGCGACGGAACGACTGCCCGAGCGGGACCGTGCGGGGTCGCGGCCGGTCCGCGGGCCTGGGCCGACGAGATGCGCGACCGGTGAGCCACGGGGCCGCCACCGGCCCGGGGTGACGCGGGGGAGGCTACCGGCCCAGAGTGGCGCGGGCCAGGGCCAGCACGTGGATCGGACGGAGCCCGGATCCCCGGTGCGCACCGCCCCGGCTGTGCGCGTAGGACTCGAAGGCCTCGATGGAGCTGTAGGAGGGCACCCAGTCCAGGGCCCGGCACAGCGGCGCGGGGTCCAGGCGCGGGGCGTTCAGCCCCCCGCGCACCGCGCGGGCGGAGCTGGAGCTGGCGTAGTCGATCCGGCCGTGCCTGGCGACACCGCGCAGCACCCTGAGGCCGCGTGCGGGGACCGGGAGGCGCTGGCCGCCGACGCGGCGCAGGCAGTCGGAGAGCGGGACCGTGTCGGCCCCGGAGACGTCGAAGAAGCCGGTCTCGTCGCTCAGCGCCATGCGGACGAGGGCCTCGGCTCCGTCGTCCTCGTGCAGGAACTGCACGCGCGGGTCGCGGCCCATGACGGTGGGCACGACACGGGAGTCCATGTAACGGGTGAGTGGGGTGTCCACGGAGGGACCGATGAGGTTGGCGAACCTCAGGACGGCCACGGACAGGTCCGGGCGGCGGCGCTGGAGGCCACGGGTGTGCCGTTCGACCTCGGCCGCGTCGTCGGCGTCCAGGGTGGCGCTGGAGCGCACCACCAGCCGCCGGACGGTGGAGGAGCGCTGGGCGGCGCCCAGGACCCGCATGGTCCCCAGGAGGTTGTCCTCGCGGTTGGGGTCGTTCGCGGTGTCCAGGCCCAGGTGCAGGACCAGTTCGGCGCCGGACTCGGCGACGATGCGGTCCAGGCTGCCGTCGTGCAGGTCGACGTGCTGGTACTCGACCCCCGTGGTGCCGCTCGGCGGAGGAGCGGAGTCCGCGCCGATCACCCGGTGCACACCGGGTCCCTGGCTCAGGGTCTGGGCGACCCCGGCAGCGAGGGGGCTGGAGACCCCGGTGACGAGTACGACACGAGCCATGGAGACACGTTCCTTGGAAGGAGACGGTGGTGGTCCGGATGGGCCACGAACCGCTCACCCCCGTCGGAGGCGAACCGGTGAGGATGACCCATGGGTCACAACAGTGGTACACCCGGAAAATTCCGTTCCCCGGCCGACGCCGGGCAAGGGAAGTGAAGTGTCTCCGCGTCCGGGGCGTGCCAACGGCCCGCCCGCGCCCGCGGAGAGACGACCTACGTCGCGAACGCTCCTACTTCTTGTTGCGACGCGCCACACGCGTGCGCTTGAGCAGCTTGCGGTGCTTCTTCTTCGCCATCCGCTTGCGGCGCTTCTTGATGACGGAACCCATGGGATCACCTTCTCGCTGACGAGTGAGTACGGACATGCCGAACCACTGGTGACGAACACCTGCTGGCTCGGATGCGGTTGCTGGGCTCGCCCGGGCACACGCGCGCGCAGCGCGGGTGGCCGGTGCGACCGGGGCGGGCCCCGGGGAGGACGACGGTCACTGGTACACACGTCTACCGCACCCGTGGGCCCAGCTTACCGCTACGGGCAACCCGGGCGGATCACGCCCCGGGAAGAGACGGACCCTCGCCGTAGAGGACGGCGGCCGGTTCGGCGTAGCTGACACTGGCCAGTCGCTGATCCGCGAAGGTCAGCGACGTGACACTGGCGAGGTTACATTCCCGCAGGTCCGGCCGGTGCCACAGGCGCCTGCCCTCGGCGGCCCGGCGGGACATCCAGATCGGGAGCTGGTGGCTGACGCACACGGCCTCACGTCCCCAGGCGGCCCGCCGGACGACCTTGATGACCTCGACCATCCGGTTGACGATGTCCTGGTAGGGCTCGCCCCACGAGGGCCGGAAGGGGTTGTACAGGCGCCTGAGCACCTGCGGGTCGCGCGCCGACTTGGAGGACAGCGCCATCCCCTCGAACTTGTTGGCCGCCTCGATGAGCCGGTCGTCCAGGGTCACCGGGAGGTCGAACGCCTTCTGGAGCGGGACGGCGGTCTCCTGGGTACGGTCCAGCGGCGACGAGTACAGGGCGGCGATGTCGTGGCCCTCGAACCAGTCGGCGGCCATCTCCGCCATCCGCTGCCCCTGGTCGCTCAGGTGGTAGTCGGGGAGTCGGCCGTAGAGGACCTTCTCGGGGTTGTACACCTCACCGTGCCGGAGCAGGTGGACGACGGTGGTCGTGGTCATGGTGGAGGATCCTTCCGAGGTGCGGGTCGGGTCAGCCCTGGGACTGGGCCTGTGCCGCGGCCCGGGCGGCCGCGGGCAGGGCGTCGATCACCCTGCCGACGGCGGCCTCGTCGTGCGCGGAGGAGAAGAACCACGCCTCGAACGCGGCGGGCGGCAGGTAGACGCCCTGTTCGAGCATGGAGTGGAAGAACGCGGCGAACACCTTGGTGTCCGTCGTGCGGGCGCTGTCGAAGTCGGTGACCTCGCGGTCGGTGAAGAAGACCGTGAACAGGTTGCCGCCGCCCTGGATGCGGTGGGTCACGCCCTCGGCGGCGAGCGCTTTGGAGATCTCGCTCTCGACCTGGGCGGAGACCCGGTCGATGTGCGCGTAGACCTCGGGTGTGGCGCCCCGCAGCGTGGCCAGGCCCGCCGCCGTGGCCAGCGGGTTCCCGGAGAGCGTCCCCGCCTGGTACACGGGGCCGTTCGGGGCGAGGCGGTCCATGATCTCGGCGCGTCCGCCGAAGGCCGCGGCGGGCAGGCCGCCGCCCATGACCTTGCCGAAGGTCATGAGGTCGGGGGTCACGCCCTCCAGGCCGAACCAGCCGGAGGCGCTGACGCGGAAGCCGGTGAGGACCTCGTCGAGGACCAGCAGGGCCCCGTGGGCGTGCGCGATCTCCTTGAGGCGGGCGTTGAACCCGGCCCTGGGCGGGACCACGCCCATGTTGGCGGGGCAGGCCTCCGCGATGACGCAGGCGATCTCGTCGCCGTGCTCGGCGAAGGCCCGCTCCACGGCCTCGACGTCGTTGTAGGGGAGCACCAGGGTGTCGGCGGCGCTGGCTCCGGTGACCCCCGGGGAGTCCGGCAGGGCGAACGTGGCCAGGCCGGAACCGGCGGCGGCCAGGAGGGCGTCGACGTGGCCGTGGTAGTTGCCCGCGAACTTGATGATCTTGCTGCGCCCGGTGAACCCGCGCGCGAGGCGGATCGCGGACATGGTGGCCTCGGTCCCGGAGTTGACCAGGCGGACCTTCTCCACGGGGGTGCGCTCGACGATCAGCTCCGCGAGCTCGACCTCACCGGGGGTCGGGGCGCCGTAGGAGGTCCCGGCCGCGACGGCGCCGTGGAGGGCCTCCACCACGCTCGGGGCGGCGTGCCCGAGGACGAGCGGCCCCCACGAGCAGACGAGGTCGACGTACTGGCGACCGTCGGAGTCCGTGAGGTAGGGGCCTTCGCCCTTGACGAAGAACGGCGGGGTGCCGCCGACCGCCCCGAAGGCGCGCACGGGCGAGTTCACGCCGCCGGGAACGACGGCGGCCGCCCGCTGGAAGAGCTCTGCTGAAGTCTGTTGAGTACCCACCTCACCAGTGTGTCAGCTGCGCTCTCCCCCGTGACCGTGACCCGCCCCGCAACGCTCTCGGCCCCCGCCGGTACCGGTCGTGGCACGCCCTCAGTCCCGCAGGAGCACCCGCACCAGCCGGTGCACGCCGGTCCCCCACGCCGAGGGCGGCCACCGTTGAGAGGGGTCTCACCCGCCGTCCGGCCCGCAGACCTCCCGCCCCCGGACGCACGTGTGCCCCGCCGGGGGGACGGGGCACACGTGGAGGGGGAGGAAGGGTCAGGCGTCGCTGTGGGCGTTCTCGCGGGTCCGCTCGGCCTGGGGGCCGTGGGCCGCGTCCTCGGTGAGCAGCAGGGGGCGCAGGCGGTCGTTCTGGGCCAGTTTGTCGACGACGGCGGTCATCGGGCGGGCGGCCAGCAGGGAGACCAGGGTGGCGACGAGGGCGCCGACCAGGAGGCCCACGGTCACGTCGTGCGGGTAGTGGGCGCCGACGAAGACCCGGGAGAAGGCCTCCAGGACGGCGAAGACGGCCGCGACGACGGCGAAGCGGCGCCAGGCGACGATCACGGCGGCGGCCGCGGCACCGGCGATGGCGGCGTGGTTGCTCGGGAAGGACCAGTCACCGATCGGGTCGCACGTGGCGATGGTGTTCAGGTCCGTCATGGCCTGGCAGGGGCGCAGCTGTTCGAAGAACGACTTGATGGTCCGGCTGACCGCGTAGGCGATGACCGTGGCGACCGGCGCGAAGAGGGCCAGGCCGACCAGGCGCGAGCTGACGGACCGCGCGCGCCACCAGGCCATGAGGAAGAGGATCGCGAACACACCGAGGAACAGGTCGGTGCCCCATTCCGCGGCCGTCTGCATCCAGGGGTCGAGCCCGTCGGCGAACTCGATCACGGACCGTGACCAGGAAGCGCTGACGGCGAAGATGTCGGAGACCATCTCTCTCCAGGGGTCGTACGGGGAGGAGAGTCGCCCTGACGGCAGGGGGAAGACGGGGCGACGGCCCGGTGACGGGACTCCCACGAGCGAATGACGGGAAGGTCCTTATCCTGTCATCCGTCGAACCCCCTTGAGACCGTGGAAGCCCGAAACCGACGAAAGAGACACGGTCCACCCACCAAAGACCCCGGTCGGGACCCGGCGCTCTACCAGCAAGTAACTTGGGGCCCGTCCACTCACACCTCACGGACCGGAGTTGTCATGGCCACGAGCTTCACCACGGCGGACCTCATCGACGACCACGGCGACACCCTGCGCAGCTGTTCCACGCAGTTCCGGCAGTACGGGGGGCACGAGGTGTTCTCCGGTCCGATCCGCACCGTGCGCTGCCACGAGGACAACGGGCTGGTCAAGCGAATCCTCCACTCCCCCGGTGCGGGGGCCGTCCTGGTGGTGGACGGCAACGGCTCCCTGCGCACCGCCCTGATGGGCGACATGATCGCGGAGGCCGCCGTACACAACGGCTGGGCCGGGGTCGTCATCAACGGCGCCGTCCGCGACACCGTCGCCCTCGGCGGGCTGGAGCTCGGGGTGAAGGCCCTCGGCTCCAACCCCCGCAAGTCCCTCAAGGACGCCGCCGGACGCGAGGACGTGCCGGTCACCTTCGGGGACGTCACCTTCAAACCGGGAGAGTGGCTCTACAGCGACCACGACGGGATCGTGGTCAACACCACCGCGCTCTAGGCGGCCGGCTTCCGCCACGCCTGGTTCCCGACGAACGGCGCCGCGCACCCCAGCAGGATCGCGGGCATCAGCAGCACCCCCGTGAGCGCCGCCCACCGGGGGTCCGGGGCGAGCACGCAGGCGACTCCCGTGACCACCCCGACCGCCGTCACGCCTCCGCCCACGAACCAGCGCGCCCGGTTCCACCAGCGGACGGCGGGGGTGTCGTGACCCCTGCGGGTGCGCAGCACCAGGGCCAGCAGGCCGAGGGCGACCAGGAAGGCCGCCAGGAACAGGCCCACCAGACGGTCGCTGGACACCGGCAGCGCACGCCCGGCCTCCGAGTACAGCATGACCACGTGGACGGCCGTCAGGAACGCCGCCAGCGCGGCCAGGTGAAGGTTCAGCAGTCTGCCCAGCGAACGCCCGGACCAGAACACCGGCATCCGCAGGGCCCGCTGGAACCCGGCGCCCAGGCGGGCTCCGACGGTCAGGACCGCGACCAGCAGCAGGATCACCCCGGGCATCGCGCTGGCGAACAGCCAGCGGGAGGTCATCGTGGGCTCGCCGTCGAGCCCCACCTTCCCGCTGGGGACCACCTCCGGGAGCTCCGACCACAGTGTCGCCGTCACCCCCACCGCGACCAGCGCCATGAGCGAGGCGAACACCGCCCCCACCCACGGAACGGGCACGGCTTCCCTTTCGACGACGGATTCCCCCGGGTTCGCCACCATGTGACTCCCACCTTTCGACGTACTCGATTCCTTGGTGGGAGAAACGTTAGGAATTCCGCGCCGCCGACACATCGGGCCCGGGGCACGCTCCGGTCATGTGCCTGGTCGGGGGTGGGACATGCCGGAGGTCATGGTCGGAACATGCCCGCATTCGTGACCCTTCGGGCCATTCCGGGAACCCTCTCGCGGCTATTCTCGAAGAATGTGGAAGAAGGACTCCCTGCCCGACCTCTCCTCGTGGGTGGCGCTGCGCGCCGACCGCCCTCCCCGGGTCCTGAACCTGCTGTTCTGGGCCGCCGTGATCTCCACCGGGCTGACCTACGGGTTCGTGTTCCTCGTCGATCGGGACCTGTTCCCCTCGGGCGACCCGGTGGTCGACGTCGTGATCCTGGTGATCATCGGGTGCCTGGCGGTCTCCTGCGGGTTGTGGCCGTTCCTGGCCTGGTCACCCTCGGCGGGCTGGGTGCACCGCGCGGCCACCGTCCTGTTCCTGGTCGTCTCCGTGTTCTCGCTGGCCTCGAACAACTACACCGTGCTGGTCCTGGTGTGCCTGGCCACCATGAACGCGATCGCGGTGTTCGGGATCGCCGGGGCCTGCGGCTACGCCGCCTTCCTGGGCGCGGTGAACCTCCTGCTCGTCCTGGTGGTCCCCGGCGACCCGCTGCTGATCGGCCTCGTGACGACCGGCAGCGCCCTGGTCCTGGTGCTGGCCTCCGGTCTGGTCTACGTCGCCCTGCTCGTGGCCTCCCAACGGGCCGAGCGCACCCGGGAGCTGCTGGCCGAGCTGGAGGAGGCCCACGCGGAGCTGCGCCGCCACGCGGAGCGGGTGCGCGAGCTGACGGTCGCGGAGGAGCGGGCTCGCATGTCGCGGGAGATGCACGACAGCACCGGGCACTACCTGACCGCCCTGGCCATGACCCTCTCGAACGCCCTGCGCTTCCGCACCGCCCGCCCCGAGGACGCCTGGGAGGAGGTGGAGCAGGCCCGGGAGCTCGCCCGGGACGCCCTCACCGACACCCGCCGCTGGGTGCGCGCCCTGCGCCCCCTCCAACTGGAGGGACACGCGGGCACGGCGGCCATGCGGGCGATGGCCGAGTCCTTCGACGGCGGCGGCGCGCGGATCGTCTTCACCGACTCCGGGGCCTGGCCCCAGCTGTCCCAGGAGGCGGAACTGGTCTGCTACCGGGCGCTCCAGGAGGGGCTGACCAACGCGATGCGCCACTCGGGCAGCGATCGGATCGAGGTGGAGGTGGGCGGCCTGGCGGAGGACGCGCGCCTGTCGGTGACCGACAACGGGACCGGCGCCGAGGAGGGCGCCGCCCGCGACGGCTTCGGGCTGCGCGGTCTGCGTGAGCGGGTGGCCTCCGTGGACGGCTCCGTGAGCACGGAGAACCTGCCGGGAGGAGGGTTCCGGCTCCTGGTGACCGTGCCCGCCGAGCGGACCGCCGCCCCCGCCGTGGTCGGGAGCGGCGGATGAGGCCGGTCTCGGTGCTGATCGTGGACGACCAGGTCCTGCTGCGGCAGGGGCTGCGCAAGCTGCTGGAGATCGAGGAGGGGGTCGAGGTCGTCGGCGACGCGGCCGACGGGCTGGAGGCGTTGGAGTTCCTCGCCTCGGCGCCGCCCCCGGACGTGGCCCTCGTGGACGCCCGCATGCCGCGCATGGACGGGATCGAGCTCATCACCAGGATGCGCGCCGAGTACCCGGGGGTGCCCGCCGTCATCCTCACCACGTTCGACGACGACGCGCTCGTCTTCGGCGGTCTGCGCGCGGGCGCCCGGGGCTACCTGCTCAAGGACGTCCCCCCGGACGAGCTGGTGCTGGCCATCCGTCAGGCGGCGCGCGGCGAGACCGTCCTGGGCGGTCCGGCCGCCGACCACCTGGTCGCCGCCCTCACCGCTCCCCCGGCGCCCGCGCCCTCCCCCGTGCGACCCGCCGCGCTGTCCGAGCGCGAGTGGGAGGTGGCGCGCATGGTGGGCACGGGGGCGACCAACCGGGAGCTCGCCCGTGCCCTGTTCATCACCGAGGGCACGGCCAAGAACCACGTGACGAGCATCCTGCGCAAGCTGGACCTGCGCGACCGCACGGCGCTGGCCCTGTGGGTCGGCGAGCGCCGCGCCTGATCGGCACCGCACGGAGCCGCCCGCGTGGCGGGGGCGCTCGGCCACCCGCCGTGCCAAGGGCGGTCAGGCACCGCCGTGCCAAGGGTCACTCGGCCACCTCCGTACCGGGGGGCATAGGGCCACCCGCCGTGCCTGGGGCGTTGGGCCACCTCCGTACCGGAGGGCGTGGGGCCACCCGCCTGCCAAGGGCGGTCAGGCGCCCGGGGCGGCGAACTCCTCGCTGGCGTCGCTGAGGATGTCCAGGACCGCGATCGGGTCCGGCAGGACCACGGCGCCCTCCACGTCGCGGGGGGTGCGGATCCAGGTCACGCGCCCGCCCGAGGGCAGGGCGGACGGGGCGCCCATGACGAAGCTGTCCCGGCAGTGCCAGCGCAGGCCCGGCATCGCCTCGACGGCCTCGGGGACGCAGTCCAGATGGCACGACCACCACTCGTCCTCGTCCATCGGGGAACGGGTGGCGACGAAGAACATGTAGCGCGAGTCCTGGGCCGCGACCGGGCCCGCGGGCACGCCCGCGCGGCCCATGCGGGCCAGGGCCATGACTCCGGCCTCGCGGGGGACGTCCAGGACGTCGAAGACCCGACCGGTCGGGAGCACGACGTTCGCCTGCGGGCTGGCCGTCCACCACCGCCGGATGGTCGCGGTCTCGGTACTGGCCTCCACGCCCCAGGCGGCGGTGACCGGGTGCGCGGCCGGGTCCGGACAGCCCATCCGGTCGCACGTACACGCGCGGTCCTCGCCGGGGGCCGTGCCCCGCGCCACGGGCCAGCCCAGTTCGGCGAAGCGCAGCGCCGAATCCAGCATGCTGTCCGTTGCGTGGCGTCGTTTACGTCGGTACAACACGTCGGCCATCTGGGGCTCCCCGGTCGTGATCGGTGCGGGCGCGGCCGGTGGAGGGGGCCGGCGCCCGGCGGCCGCGACCGGGGCGTGGGCCTCGACGGGTCAGCGCAGCAGGCGGGCCGCCTCGGTGGCCCAGTACGTGAGGATCTGTTCGGCCCCCGCGCGCCGGTAGGAGGTCAGCGTCTCCAGGATCGCCCGCTCACGGTCGAGCCAGCCCTTCTCGGCCGCCGCCTCGATCATCGCGTACTCGCCGCTGACCTGGTACGCGGACACGGGCACCGGAGAGGACTCCGCGACCTTGGCGACCACGTCCAGGTAGGCCAGTCCCGGCTTCACCATGACCATGTCGGCGCCCTCCGCGACGTCCAGGGCCACCTCGCGCAGGGACTCGCGGACGTTGGCCGGATCCTGCTGGTAGCCGGAGCGGTCCCCGAACTGCGGAGCCCCCTCGGCAGCCTCACGGAAGGGCCCGTAGAACACGGAGGCGTACTTGGCCGCGTAGGCCAGGATCGGCACGTGCGGGAAACCGGCCCGGTCCAGTCCGTCGCGGATCGCGCCGACCTGGCCGTCCATCATTCCGCTGGGCGCGACCACGGCGGCCCCGGCCTCGGCCTGGGCGGCGGCGATGGACGCGTACCGCTCCAGGGTGAGGTCGTTGTTGACGTGCCCGTCCTGCTCCAGCGGGCCGCAGTGGCCGTGGTCGGTGTACTCGCACAGGCAGAGGTCGGCCATCACCACGATGTCGTCGCCGACCTCGGCCGCGAGGTCGCGCAGTGCCACCTGGACCACCCCGTCGGGGTCGTCCGCCTGCGACCCCACGGCGTCCTTGTGCTCGGGGATGCCGAACAGCATGAGGCCGCCGACCCCGGCCTCGACCGCCTCCCGGGCGGCCTTGCGCAGGCTGTCGCGGGTGTGCTGCACCTGGCCGGGCATCGAGGAGATCGCCACCGGTTCGGTGAGCCCCTCCTTGACGAACATCGGCAGGATCAGGTTCTCCGGGAGCACCCGGGTCTCCGCGACCAGGCGACGCAGCGCCGGGCCTCGGCGCAGTCGGCGCGGCCGGGCGACGGGGAACTCTGCGTCATGGCTGGCGGCGGTCATGGGTACTCCCGGATGGGCTGGGTGGTGGTCGGGAACCGAGGGGCACGGTTCGGGGTCACTGCTCAGAGCTTGCGGCGGCGACCGCGGCGCTTCTGGCTCGGCTTGAGGATCGGCTTGCCCGCGTCGATCGCCTCCTGGCGCTTGGCCGCACCGTACTCCGAAAGCGCCTCCGCGAGGGCGGAAACCGAGGCTTTCGGCGCGACCACGTCCACACGCAGGCCGAACTCGATGGCCGTCTTCTCGGTCTCCGGGCCGATCACGGCGATCGCGGTGGTGTTGTGCGGCTTCCCCGCGATCCCGACGAGGTTGCGGACCGTGGAGGAGGACGTGAAGAGCACGGCGTCGAAGCCGCCGCCCTTGATCGCCTCGCGGACCGGCTGGGGCGGGGGCGCCGCCCGGACGGTCCGGTAGGCGGTGACGTCGTCGATCTCCCAGCCGAGGTCGGTGAGTCCGGCGGCGAGGGTCTCGGTGGCGATGTCCGCGCGGGGCAGCAGGACCCGCTCCATGGGGTCGATCTCGGCGTCGTAGGGCGGCCAGACCTCGACCAGACCCTTGCTGGACTGGGCGTCCTCGGCGGGCTCCAGGTCGGGCTGGATGCCGAAGTCGCGGACGGCCTGGGCGGTGGCCTCTCCCACGACGGCGACCTTGACCCCGGCGAAGGCGCGGGCGTCCAGGCCGTACGACTCCAGCCGCTCACGGATGGCGCGGACCGCGTTGACGGAGGTGAAGGCCACCCACTGGTAGCGGCCGGTCACCAGGCCGCGCACGGCGCGCTCCATCTGCTGCGGGGTGCGCGGGGGCTCCACGGAGATGGTGGGCACCTCCTCGGGCACCGCGCCGTAGCCGCGCAGCTGGTCGGAGAGGGCCACGGCCTGCTCCTTGGTGCGGGGCACCAGGACGCGCCACCCGAACAGCGGCCGGGTCTCGTACCAGGACTGCTCGGCCTGGCGGGCCACCGGAGCGCCGACGATCATCAGCGCGGGCGCGGTGACGTGGTGGTTCTTGGCGTCGGTGGACTTGAGCTCCGCCACCAGGCGGCCCAGCGTCGAGGTGACGGTGGTCTGCCGGGTGGTGCCCCCGGCGCGCACGACCGCGACCGGGGTGGTGGTGGGGCGGCCACCGGCGATGAGCGCCTTGCAGACGACGTCGAAGCCGGGCCCCCGGTGCTCGGGCGCCTCCTCCGGCGGGGCGTCGGCGCCCAGGATGACCAGCGGGGCGTCGCTGGAGGCGGCCTCCTGCCAGTCGACCTCCCTGTCGCCGTGCGGGCGGGCGTGCAGGACCCGCAGCTCGACCTGGTCGTCCCCGAGCAGGGAGACGCCGCCGAAGGTCGGCACCGAGGTGATCGAGGAGACCCCGGGGGCGACCTCGACCTCGATCCCGGCCTCGCGGCAGGCGGCGACCAGGGCGGCGCCCCGGCAGCCGAAGAACGGGTCGCCCGAGTACAGGCGCACGACCCGCTGGCCCTCGCGGGCGTGGGTGACGGCGAGCGTGTTGACGTCGCCGCCGCACTCGGCGGCCTGGACCACCGTGACGTCCTCGGAGCAGTGCGCCAACAGCTCCTCACGGAAACCGGAGAGCTCCTCGGCGGCGGGTTCCCGGAGGGTGATGACCACGTCCGCCCGGCTCAGCAGCTCGGCGCCGCGCAGCGTCAGCAGGTCGGCGCCTCCCGGGCCGGCACCGACCAGGGCGACGTGACCGGACCCGCGCTCGCGGCGACGCGGTTCCTCCGGCTGGGGGCTGGCGTTGGCGTTCACGTACTGGCTCCTCGTGTGTGGGTCGCCCGCGCCCCGGGGTGCGGATCCCGGGGCGGTGACAGGGAGGTGGTGGTGCGGTGGTGGCCGGACCCTCTCTCGCGGGCGACGGGCGGCGGTGCCCCTGCCGCGCCCCGCTCCGCCGCCTCGCACGGCGGAGGCCCGCCCGGGGCGGGCCGTCCGTCCGGGCCGGTGAGCGGAGTGCGCGGCGGGCGCGGTCCGGGGAACACGGTCTAGGGGGCGTCCCGCTCGGCGAAGGCCTCGGCGACGATGCGGTCGGCGCCCTCGGCGATCATCTGGCGGGCCAGGTCGCGGCCGAGCCCGACGGCGGTGTCGAGGTCGTCCGGCGACGCCAGGTCGATGGTGCGCTCACGGCGTACGGCGGTGGCGCCGTTGGTGGCGACCACGGCGGCGCGCAGACGCAGGGACCCCTCGGAGTACTCCGCGAAGGCGCCGACCGGGGCTGCGCACCCGGCCTCCAGTTCGGACAGCACGGTGCGCTCCGCGACGACCTCGGCGCGGGTGGCCGGGTGGTCGACGGCGCCCAGGTAGGCGAGGTCGGACCCGGCGCGCTCGGTCCGGCACTCGACGGCCAGGGCGCCCTGTCCGGGAGCGGGCAGCATCTGCTCGGGCTCGAAGACGTCGGTGACGTCGTCGCGGCGCCCGACGCGGCCAAGCCCGGCGTGGGCCAGGACCACGGCGTCGAGTTCGCCGGAGGTCACCTTGCCCAGGCGGGTCTCGGCGTTGCCCCGGATGGGGACGTAGACGAGGTCGGGGCGGAGCGCGGACAACTGGGCGACGCGGCGCGGGGAGCCCGTGCCGACCTTGGCCCCGGCGGGGAGGTCCGCGAACTTCAGCCCGTCGCGGGCGCACAGGGCGTCGCGCGGGTCGTCCCGCTCGGGGATGGCCGCCAGGACCAGCCCCTCGGCGGGCGTGGTCGGCAGGTCCTTCAGGGAGTGCACCGCGAAGTCGATGGTCCCGGCGACCAGCTCGTCGCGCAGGGCGTTGACGAACACGCCGGTGCCGCCGAGCTGGGTCAGGTGGGCCTTGGTGACGTCACCGAAGCTCGTGATGAGCTCCAGCTCGATCGCCTGGCCGGTCCGCTCGGTGATCGTGTCGGCGACCCCCTGCGACTGGGTGGTGGCCATGGTGCTGCGGCGGGTGCCGAGCCTGGCGGGTACGGAGGTCGTGCCTTCTGCGGTCATGCCTTCTCCTGTGCGGGCCGCACGGCGGGGCTGCGGCGTCCGGGACAGGTCTCCCCGTCCGGGGTCTTCGGGATCTGGAGGTCGAGGTCGAACAGCTGGCGCAGGGCGGCCTCGTAGGACTCGCCGTCCGGGGCCGCGGCCAGTTCCTTCACACGCACGGTCGGTCTGTGCAGCAGTTTGTCCGCGACGCGGCGCATGGCGCGGCCGATCTCCTCGCGGGTGCGCTCGTCGAGGTCGTCGGGGAGTCGGCCGTGGAGGCGGGACAGCTCGGACTCCACCACACCGCGGGCCTGGGCGCGCAGGGCGACGACGGTGGGGGCGACCTCGTTGGCGCGGCGGATCGCGCGGAACTCGTCGACCTCCTCGTCAACGATCCCGCGCACGAGCGGGAGCGCGTTGGAGCGGCCGGGGTCGTGGTCGGTTCCGGCGGCGACGGCCTGGCGCAGGTCCTCGATGTCCACGAGGTGGACCCCGGGGAGCTCGCGCACGCCGGGGTCGATGTCGCGGGGCAGGGCCAGGTCGAGGAAGACCAGCGGGCGGGTGCGGCCCTCGGTGGCGGCGGCCACGGCGTCGGCGGTGAGCACGAGGCCCTGGGCACCGGTGCAGGAGATGACGAGGTCGACGTCGGTGAGGGAGGCGGCCGCGTCGGGGAAGGGGACGGAGCCGGCCCGCACGGTGTCGTAGGCCTCGTTGAGGCACTCGGCCAGCCGCGCCGCGCGTTCGGGCGTGCGGTTGGCGACGACGACCGTCCCGGCGCCCTGGCGGGCGACGGTGTTGGCGGACAGGGCGCTCATGGATCCCGCTCCGAGGACCAGCACGCGGGAGCCGGTGAGCGGGCCGGAGGGGAGGGCCGCGCCGAGGGTGCGGGGCTCGGTCCGCTCCGCGGGCAGGGGCCCCTGGCCGGACATGGGGCAGCCCGCGGGCGGGGTGACCTCGGCTGCGGGCAGCGACGGGTCCGGGGTGACCGCGAGGTTCCTGGTGGCGATGGTGAGGCCGAAGCTGACCATGTCGGCGCCCGCGTGGTCCAGGTGGGTCTCGGTGTGGGCGCGCTTGCCCACGCGCAGGGCGCGCTGGCCGAGGTCGTTGAGGACCCGGCCGACGGAACCGGTCTCCTGGCCCTCCTTGAGGGCGTCGCGGACCTGGCCGAGGATCTGGCCCTCACCGACGACCATGGAGTCGAGGCCGCAGGTGACGGAGAACAGGTGCTGGACGGCGTTGTCGTCGAAGTGCGCGTAGAGGTGCTCGTTGAGCTCCCCGAGGGTGACGCCCGTGTGCCAGGAGAGGAGTTCGGTGATGGCCGCGACCCCGCCGTGGGGGTTCTCGACGTCGGCGTAGACCTCGGTGCGGTTGCAGGTGGAGACCACCATGACCTCGTTGACCGCGTCGGAGCCCACCATCTCCCCGATCGCCCTGGTGCGCGTCTCGCCGTTCAACGCGACACGTTCGAGCAGCGCCACCGGCGAACTCCGATGGCTCAACCCCACGGCCAGGACACTCATCCGCACTCCTATGCAGGCACTATGTCTCTCCATGTTCGGGCACGGACGCGGACCACCGCCGCCAACCCCCCGAAACGCGACGTACGCTCGCTCATCGCCGCCGCTCGGGCCTGGGACCCCTGCCCCAGGACCCGGTCCGTCTCATGTCACTTCCAGCCCCGACCTGTGCGTCTGACCGTCGCCGTCGGCCCTGCGCTGCGCGTGGAAGGCGAGGATCTGGAGTTCGATGGACAAGTCGACCTTACGCACATCGACCCCGTCCGGCACATTCAGCACGACGGGGGCGAAGTTGAGGATGCTGGTCACTCCCGCTTCCACGAAGCGGCTGGCGACGCCCTGCGCGGAACCGGCCGGGGTGGCGATCACGCCGATCGACACGCCCTTCGTACGGACAACCTCCTCCAGGCTGTCAATATGCCTCACGTCCAGCGACGCGACGGACCGGCCGACCACCTCCGGGTCCGCGTCGAGCAGGGCCGCTATCCGGAACCCCCGGGTGCCGAAACCCCCGTAGTTGGCCAGTGCGCGCCCCAGGTTGCCGATACCGACGATGGCCACCGACCAGTCCTGGGTGAGACCAAGCTCACGCGAGATCTGGTAGATGAGGTACTCGACCTCGTAACCCACGCCTCTCGTCCCGTAGGAGCCCAGATGGGAGAGGTCCTTGCGGAGCTTCGCCGAGTTCACTCCGGCGGCACCGGCCAGCGCCTCGGAGGAGACGGTGGCGGTGCCACGGTCCTGGAGGGCCTGGAGGGCCCGGAGGTAGACCGGCAGCCGGGCGACGGTGGCCTCCGGGATTCCCCTCTCCCGGGGCCGAGGCGGACGTGTTGTCACAGGGTGGCGCTCCTGGGGGGCGGTCGGTTCGGGCGGGTGCGGGGTGGTGGGCGCGCGATTCCGGCGCCGTCGGCCCGGACACGCGTCTCCCCCGCCCTACGGGTCGTGGGATCCCCAGATTACGTGCTTGTGAAAGCACGCACAAAGTGGGGTCCGGTGTGACGCCCCACGGGCGAGTTCCCACAAATGCACCCCTGGGGACCCGGCGAGGAACACGAGATCACATCGCACGCATTCCGGGCACGGGAGCCGAGCACGCGGGGCGCCGGGGAGGAAGTCGCGGGACGCTCCGGACCACCCGCCGAAGGATCACGGAACGGGCGGGGAGGCCCCGTGGAAGCGGCGACGGAAATGGCGCCGCCGCGTATTGGCGGTGCCCCCGCCACCGACGCGACGGCGCCATTTCCCCTTCCGTTCCGGCCCCGGGGGGATCCCGCCGAAGGGCCCTCAGGAGGAGAGGGCGGAACGCAGCCGCTCCTCGGACACCCGCCAGAAATCGTGCCGCCGACCGTCCACGAACGTCACCGGGATCTTGTCCCAGTACTCCTCGCGGTCGGCCTCCGAAACCTCGGCCAGGTCCTGTTCCGCCCGGTTCACCCCGAGGCCGTCCGTCACACGCTCGATGACCGACCACGCGTCCTCGCACAGGTGGCACCCGGCCCTGCCGAGCATGACCACGCGCGCCTTCCCCGTCCACTGCTGGGTTTCCGTCATGTTTCGCTCCGATTCCGCCACGTCGTCGGCCCCCTCACCCGCCCGCGAAGGGCGGTAGGACCTCGATCACAGTCCCGTCCGTGACCACGACCTCACCGTGCGCCCGCCGCCCCACGGGACGCTCGTCCACCAGGAGCGACGAAGCCCCGAGCACACGCTGGAAACGGTCGTCGGTGTGCAGGAGACACGCCGCTTCGAGGGCGGCCGCGAGGGTGTCGGCTTCGACCGTCTCCTCAGCCGTTCCGGCCGCTTCCTTCGCGGAAGCCCAGTACCGGATAGTGCACTTCGCCATCAGTTGATTATCCTTGGTGTTGCTCGGAGGCGACGTATTCGACAAATCTTCACCGGGGGCAATGGCGCCTTCGATCGCCCGACACAAGCGGGCCGACGAGAAGAGACGCATGAGCCATCTGCTGTTACTCACGAACTCGAACGATCCGTCCGACCACGTTCTTCCCGCTCTCGGACTCCTCCTGCACTCGGTGCGGGTGGCACCCGCCGAGGCCGGGGCCCTGCTGGCCTCCGGGGCCGGCGGGAACCCGAGCGCCCCGGTTGACGCCATTCTGGTCGATGCCCGAACGGACCTGGCGGCGGCCCGCAACTTCTGTCGGCTGCTGGACACCACGGGCCTCGACTGCCCTCTGATGGTGATCCTCACGGAGGGCGGCGTCGCGGCGCTGACACCGGACTGGCAGGCCGACGACTTCATCCTGGTCACGGCTGGTCCCGCCGAGGTGGAGGCCCGGCTGCGCCTGGCGGTCGGGGCGGCCGAGGCGGGATCCGGCGATCCGGACGAGATCCGCCGGGGCGACCTGGTGATCGACGAGGCCACCTACATCGCCCGTCTGCGCGGCCGCATCCTCGACCTCACCTTCAAGGAGTTCGAACTGCTCAAGTTCCTGGCGCAGCACCCCGGCCGGGTCTTCACCCGGGCGCAGCTGCTCCAGGAGGTGTGGGGCTACGACTACTACGGCGGTACCAGGACCATCGACGTCCACGTGCGCCGCCTGCGCGCCAAGCTGGGCTCGGAGTACGAGTCGCTGATCGGCACCGTGCGCAACGTGGGCTACCGCTTCGTGCCGGACCCGGTCACGAAGTCCGGGACGGCCCAGAAGCCCTCCTCGGAGGCGGAGGAAACGGCGGAGGCCGTACCCGCGACCCGTTCCTCCGGGGCCTCGTAGGGCCCCGGCCCCGCACGACCCGACCGTTCCGGGGCGCCCGCGCGGGCGCCCCGGTGCCGTGTCCGGGTCCGCCCGATTGGAACGGCGCGCACCCTCGTGCTCGGCGCCCCCACACCCTAAGATCGGTGGGGCACCCGACGGACGGGGCTTGGCAGGCGTGGCGGAGACCCGTCGCCGGGTGCGGCCCGAGCCGCTGACGGCGCGCCCCCGGAGGAGTGAGATCGCACCGATGCCGACCCCCGCTACCCACGCCCCCCACAGACCCCGTCTCAGCAGCGTCCTCGGCGCGGCCTTCGTCGGTTCCACGTTGATCGCCGTGATGTCGCCGGCGCACGCCGACCCCGCCGCGTCCGCCGTCATCACCTTCGACCGTGAGGACGACTCCGTCGTGCTGGGCCAGGAGGCCCCGCCCAACACGCTCTCGGTCGCCAACACCGGGACCGTCCCGATCTGCCTGCTCGACCTGTGGACCGACGCCTCCGAGTTCCCGGCGGGCGCCCCCACCGCGTCGGTGATCGCGCCCGAGGTGACCACCCAGAGCACCGTCTCGGGCGCGCCCCGGCAGGACACCACCGTGACCGCGACCCTGCGCTACGCGCCCGCCCCCGAGGCGGGCTGCCAGGGCGTGGACGAGAGCCAGGTGAAGGAGGTCGAGTCGAACCCGTGGACGGTGACCGTCACCGACCCCGAGCCCTCGCCCACGGAGGAGCCCTCGGAGGAGCCCACGGAGAGCCCCACGGAGGAACCCAGCGAGGAGCCGTCCGAGGAACCCTCCCGGACCCCGAGCCCGTCGCCGACGCCCTCCCCCACGAACTCCGCCAGCCCCACGCCGACCCCGTCCCCGTCCGGCACGCCCACGCCCTCCCCGTCCGCCAGTGAGAGCGCCGGAGGCGGTTCCGGCAACGAACGCGGCCCGGCCAGGACCCCCGACCGGCCCCCGCGCTCGACGGTGAGCACCGCCCCCACCAGCGACGCGACCATCCCCACGCTCCCCCGCAGCGAGGCGGACCTGCCCGACCTCGCCCCGGGGGAGGCCGAGGACCTGGCCGAGCTGCCGCTGGTCACACCCTCCTCCGACGAGGACACCGAGACCGAGATCGCCGCCGACCACTCGGACATGGGCCCCTCGATCGCACCGGCCGTCCTGCTCGCCGCGTTCCTGCTCGCCCTGCTGCTGGCCACCCCGCTGGCACCCACCCGCCGGGTCCGCCTCGGCGCCGGATACCAGGGCAAACGACGCAAGGGCTGACACACCTCCGTGGGGCTCCGGGGTTCCGGCCCCGGGCCCACGGGTCGGCTCGGTCGTTCGGGCACCAGTTCGGGCGTCGACGTGGGGAATTCGGCCGACACGATCTAGGATTCTGGCTCATGAGTACCCCGCTAGTCACTGACAACCTCGCACCGGAGCTGGCCGGGCCCGTACTGGCCCTGGCCGAGGCCGCGCGTGCACGGGACGGGGCCGCCCCCCTGTCCGAGCACACCCTGCTCCGGATCAGACACGGAGCCCCCTCCGGCAGCAGCCGCTTCCACGTGGTCACCCGTGACGAACGCGTCGTGGGATTCGCGTTCGTGGAGAGGGGCCAGGACGAGCCGGACTCCGGCGAGGTCGTCGTGCACCCCGAGCACCGAGGGAGCGGACACGGTTCCGCGCTGTTGCGCTCGGTCCGGGAGGACGCGGGCCCCCACGGGGTGCGGGTGTGGGCGCACGGGCGCACGCCCGGCGCGGTCTCGGTCGCGGAGTCCGAGGGCTGGACGCCGGTCCGCGAACTCCACAAGATGCGCATGCCCCTGCGCGACCTGGGACCCGAGGTTCCGGACGGCCCGTGGACCGCGCCCGAACTGCCCGAGCCGGTCCTTCGGCCCGAGGTCGCGGACAAGGTGCGCATCCGACCGTTCGTGGTCGGCCAGGACGAGGAGGCCTGGCTGCGGGCCAACGCGCTCGCCTTCGCGGACCACCCCGAGCAGGGCTCCCTCACCCTGGACGACCTGCTCCAGCGCGAGGTCGAGGACTGGTTCGACCCCCGGGGATTCCTGGTCGCGTCCACCAACAGCGGCGCGATCGCCGCCTACCACTGGACCAAGACGCACGCGGACGGCGCCGGGCTCAGCGACGACGAGGCCGTCGGTGAGGTCTACGTGGTGGGGGTCGACCCCGCCTGGCAGGGCACCGGGCTGGGCCGCGCGCTGACCCTGGCCGGTCTCGTGCACCTGCGCGACGCCGGACTGCCCTGGGTGCACCTGTACGTGGACGGCGACAACGAGGCCGCGGTGCGCCTGTACGAGTCCCTCGGTTTCTCCATGTGGGACACGGACGTGATGTACGCCCCCTCGGACCCACGGAGCTGAGTGCCGTCGCGGGCCGCCCCCGGGGCCCGCTCGACGTGCGTCTCGTCACATTCACCGGGCGAACCCTTGTGCGCCACAGGAGTGCGACGCCGCGTTCACCTTCCGTTCATCTTCTCTGGGACAACTGGTCACTTCCTGCGCCTACCTTCGCATTCGGCGCGGTTCGGCTGTTTTCCGCGCGTTGACCGTGGCACCACGGTCGGGTCTCGCGCGGTTCACCGCCGTCCCGCTGGGACGCGGACCGATGACCAGCCCCGCAAACCTTTCCGAACCGGAGAATCCATGACGACCACGGACGCGCCCAAGGCGGCACCGCCGCCCACGGGCAAGCGCCGGATCGGCGATGTCGTTTTCGCCGGGCTCGCCCGAGGATCGGGGATCCTGATCCTGCTGATCCTCGCGGGTGTGGCCGCCTTCCTCCTGGTCCAGGCCTGGCCGTCGCTGCTGGCCAACACCTCGAACTTCCTGACCGACCAGTCATGGAACGCCAACGTCCGGGAGAACCCGTCGTTCGGTGTGGCCGCACTGGCCTTCGGCACCGTCATGGCCGCCGCGATCGCGCTCCTGCTGGCCACGCCGGTGGCGATCGGTATCGCGCTGTTCATCGTCTACTACGCGCCCCGGCGGCTCGCGACCACGCTCGGCTACCTGGTCGACCTGCTCGCCGCCATCCCCAGCGTGGTCTACGGCCTGTGGGGCATGATGGTCCTGGCCCCGCAGCTGGTCCCGATCTACGAGGGGATGACGACGTACCTCGGCTGGATCCCCCTCTTCGCGGGCCCCGCCTCCACCTCCGCCCGCACACTGCTCACCGCGGGCGTCGTCCTGGCGGTCATGATCCTGCCGATCATCACGGCCATGTCCCGCGACGTGTTCCACCAGGTCCCGCAGGGCCACCGTGAGGCCGCACTGGCCATGGGGGCCACCCGCTGGGAGATGATCCGCCTCGCGGTCCTGCCCTTCGGCAAGTCCGGGATCGTCGGCGGCGCCATGCTCGGCATGGGGCGCGCGCTGGGCGAGACCATGGCGGTCGCCATGATCCTCTCCCCGTCCCTGGCGATCTCCTTCAACCTGCTCCAGAGCGGCAACCAGACCATCGCCGCGCACATCGCCCTCCAGTACCCGGAGGCCACCGGCTACGGCGTGTCCGCTCTGATCGCTGCGGGCCTGGTGCTGTTCGCGATCACCCTGGCCGTCAACATGGGCGCCCGCTACGTCGTGGCCCGGGGCAACAAGGAGTCCGCATGAGCATGACGACGACGCAGCCTCCTGCCCCCGACGCGGGATCGCCCGAGAACGACCTCCGTTCCGGTGCCCTCCCCCACCGTTTCCCGCTGGTCCTGCTGGTCGCCTGCGGCATGGTGGTCGCGGGGGTGCTGGCCGCCTTCTCGTCCTTCGGCATCGTCCTGTGGGCCCTGCTCACCGCCGTCTCCTACGTCGTCATCGTGGTGACCGCCTCGGCGCGGATCGAGGGCGGCCGCAAGGCCAAGGACCGCCTGGTCACCTCGTTGGTCTACTCGGCGTTCCTGCTCGCGATGGCGCCCCTGGTGTCGCTGCTGTACACGGTGGTCGGCTACGGGCTCGCCCGCTTCGACGGCTACTTCCTGACCGTGTCGATGAACGGCGTGCTGCCGAGCATGGACGCGGGCGGCGTCTACCACGCGATCGTCGGCACCCTGGCGATCACCGGCATGGCGACGCTCATCTCGGTGCCGATCGGCGTTCTCACCGCCGTCTACCTGGTCGAGTACGCCCAGGGCCGCCTGAAGAAGGTCATCACGTTCTTCGTGGACGTCATGACCGGCATCCCCTCCATCGTCGCCGGCCTCTTCGTGGTGGCGCTGTGGATGATGCTCTTCGGCCCCGGCAACACCAACGGCGCGGCGGGCGCGATCTCCCTCGCCGTGCTGATGATCCCGGTCGTGGTCCGGTCCAGCGAGGAGATGCTCCGCCTGGTCCCCCGCGACCTGCGCGAGGCCTCCTACGCCCTGGGCGTGCCCAAGTGGCGCACGATCACCAAGGTGGTGCTGCCCACCTCCGCCGCCGGTCTGACCACCGGAATCATGCTCGCCATCGCGCGCGTTATCGGAGAGACGGCGCCGCTGGTCCTCACCGCCGGATCGTCGGCGGTGTCCATCAACTGGAACCTGTTCGACGGGCAGATGATGAGCCTGCCGGTGTTCATCTACTCGCAGTTCCGCATGGGTGGGGCCGTCAACTACGAGAGGGCCTGGGCCGCCGCGCTGACGCTGGTCCTGACGGTCATGCTGCTGTTCGTCCTGGCCCGCGTGATCGGCCGCCTCTTCGCACCCAAGACCCGCTAAGACGAGGAACACCCTGTGGCGAAACGAATCGACGTCTCCGGACTGCACGTCTACTACGGCGACTTCCTCGCGGTCGAGGACGTGTCCATGACCATCGAGCCCCGCTCCGTGACGGCGTTCATCGGCTCCTCCGGATGCGGCAAGTCGACCTTCCTGCGCACCCTGAACCGGATGCACGAGGTCACCCCCGGCGCCCGCGCCGAGGGCAAGGTCCTCCTGGACGACCTCGACATCTACGGGCGCGAGGTCGACCCGGTGATGGTGCGGAGCGAGATCGGCATGGTCTTCCAGAAGGCCAACCCGTTCCCCACGATGTCGATCTACGACAACGTGATCGCGGGGGCCCGGCTCAACAACAAGCGGATGAGCAAGTCCGAGGCGGATGGGCTGGTCGAGGAGTCGCTGCGCGGCGCCAACCTCTGGGAGGAGGTCAAGGACCGCCTGCACAAGCCCGGTTCGGGCCTGTCCGGCGGCCAGCAGCAGCGCCTGTGCATCGCCCGCGCCACGGCCGTGAAGCCGTCCGTGCTGCTCATGGACGAGCCCTGCTCCGCCCTGGACCCCATCTCGACGCTGGCGATCGAGGACCTCATTCACAAGCTGAAGGAGGACTACACGATCGTGATCGTCACCCACAACATGCAGCAGGCCGCCCGCGTCTCCGACCGGACCGCCTTCTTCAACCTGTCGGCCCCGGGCAAGCCCGGCAAGCTGATCGAGATGGGCGAGACCAACCAGATCTTCACCCGCCCGGAGAAGAAGGAGACCGAGAACTACATCACCGGCCGGTTCGGGTGATGGCCGTTCCCCTGGTGATCGACACCGACACGGCGCAGGACGACTGCGTGGCCCTGCTGGTGGGGTTGCTGGACCCCGTGGCCGACCTGCGGGCGGTGACGATGGTCGCCGGGAACGTGGGCTTCGACCAGCAGGTCCGCAACGCCCACCTGACGCTGAACGTCGCGGGAGGGCGCTCCGACGTGCCCGTGTACCTGGGCTGTCGGCGTCCCCTGGTGCGCAAGTGGGTGAGCGCCGAGAACGTCCACGGGGACGGCTCCGGCGGGCTCTCCATGGACCACGACGGCCTGGAGCCCCGTGCCGAGCACGCCGTGGACGCCCTGGTGCGGATGGCCGCCGAGAACCCCGGTGAACTGTCGATCGTGGCGATCGGTCCGCTCACCAACATCGCCGCCGCCGTGGTCCGCGACCCGGACTTCGCGCGGAACGTGAGGTCGCTGTACGTCATGGGCGGGTCCAACAACGGGCGGGGCAACATCACGGCCGCCGCCGAGTTCAACTTCTACGTGGACCCCGAGGCCGCCAAGGCGGTGTTCGCCGCGGGGTTCGACGTCACCGTGGTCCCGTGGGACCCGCTCACGCTGCGGCAGGCGGTGTTCGGGCAGGACCGGCTGGACCGGATCGCGGCCCTGGACACCCCGCTGTCCCGGTTCTTCACGCGGATCTGCGCCGCCACCCTGGACTTCGACCGCCGGGTGGGCATCGACGGCACCACCCACCCGGACTCGCTGACCGCGGCGGTGCTCCTCCATCCGGAGCTCGTGCGCTCGGTCTCGCCGTACCACGTGGACGTGGAGACCGCCGGGGAGCTCACCCGCGGCTACTCCGCCATGTCCTGGGGCGTCCACGGCCTGGAGCCGAACGCGCGGGTCGTGGAGGAGATCGACGCGGACGGCTTCTTCGAGTACCTGCTGTCGTTGTTGTCCCGCGACATCCGGCCTCCGAGGGACGTCATCGGTCTGTGAGCACGATGGTGCCCTGCGCGGCCGCCACGGTCCTCTCGGTGTCGTCGACCATCACGAGGTCGCAGCGGCACACGGCCCGGCGGCGGGTGGACTCGACGACGTGCGCGCGGGCGCTGAGCAGGGTTCCCGTCGCCGGACGCAGGTACTCGATGGAGAACCCGCTGGTGAGCACGGAGGCGCCCAGCACCGTGCCCCCCGCGAAGGTGAGCGCGTTGTCCGCCGCGTAGGCGAGCACGCCCCCGTGCAGGAAGCCGTTCTGCTGGCGGAGCTCGTCGCGGACGTCGACCTCCAGCACGGCCCTGCCGGGTTCGAAGACGGCGATCCGGGCCCGGACCAGTCGACTGAAGGGCTGGGCGGCCAGGACGCGGTCCGCGAGCTCCGGGGTGATCTCCTCGGCCATGGGGCTCCTTCCTGGGGGCGGGTACCGCCACCCTAGGTGTCCGGGGCGGGGCCGGTCCCGATGTGAGCGGCCCCGCCTCCGGACTCAGGGAACCTCGGCGGCCTCCGAGCCGTAGGGGACGGCGCGCACCAGACTCACCCTGAGTGTCCGCCCGTTGGGTGCCGTGTAGGTGCGCTCCTCCCCCTGCTCGGCGCCGAGGATGGCCCGGCCCAGGGGTGACTCCGGGGAGCAGACCGGCACTCCGTCGGAGTCGGCCCGGTCGCGCACCCCCAGGAGGAAGGTCTCGGGTTCGGGGTCGGTGCCGTAGCGGACGGTGACGACCATCCCGGGCTCCGCGATGCCGTCGTCCGGAGGGGCCTCACCGATGACCGCGTCCCGGAGGATCTCCTGGATGCGGTTGACTCGGGCCTCACGGGCGTCCTTGTCCTCGATGAGGGGGAAGCCCCCCGTTCCGGGAGCGGCGGTGCCGGTGAGGACCGCCAGCTCGTCTGTGAGGCGTTGGTGGGTGCCCGGGGTCAGCCAGGACATGGGGTCTCCTTGTACGAAGGCGCCCCGCCGGGGTTCGACGGGGCGCGGACGGGTTCCTGCCGGGTCAGCGGGTGGGGTCGAAGGGGCGCAGCGCCGGGGACGGTGTTCCGGTGGCGACGGCGCGGGCCAGGAGGCGTCCGGTGATCGGCCCGTGGGTGAGTCCCCACATGCCGTGTCCGCCCGCCACGAAGAGCCCGGGGACGTCGGTCCGGCCGATCAGCGGCAGGCCGTCGGAGGTGACGGGTCTGGAGCCCACCCACTCGTCGGTGCGCTTGCCCAGGTCCACGCCGTCCAGGTAGGGAGCGGCGGAGTCCGTGATCGCCCGGACCCGTTCGGCCCGCAGGGGGGCGTCGATGGCGCGGAACTCCATGGTCCCGGCCACGCGCAGGCCCTCGCCGTGCGGTGTGCAGGCCACACGGACCTCGGGCAGGTAGACCGGGCCGGGCACGACCCGCTCCGTGGGGACCATGAAGCTGTAGCCGCGTCCGGCGCGCAGGGGCACGTTGACGCCCCAGGGGCGGGCCTGGCGGCCGAGCCACGCGCCCGTGGCCACCACGACGGCGTCGCCGGTCTCGGTCTCACCGTGCGCGGAGTGCAGTCGGAACCCTCCGTCGCGGGCGGCCTCCACCTTGGTGACCCGGAACTCCTCGACCACGCTGCCGCCGCGTTCGCGCACGGCGTCCGCGAGCGCGTGGGTGTACACGCCGGGGTTGACGTACCGCTGCCCGTCGATGCGCACACCCGCGTTCACCTGCCGCGAGGCGAGTGGGTGACCGGCTCGGGCGGCCTCGCCGTCGAGCGCCGCGTAGGTGAGCGGCAGGCCCGCCTCGCGGGCGGTGTCGAGCTCCATGAGCAGCCGGGCGGCGTGCTTCCTGGAGCTGAACAGCGCGGTGATCGGGGACGACTCGACCCGGGCCCGCACACCGCCCTCGGAGAGCTCCTCGAAGGCGTCCAGGCAGGCCGAGCTGAGCGGCACGTTGCCGCGCAGCGCCCGCTCCCAGGTCGACTGTCTGCTGTTGAGGGCGAACGAGGCCAGGAAGTGCAGGAGGCCGGTGTCGGTGGTGGGCGGGATGGACAGCGGGGCCGCGGGGTCGAGCAGTGCCCTGAGCCCGGTGCCGAGCACGCCCGGCTCGTTCAGCGGGATGGCCAGACCGGGTGAGATCCAGCCCGCGTTGCCCCAGGACGAGCCCGAGGCCACCGTGTCGCGTTCGACCACGGTGACTCCGACCCCGTACTTCTGGAGGAACCAGGCGGTCGAGAGACCGACGATCCCGGCCCCGACGACGATGACGGTACGCGGTGCGCCCGCGCCCTTCCCGGACATGGCGAGTTCTCCTGTGCTGGACGGCGGGTGCGAAGCCGCACCCGACCAGAGTCTCTCCCGGAAGCCCATCGCGCCCCTTGTCCACGGGGAACAATCTCGGCGTACGCTCATGTGAAGATCACACAACGTGTCCAAGGGAGTGACATCGATGGTGTTGCTGGACCGGCTGGTCACCATCCTCGGCACGTACGGCACCCGGCTGGTGGGGCCCCGCCCCGCCCCGGACACGGTGCTGCGCGGGGTGGCGGTGCACGATCCGGCCGACCCCGGCCCGGAGGAGGCGGACGTCCTGCTCGCCGTGGGCGTCCAGGACCCGCTCCACGCCGTTGAGCTGGCCGACCGGTCCCGGTCCCTGGCCGTGGTGGTGCGGATCGCACGGGAGGGCGGGGTGGACCCGCGCGGGGAGGCCGCCGTCCGGGCCCGGGACCTGGGGATCGCCCTGCTGACCGTGGACCCGTCGGTCTCCTGGGGCCAGGTCGCCGGGGTCGTCTACGGGCTGGTGCTGGAGGGCGGCGAGACCGAGGCGGGGCGCGGCCCCGCCGACCTGCCCGCCCTGGCGGACACGATCGCCGCGCGGGTCGGCGGACCGGTCACCATCGAGGACCCGCGCCTGCGCGTCCTCGCGTACTCGAACCGCCAGTCCGAGGCCGACCAGGCCCGTTGGGACACCATCCTGGGGCGCGGGGTCCCCGAGGCGCTCCAGCGGCATCTGGAGGCCACCGGGGTCATCGCGCACCTGGCCTCGTCCACCGATCCGGTGTTCCTCCCGCCGGAGCCCCGGCTGGGGCTGGGCGGCCGTACGGCGGTGGCCGTGCGGGTGGGCCGGGAGTTCCTGGGGTCGCTCTGGGCGGCCTGCGCGGGACCGCTGGACGCCGAGCGCTCGGCGCTGCTGTCCGAGGGCGCCCGCACGGTGGCACTGCACCTGCTGCGCACCAGGGTGAGCGCGGACCTGGAACGCCAGGTGGAGTCGGACCTGGTCAGCCGCTTGCTGGAGGGTGCCATGGACCCGACCGAGGCCGCAGGGCGGCTGGGACTGGCCGACACCCCGCACCGGGTGGTCGCCCTCCAGGCGCACACACCCGACGAACGGCACTCCGCCACCCTCATGACCTTCGAGCGGGCCACCACCGGTTTCGGCTGGTCACGGCAGGGGCGGAGCACCGTGTTCGGGAGCACGGTCTACACGGTCCTGCCCTGCGGGGCCGACCCCGCCCCGGCCCGGGCATGGGTGGCGGAGACCACCCGGGGGCTGCCCGCGCACGTGGTGGTGAACGCCGGGATCGGTGCCCCCGCCGACCTCGCCGGGCTGGTGGCGAGCCGCCGGGAGGCGGACGAGAGCCTCACCCTGCACGCCGCCCGCCCCGAGGGCGCGGCGGTGGCCTACGACGAGTCCTGGGGCGACGTGCTCATCCACCGCCTGCGGATGGCCTCGGCGTCCGGGCGCCGACCCGCCGACGGCCCGGTGGCCGTCCTGACCCGGCACGACGCCGAGCACGGCTCGGAGTACGCGCGCACCCTGCGCGCCTGGCTCCGGGCCCAGGGCGACCCCAACGCGGCGGCCGGGGAGCTGGGCGTGCACCCCAACACCGTCCGGCACCGGATGCGGAGGATGGCCGAGGTGACCCCGCTCGGCCTGGACCAGCCCGACATGCGGCTGGCTCTGGCCATCGCCCTGGAGGCCCACGCCCCGGGGAGGTGAGGATCGACGGGGGTGGGGGTGTCCGGGGACCGGTGCGGGGTCCGGGGGCATCCGGGGGTCAGGGTCATCCGGGGGTCGGGGGCGGCCTTCCTAGCCGTTCTTCACCACGATGGTCTCGACCGTGTTGGCCACGTGCTCGAAGGCGTCGGCGGCGGTCTCCAGCTCCTCGATGACGTCCTTGAGCTTGAGGACCGTCAGCGCGTCGTACTCACCGCTGAAGAGCTTCGCCAGGAGCTTGCGGTAGATGCGGTCGGCCTGGTTCTCCAGCTGGTTGATCTCGATCCAGTAGCGGGTGAGGTCCTTCATGGACCGCAGACGGGGCATGGCCTCGGCGGTGAGTTCGGCCGCTCTCTCCAGCACCTCGATCTGGTCGATGATGCCCTTGGGCAGCTGTTCCAGCCCGTACAGGTTGATGAGGTCGACGGCCGCCTCCATCGAGTCGATGACGTCGTCGAGGTTGGAGGCCAGGCGGTAGATGTCCTCCCGGTGCAGGGGAGGGGCCGAGCTCTTGTTGAGTCGGCGCATGATCGCGTGGGTGGCGTCGTCACCCGCGTGCTCGCAGGCACGCATCTTCTCGGTGATGGCCTCCCGGTCGGCCCCGTCGCTCATCAGCTCCACCAGCAGGCGGGCTCCGATGACCAGGTTGTTCGCCGAGTCGGTGAACATCTCGTAGTAACTGTCATCACGCGGGCGCAAGCGCAGGCGCACGTCGTTCTCCCGATGGTGCGGTGGTCTTCCTTGGTGGATGTTAAGGGCGCTGACCAGCTGCTTCAGCGCGACAGTCAGGGACGAGCACGTCCGGACCCCGATTGGGGGAGGCGGGTCCGGGTGCGGTCACCCCTTGTTCATCTGCCTGTGTCGACGCGTGGAACGCCACCAGCGCGGGTCCCCTCGCAATCCTCCCAATCTCGGACGACACCGGGACGGTTCGGGACGCTACCGTGTCCCGCTCCCCCTGGCCAGCGGGGCGCTGAGACACGAATCACTCGATCGCTCGGAGACCGGCGAACAGCTCCCACCGAATCCCCCTATGTCCACCTTCGGTCCATTACCTCGCAATGACAAGCACCCCCGGCGTCAACCCTTCCCCACAACCCGAGGCCAGGGCCCTGACCTCGAAGAACCCGGCTCGGTCGGCGCCGCGCCCTAGGATCTCGTGCATGCCTTCAGCCCTGACTCCGAGCTCCGTGCGCCGGTTGCGCTCCGCCCTGGACGAACAGCTCTCCGCCCTGGGCGAACCGGCCTTCACGGGCACCGACGAGGAGGCCGTCGCGACGGCCGCGCGGGCGGTCCTGCGCACCCGGGTGCCGCTCCGCCCGGCGGTGAAGGCCGCCGTGCGGTGCAGCCTGGCCGTGCTGGCGGACCGCGTCCCGGGCCGCAGCCTGGAGGTCCGCGTCCCCCCGTACGGCGCGGTCCAGGTGATCGAGGGACCCACGCACACCCGGGGCACCCCGCCGGGGGTGGTGGAGACCGACCCCCTCACCTGGCTGCGGCTGGCCGTGGGCGAGACCGACTGGGACGGAGCCGTGCACGACCACGGGGTGCGGGCCAGCGGCGTGCGCTCCGACCTGTCCCCCCACCTGCCGCTGTGGTCGGACGACGGGACGGGTCCCGGTCCTTCCGCCCCCGAGTGACCCCCCGGCGCCGGGCAGCGGCTAAGCTGTGCGTGTGTCGTACTCCGACGGCCGGCTCTCCATGGACCTCGATCCGCTCGAACGCGGCCCGCAGGACGCCTGCGGCGTTTTCGGGGTCTGGGCACCCGGCGAAGAAGTCAGCAAGCTCACCTACTTCGGCCTCTACGCTCTCCAGCACCGCGGGCAGGAATCCGCGGGCATCGCCACGAGCGACGGGGAACGGATCGTCGTCTACAAGGACATGGGACTCGTCTCCCAGGTCTTCAACGAGGCGACGCTCGACTCCCTGAAGGGCCACCTCGCGATCGGCCACTGCCGTTACTCCACCACCGGTTCACCGGTGTGGGAGAACGCCCAGCCGACCTTCTACACCGCGCGTGAGGGAGGTCTGGCACTCGGCCACAACGGCAACCTCATCAACACCCCGGAACTGGCCGCGATGCTGCCCGACCAGCGCCGGGGCGCGACCACCGACACCGAGGTGCTCACCAACCTCCTCGCGGCCCGCGCCAGGGAGGGCCACACCCTGGAGGACGCGGCCCTGGAGCTGCTGCCCCAGGTGCGGGGCGCCTTCTCCCTCGTCTTCATGGACGAGGACACCCTCTTCGCCGCGCGCGACCCCCAGGGCATCCGTCCGTTCGTCCTGGGCCGCCTCGGGGAGAACTCGGGCTCCGGCGGCTGGGTGGTGGCCAGTGAGACCGCCGCCCTGGACATCGTGGGCGCCACGGTCGTCCGCGAGATCGAACCCGGCGAACTCCTGGTGATCGACGGCGACGGGGTCCGCTCCCGCCGCTTCGCCCCCACCCAGCGCAAGGGCTGCCTGTTCGAGTACGTCTACCTGGCGCGACCGGACACCACCATCAACGGGCGCAACGTGAACTCCACCCGGGTGGAGGTGGGCCGCCGCCTGGCGAAGGAGCACCCGGTCGAGGCCGACCTCGTGATCCCGGTGCCCGAGTCCGGCACCCCCGCCGCGGTGGGCTACGCGGAGGCCAGCGGCATCCCGTTCGCCCAGGGCCTGGTGAAGAACTCCTACGTGGGGCGCACGTTCATCCAGCCCAGTCAGACCCTGCGCCAGCTGGGCATCCGACTCAAGCTGAACCCCCTGCGTGAGGTCATCGAGGGCCGCCGCCTGGTGGTCGTGGACGACTCGATCGTGCGCGGCAACACCCAGCGGGCGCTGGTCCGGATGCTGCGTGACGCCGGGGCCGCCGAGGTGCACGTGCGCATCTCCAGCCCGCCCGTGCTCTGGCCCTGTTACTACGGCATCGACTTCGCCACCCGCGCCGAGCTCATCGCCGCGAACCTGTCGGTGGAGGAGATCGCGGAGTCCGTCAACGCGGACTCGCTGGCCTACGTGGACCTGGAGGAGCTCATCGCCGCCTCCGAGCAGCCCAGGGAACAGCTGTGCCGGGCCTGCTTCGACGGGGTGTACCCGCTGGAGGTCGACTCCGACGCGCAGGGCAAGTACCTGCTGGAGAAGGCCTGCGGCACCCCCGAGGGCTCCACCCTGGCCACCAGCCACAAGTAACGCGCGCGGCGGGCCCGGGGCCCGCCGCGTCCGGCGGGACACCCCTTCCGGACCCTCCGGCGTGCCCTGCTTACGGGGCCCGGAGGCTCGCTCAACAGCGAACACCCGCACACCACCGAACACGAGGAGAACTCGCGTGGCAGCCGACAGCACAGGGGCGACGGGCGCGTACGCGGCCGCGGGCGTCGACATCGCCGCCGGTGAGCGCGCCGTCGACCTGATGAAGCGTCACGTCGCGCGCACCCGCCGACCCGAGCAGGTCACCGACGCCAGTGGATTCGCCGGCCTGTTCCGCCTGGACACGGCCAGGTACCGGGACCCGGTCCTGGCCACGTCCACGGACGGCGTGGGCACCAAGGTGATGCTCGCCCAGCAGATGGACAAGCACGACACCATCGGCATCGACCTGGTGGGGATGGTCGTCGACGACCTGGTCGTCAGTGGCGCCGAGCCCCTCTTCATGACCGACTACATCGCGACCGGCGCCGTGGTGCCCGAGCGGGTGGCCGAGATCGTCGGCGGTATCGCCGAGGGCTGCCACCAGGCGGGGTGCGCGCTGATCGGCGGCGAGACCGCCGAGCACCCGGGCGCCATGGCCCCCGAGGAGTACGACCTGGCCGGGGCCGGGACGGGTGTGGTCGAGGGCGACGCGATCCTGGGTCCGGACCGGGTGCGCGAGGGCGACGTCGTGATCGCGATGGCCTCCTCCGGACCGCACTCCAACGGCTACTCGCTGATCCGCCACATCGTGGACCAGGCGGACCTGGACCTGTACTCCGAGGTCCCCGAGCTGGGCGGGGTCCTGGGTGAGGTGCTGCTCACCCCGACCCGTGTCTACGCGAAGGACTGCGTGGCGCTGACCGCCGAGGTCGAGGTGCACGCGTACTCGCACATCACCGGTGGCGGTCTGGCCGCCAACCTGTCCCGGTCGCTGCCGGAGGCGCTGGACGCCGAACTGGACCGCTCCACGTGGGCGCCGTCGCCGGTCTTCGCCTACCTGGCGGAGAGGGGCGGGGTCAGCCGGGAGGACATGGAGGCCACGTTCAACATGGGTGTGGGCATGGTGGCCGTCGTCGCCGAGGACGACGCCGATCGCGCGTTGGGCGTGCTCGCCGGGCGCGGCGTGGAGGCCTGGCGCCTGGGAGTGGTGAAGGGCGGCTCCGGACGGGCCGTGCTGAACGGCGAGTACCGGAGCGCCTAGGTGGTGCCGTTCGCGACCGAAGGACGCGAACATAGCCGGTGCGAACCACCGCAGTGGTTCGCACCGGCTATATCCACCTGTCCGCGACGGCCCCCGGACGGGGACCGTGACCGCTACAGGTCAGCGGTTGTTGTCCGAGCGACCCGAAAGACTCGACCGGTTCCGACGTCTACTTGTCGGAGTCCGAGTACTTGTCGGCTAGATCCGCGTAGCGGTCGATCAGGTCGTCCTGAGGTTCCGTGTAGGAATCGTCCGGACCCGACGGCCCGGAGGGAGACCCCTCGTCCTCAGCGACACCCAGCTCCGACCGCAGCCGCTCAAGGTCGGTCCCACCGGAGCTGTACTTGAGCTTCCGGGCGACCTTCTGCTGCTTGGCCTTGGCTCGGCCGCGCCCCATTGGCTCGACCCCCTCAACGATTGGGTTCCGACGAACCCCAGATCACTTACTAACCCGCACTACCAGGCTGACGGCCGTCAAACGCGACTGACGTCTGGCGCCAGCTTACGTACACATACAACCGTACCTGGTCGGACCCCACCGTGCCTACGCCACCCGGGTGTGACGGATGTGGTGTGCGTACGGAACCCCTCCCCGCCTGGTCGTTCTCACGGTGAGTGCCAGACGGAACGATCTGTGCCACGATGCGATCGTGCTGCCCTACACCGCGTATCTGCGCGTCTACCAGCCGATCACGGCCTTCTCCCCTCGTGACCGTCGGTACTGGGAGGGGTACGCGGAGTCCCCGGACCGACCCAAACGTGTGAACGCCCTGGCGGCGGAGCACACGGAGAGTCTGGGCAGGACCATCGCGACCCCACCGGTGGTCGCGCCCTCCGACGAGAGCGGGGACGCCTACCTGCGGCGGGTCAACGACCGGTTGTACGTGTGCCCGTGGCAGACGCGCCTGCGTTCCTGGCGTGCGTTCGGGGAGTTCACGGAGTCCATGCCCCGCTCGATGGTGGAGGCGTTCGTCCCCGCCAGGGAGGCCGACCGCGCCGAGACGGGGTACCGGCAGTGGCGCGACTCGGGCGCGTTGGCGGAGCCGGGCATCCTGTCCAGCAACTGGACGATCCCGATCCCGTGGTTCGTCGCCTTCGAGCCGCAGGAACGCTGCCTCGTGCTGTCCGCGGGCCCCACCAGGACCCTGTTGTACCTGACCAGGACCGCGCTGGCCCGGCGCCGCCTCGACCACACCGCCGCGGTGCTGCGCGAACGCGTCGGAGAGCACGCGGTGTCCTCCTCGGCGGAGGCGCTCACGGAGTGGCTGGCCACGACCGCGCACCCCGAGTCCCTGCTCGAACTGGACTACGGGGGACTGCCGCACCTGCTCAGTGACGAGCACCTGAGCGAGGACCACTCGGTGGCCGAGGTGGCCGAGGCCGTGGAGGCGCTCGCCAAGGGCGAGGGCTCACGGGTGAAGGAGCTGCGCGGGCGGCTCACTCGGCGCTGGAGGTCGGTGCGAGCCCTGGAGCACGCCAACTGACCGTCATGTTCCGGTCGATCTTTCGTGGACACCCCGGGCGCCCTGTCGTCATCCCGGTCGGCACGCGAGCCGGGACGGGGAGGCGCCACGCCGTACCCCAACCTGGTACACCAGGTTTCTCAGTCGCACGAAACCGTCTTTTCGCACGTGACGGCCGCGCGCGCGACCACCCCGCGAGAACGCCCCACCAAGCGCCGTGAAACTGGGCATAACGCCCGATAGGGATCAGCGTAGACTGTAGCGAGTCGACCACAGAGAGCACTCAGAGTAACCGGGAAACCCCTGCCACAACGAGGATCCACGTGGCCCGACCCCCCTGCCGCAGCGCGACCGGCCCCCCGGCCGCCACCCCACCCCACGCCACCCCGAACCGCGACTGACCAGGGCCCGCGCCCTCCTCCCCCAGAGCCGGCCCCCGGGTTTCGGTCAGCTCCGCCCTAGCACTTCGGGTTCTCCGGATCGAGAAAAACGAGGCCCGAGAACGAAGTTTTGACCGAATACGCCACATGCCACTAAACGTGTCGCTAGAATCACTTAGCGTGACGCGGCCACGGGCGGCTTTCAATGGCCTCCCACGTGCAAAGTTGCTTGGAGTGGTCGCGCAAACACCTCGGGTGATATCAATAGGACTCAAGTGGGACTATTGGACATCCGGGCCAAGTGCCAGGAATCAGGCTCAAGGATCGGCACACAGATCCAGGAGGAGAGGCCGTACACATGTCGACTCGCACGCCCGAGGCGGAGCCCCTGTTGACCCCCGCCGAGGTTGCCACCATGTTCCGCGTTGACCCCAAGACCGTGACACGCTGGGCCAAGGCGGGCAAGCTGACCTCGATCCGCACCTTGGGTGGCCACCGCCGCTACCGCGAGACTGAGGTCCGCGCCCTGCTGGCCGGAATCCCCAGCCAGCGCACGGAGTGATCTCCCCGGTCTGTGCCGATTCCGGGGGGAACGGCTGGACACGTTCCGGCTGCTGACAGATTTCTCAGGGCGGGCCACCCAGACGGGGTGGCCCGCCCTCCCTCACGCACCACCCGGTCGGGTCCCCGCCCGGACCCCCGACCGGGGCGGACCGACCACCGTCAGTCCTCGATCTGGTCGTCCATGGCGGTGGTCCGCTTGCGCGCCAGGAAGGTCGCCGCGGCACCGCCGCCGACCGCCACCACCGCCGCGGTCACCAGCGCCACGAGGGAGCTCCCCGTGGTGGCCAACCGCTGGCTCGCGGCCGGCGTCTCCCGTTCCCCCTCGCCGCGCTCCCCCTCACCGGGCGCGTCCGCCGCGATGTGGGTGGAACCGATCGCCCAGGAGTCGGCGAAGTCCACGGTGAAGCCCTGGCCCAGTGCGGGGTCTCCGACCCGGACCGAGACGGAGAACGAGGAGCGCACGCCCTCACCCTCCCAGTCCTCGTCCACGTCGTCGAAGGTGTCGGCGCTGGTCACGAAGCGGACGCTGACGGGCACCTCGACCAGTGTCCGGCCCCTCTCGTCGAGGACCTCCAGGGTCTCCTCCGCCAGGTGGTCGCCGTCGAAGCCGGTCACGGGCTCACCGAAGGCGGTCAGCTCCCCGTACTCGAAGGTCGTCTCCGTGGCGCCGTCGTAGGCCGCCGCCGCGCTGGTCCGCACGTCCGTGAGGGAGAACTCGACCGCGTTGGAGTCGACGGAGACGGTCTCGGTCTCCTCCTCGTCCAGAACCACCACGTCCTCCTCGGAGGGCGTGGCGCCGGGGTCCTCCGAGGGGTCCTGGAAGGGGGTGTCCGGAGTGGGCCGGTCCGACCACCGCGGCCCCTGGTCACCGGCCTCCCCCTCCTCGGACGGGCCCTCGTCCCCGTCGGGTGGCGCGGTGCCCCCCTCGGGTTCCGCCGTGGGGGTCTCCCCCGCCTCCCCGGGCACGCCCTCGACCGGGTCGATCATGCCGAGACCGATGAGGTCGTCGACCCCGATCCGGACCGTCGCCCGCTCCACGACCGACTGGGCCAGCGCGCCCCTGTCGTTGACCAGCGTGCGGCTCTCCCCCTCGACCCGCGCGAACGGCGCGAGGGCGCCCACGACGGGATCGGCCCCGGCCTCGTCCTCGGTCGCACCGCCGAAGCTGATCGCGGTGGAGTACCCCGAGACGAGGTCACCGTCACCGACCCAGGCCTGCGCGTTGGCCCAGACCAGCTGGTCGGCCGACGCGGGGAACGCGGACACGACCCCGAGCGCGCCGAGGGCGGTGAAGAGGGTGCCGCCCACCAGGAGGCGGCGAACGGACGTTCTGGCGGGAGTCACCACGACACTCCTGTTGCATCTGGGGGATGACCGGCCCGGGGCCGGTCCCGACCCGACGCCGTGGCGTCGGAGCGGGGTGATCCGGCCAGCCTGGCGGGCCGGGGGCGGTGTTTTCCGGGGAGGGTGCGCACACCCCGTACCCGGTCGTAGACGAGTTCGGCGCGGAGTGCCGTGTGCGGGGCGCTCCACACGGCGAGCCTAGTCGCTTGATCACGAAACGGAAACCGTTCCGTCGCTGGGGGACGGCGTTTCACCGCCCTCGGAGTGTCATCGGCGCACGGTTGTGAGCTGATGGAACGCGGAACCGAACGGAACAGCGCACCAGAGGGGGAGGCTGGTGAGGGGCGGTGGAGGCCCGTGGCGCCCCCTCGAACGCCGAGCGCCCCGCCCCGTCCTCGGAGTCCCGCCGCCCCGGAGCCGAGCCCCGCCGCCGCCGGTCGGAGTGGGTGATCCCACCGGTTCCGGGTCCGGCCCGGGGGGCGCGACGGGGCGCCGGGGACGCCCTCCGCCAGGCGGGGGCGCGCCGGACGTCAGGCGCGACGTGAGCCCTTCGTCCGTGTTTGTACGGGTACGACGGGGTCTCGGACAACGGCTAGGTTTGAGGCATGCTCGTCTGCGCACCCACAGGGCGCCGGAGCCGCGCCGTCCGCTCCCTGGCCCTGCTCACGCTCGCCGTCGTCTGGACCGCGGGCTGCTCGTCCCCGGCGGGCGGAGCTCCCGGGACCGACCCCACGGCCGCGCCTCCGCTCCCCGGTCCGGAGGACGGGTCCGGCGCCTCCACCGACGACGACGAGGCGCCACCCCCCGGCGAGGGGCCCCTCGGTGACCGTGTCGTGGTCATCGACCCCGGACACAACGGGGGCAACGCCGACGCCCCGAGCGAGATCAACGCGCTGGTACCCGCCGGGCCCGGCGAGAAGGCCTGTGACACGGTCGGCGCCGAGAGCGTCAACGGCTACCCCGAACACGAGTTCAACTGGGAGTTGTCCCTGCTCGTCCGGGAACGGCTGGAGGCGGACGGCGCCACGGTGGTCCTCACGCGCGAGGACAACGAGGGCGTGGGGCCGTGCGTCGACGAACGCGCCGAGATCGGCAACGAGAACGAGGCGGACGTCGCGCTGTCCATCCACGCGGACGGCGGCCCGGGTTCGGGGCGGGGCTTCCACGTCATCACCCCGGGCGAGGTGAGCGGCTTCACCGAGGAGATCGTCGAGCCCTCCGCGCTGCTCGCGGAGGACCTCCGCCGCGAGTACCTGGAGGGGAGCGATATCCCCTACGCCGACTACCTGGCCGAGGACGGGCTGGACGAACGCACGGACCTGGGCGGGCTGAACATGTCCACGGTCCCGAAGGTGTTCCTGGAGGCGGGCAACATGCGCAACGCCGAGGACGCGGAGCTCCTGGAGGACCCCGAGTGGCGTGAGCGCGCCGCCGACGCCATCGCGCGCGGCCTGGCCACCTACCTCCTGCGCGGATAGG
>NZ_CBDRIY010000047.1:0-42644 GCF_965344335.1 Nocardiopsis eucommiae
AACCGGAGTACGCCGACCGCTAGGCCTTCGTGGACTCCGTGGTCTCCGCGGCCTCGGCGTCCTTGGAGGACTCGACGTCCTTCGAGGACTCCTCGGACGCGGTCTCGACAGTCTGCCCGGCCTTCGGCTGCTCCTGTCCGAGCGGGGCGACCAGGCCCTTCGCCTTGTCACGGCGGTGGTTGACCACCTGGAGGGTGATGAGCACGATGCCCGCGACGGTACCGGCGCCGATGAACCAGTCCGGCGAGACCTGGACGGACAGCAGCGACTCGGTCCACCCGCTCCACTCGGGGGCGATCAGGACCAAGGCGGCGGAGAGCCCCAGCGCGATGCGCTCACCCAGCAGGGTGCGGCGCAGGAAGAAGCCCTCGATCGCCATGGCACCGGCCGCCAACGCGACCGATCCGGTGGCGATCGCCATCACCAGGTCGATGACCGGACCGTCCACCTCCATGAGCGCCGAGTAGGCCATGAGCAGCGGGATCAGGTACAGACCCTTGGCGAACTTCCACGAGGACACGCCCGAGCGCATCGGACTGGAGTTCGCGATGCCCGCCGCCGCGAAGGCCGCGAAGGCCACCGGCGGGGTGACGTTGGAGTCCTGGCTGAGCCAGTACACGATCATGTGCGCGACGATCAGCGCCAGGCCGAGCTGCTCCAGCGCCGGACCGGCCAGGATCACCAGCACCACGTAGGACGCGGTCACCGGCAGGCCGATGCCCAGGATCAGGGAGGCCAGGGCCACCATCACCAGGGTCATGAAGAGGTTGCCCGCGAAGGCGTTGACCAGGACGTCGGAGAAGACCAGGCCCAGGCCGGTGAGGCCGACCATGCCGACGATGATGCCCGCCACGGCGCACGCCACGGAGACCGGCAGGGTGCTGCGGGCCGCCATCACGAACACCTCCAGGAAGTCCTTGAGGCTGAGGCGGCTGCTCGCGCGCAGCATGGCCACCACGAGCAGGGCGCCGCAGGCGGCCAGGCCGGCCTGCGTCGGCGGCACGTAGTTGAGCAGCAGGACGATCAGCAGGACCAGCGGGGCCATGAAGTGCCAGCCCGCCCGCATCACGATGGCGAAGGTGGGGATCTCGTCCCCCTCCATCGGCCGGATGTTGTTCTTGCGGGCGAGGATGTCCACGAACAGGAACATCAGGGCGAAGTACATGATCGCGGGGATGATCGCGACCTTGACGATGTCGGCGTAGGGGATACCCAGCCGCTCCGCCATGAGGAACGCGCCCGCGCCCATGATGGGCGGCAGGACCTGGCCGCCGGTGGAGGCGGCGGCCTCCACACCGGCCGCGTCGTGCTTCTTGTAGCCGACCTTCTTCATCAGCGGGATGGTGAAGGGGCCGGTGGTGACCACGTTGGCGATGGCGCTGCCGGAGACCGAACCCATCAGGGCGCTGCCGAGCACCGCGCCCTTGGCCGGGCCGCCCACCATGCGTCCGGTGAGGACGTAGGCCAGGCCGACGAAGAAGTTGCCGCCGCCGGTCTTGGACAGCAGCGCGCCGAAGAGGATGAAGACGAACACGAACGTGACGACGACCCCGAGTGTGAGCCCGTAGATGCCGTCGTTGCCCAGGTAGGCGTGGGTGGAGATGCGCTGGATCGTGACGCCGGAGTGGCCGAAGTCGCCGGGGATCAGCGGGCCGATCCAGGCGTAGTAGATGAACGCCGCCACCAGCAGGACCATGATCAGGCCGACGGAGCGCCGGGTGGCCTCCAACAGGACCACGATGGCGACCAGACCCATGATCCAGTCCAGGTCGGTGTAGGCGCCCGCGCGGCGGGCGAGCTCCGCCTGGTACACGATCGGGTAGAAGCTGACCACGACGGTCGCGACGACCATGACGAGGTCGAGGACGGCCCCCGCCACGTACGCGACCGGGTTCCCCTCCACCGTGGACTTCTTGAACGGCGGCATGATGATGAAGACCATCAGCATGACCAGCATGAGGTGCATGAGCCGCTGCTGACGGGCGTCCAGACCGGAACGCAGGGCGATCCAGAGCTGGAAGGCGGTCAGGGCGATGCCCAGGAGCAGGATGATCCCGCCCATGGCGAGCCCGAACCGGCCCTCACCCCAGCGCTCGGCGGCGATCCGGCGCCAGAACGGCGGGGCGTCGTCCCCGAGCCCGTCGACGTCCGGCAGGGCGTCGGCGGAGGTCCCGGTCCTGCGGCCGCCCTTGCCGAAGCCGACCTCGGACGACTCCTCGGCGGCGGAGGTGGCGGTGTCGTCACGACCGTCCCGCTCGGTTTCCTCCGGCGTCGGGGGCGCGTCACCCCGCACCTGTGGTTTCTCAGCCATGTTCTTCCTCGGGTTCGACGGATGGACCGCGCGGTGCGTGAGAACACGGTGACCACGCGGCGGAGGGTGCTTCAGGCGGGGGGAGGACCTGAGGGACTGCTACTCGTCACAGACCGGCTGCGGTGAGCGGCCGATCAGCAGGACGAGGGTGGAGATCCGGGCGGGCTCGACGGCCACCCTGCGGGAGGTGAGGCACGGGGAGAGCCGTACCTCGGTGTCGGGAGTGCGCAGCCGGTGGTCCACGGAGGCCGTGCCCACACGGATCGCGAGCTCCGGACCGACGTGGCGGTTCATGTCCTCGATGACCCACCACTCGCCGTCGGCGCGGCCGGTTCCCTGACCGGGGATCTGGCCCATGCCCGCGCCGAACTGGCGCAGGCGGGTCGAGTCGGCGACCAGTTCGCCGTCACGGACCTCGATGTTCTCCTCGATCGGCAGGTGGTCGATCGAGTGCACGTAGGAGACGGTGAACTGCTCGCCCTCGGCCAGCGGCAGGTGGCCGAGGCGGTCGCCGTCCACGCTCAGGCGCAGCGCGGGCCACACGGGGAGGAGCGCGCCGACGAGCAGGGCCGCGCCGAGTCCGGCGCCGAGCCACAGGCCGGCGCGGCGGAGCGCGGAGATCCGCGGACGCCGGGGTTCGGCGTCCGCGGATCGTCCCACCGCGGTCGGTTCCATCGGTGTGTGCGACCTACTCTTCGTCGGTGTCCTCGGCGGCGCTGTCGCCCGCCTCGGTGCCCTCGGGGCGCAGGTCCTCGGGGATCTCGACGCCCTGCTCCTCGTAGAAGCGGATGGCGCCCGGGTGGACGGGGACCGGGCTGTTCTCGATCGTCTCCGGGACCAGGTACTCCTCGCCCGGGGCGTACACGCCGATCACCTGGTCGATGTTGTCGAACATCGCCTTGGTGATCTCGTAGGCCTGGTCCTCGTTGAAGGTGCCGGGCACGACCAGCGCGTTCCAGACGGCGATCGTCGACACGTCGTCGTCGATCCCCGGGTAGGTGCCGCCCTTGACGACGTGCTCGGTGTAGCCGCCGTAGCCGCTGACGATGGCGTCGCGCTCGTCGTCGCACATCTCGATGAGCGCGATGTCCTCGGTGGTGCCGAGCTCGGTGATGCCGGAGTGGCCCTCACCGACGACCCAGGAACCGGCGTCGAGCTGGTTGTTGGTCAGGGCGTTCGCGGTCTCCGCGTAGCCCAGCTGCTGGATCTCGACCTCGCTCGGGCCGATCTCCAGCGAGTCGAAGACCTGGTTGGTGGTGGCCTCGTTGCCGCTGCCGATGTCACCGACGGAGTAGCGGTTGCCGATGATGTCGTAGAAGCAGTCGAAGCCCTCGCGCTCCTTGATGCTCTGGAGCGTCACCGCGTGGAAGACGTTCGGGTACAGGACCGCGAGCGAGTACGTCTCGACGGGGTCGCCCTCGAAGTCACCGGTGCCGGTGAAGCCCTGGTCGGCGGCGTCACCCTGGACGATGGCCAGGTGGCTCTCGCCGGAGCCGAGGAGGCGGATGTTCTCGACGGAGGCGCCGGTGGCCTCGACGGAGGCGGACTGGCCCTCGAGGTTGTCACCGATGATGCCGCGCAGGGCGCCGCCGATGGGGTAGTACACACCGGTCGTGCCGCCGGTGACGATGCTGAGGTTGTTCTGGACTTCACCGCCACCGAGCTCGATGTCCTCGGCGGCCTGCTCGGCGGGCTGCGAGCAGGCGGCCAGCATGAGCACGCTGGCGGGGATGGCGACCAAAGACAGTGTGGAGCGTCGCATGGTTGTGGGGGTCCTCTCGAGGTGCTTCGTGCGTCAGGGGGCGCGGGAGAGTCGGGGGATACCCGCCTGCCGTGCCCGGAACCCGGGTCCGGCTCCGGCACGCGGGCCGCGGGACGCAGTCGTGGCCCCCGCCCCGCCGCCGCTGGCAACGTAACCGCCATCACGTCGAAACCCGCAGGACCCGAGAAGGTATTTGAGCCTCTTCTGAGGTTTCACACTCGTTGGTATCGTTCGCCCATGGCGTCGTCCGTCCCCCAGCCTCTCTGGAGCGTCACCCGGTTCACGGCCGCGTGCGCGGTCGTGGCGACGGTGCTCACCTGCGCGTCTCCCCTGCACCCGGCCCCGCTGCGGCTCTCCGTCGGAACCGGCGGCGCGGGCGGGGTCTACCACGTGTACGGCAGCGGACTGGCTGAGGTCACCGCCTCCCGGCAGGACACCTGGATCACCGCGTTGACGACCGCCGCGAGCGTGGAGAACAACCTGCTCGTCGCGGACGGCTCGCTGGACGTGGCGTTCACCCTCTCCGACGTGGCCGCGCTGGCCGTGGACGGCGAGGAGCCCTTCGAGGAGCCGCTGCCGATCTCCGCCATCGCCCGCCTGTATGACAACCACACGCACGTGGTGGTTCGCGCGGATTCCCCGGTGAACGCGATCGCTGATCTGGCCGGGGGGACGGTGTCGGTGGGTTCGGCCGGTTCGGGCACCGAGATGATGGCGGACCGGCTCCTGGACCTGTCCGGTCTGACAGCGGTGGCCGAGGGGAAGCGCCCCGGCGCGGCCGGTGAGGTGGAGCGGCTCCAGCTGTCCATAGGTGACTCGGCGCGGGCGCTGGAGGAGGGCCGGGTGGACGCGTTCTTCTGGTCCGGCGGGATACCGACCCAGGCGGTCGGGGACCTCGCGGAGCGGGTTCCGGTGCGCCTGCTGGACCTGGCCGACCAGGTCCCGGCCCTGACCGAGCGGTACGGGGAGTACTTCACGGAGCTGCCGGTCCCCGCCGGGACCTACGCGGACGTTCCGGCGGTGCGGACGATCGGGGTGCCGAGCCTGCTGGTGGTGAACTCCGCGATGCCCGACCACCAGGCCGAGGAGTTCACGCGGTTGCTCTTCGAGTTCCAGGCGGACCTGGTCGAGATCCACCCGGTGGCGCTGCACCTGCACCCGCGCTCGGCGATCTCGACCCTGCCGGTGCCCCTGCACCCGGGCGCGGTCGACTACTACCGGTCGGTCAAGTACGCCAACGACCGCCCGCCGCCCGAGGCCGCGGTGCCGTCCGAGGCCTCGACCCCGGTCCTCGGCCCCTGAGGCTCCGTCCCGGCCCTCGGACGTCCCACACGGAGACCACGCCGCCACCGCGTGCGCCCGGTCCGGGCGCCGCGGCGGGCCGTCGGGTTCACTTGCTGGTGATGTCCCACGTGCCGTCGCCTTCGGCCGCGTCGTTGAGCGCGGTCCAAGCGGCGTCGTCGAGCCTGAGGGCGTGGTGGAGGTAGGCCGAGACGACGTCGGCGACGAGGGCGACGCGGTCGGGGTCCTCGTCGGTGGTCTCCGCGACCGCCTCACCGGCGAGACCACCCAGGGTGTGCTCGCCCTCGGGGATGTCGAGCAGGCTCTTCGGGGCGGGGCTGAGGTGGTAGGCGTCCGTGAACCACTCCGGCCCCCGTGTGGAGAGCGGGGAATCGTCCCGGCCGCCCGCCACGACCAGGGTCGGAGCGGTCATCGTGGAGTAGTCCGGCCTCATGAACGGAAGGTGTTCGAGGGCGAACGGGGTGAGGGTGTCTCCCGTCCCTGTCGCGGCGATGAGCGCGCCGGCCGAGACTGCGGCATGGGAGAAGTCCTCCCCGGGGGTGCCGTCGACGTCGAGCACCCGCGCGCCGAGGAGCGCACCGGCGCTCTGGGCACCCCAGGAGTGGCCGACGACGGCGACGCGGTCCCGGTCGGCGCGGTCCTCCAGATCACCCGCCTGGCGAAGGAGGTCACCGAGACCGTCGACGACCGCGTGCAGGTCCGCGATCCGCACGCGCCAGATCGTGGGGAAGCGCGGGTCGTCCCACGTGAGCTCGTTGCGGCGGGAGTCCGGGTGGGTGGGCTGCACGACGACGAATCCGGCGGCCGCCCACCGGTCGACGAGGGGCCCGTATCCGTCCATGGACCACGCGTTGCCGTGGGAGAACACGATGACGGGAAGGTCCCGGCCCGATACGGGAGCGGTGACCTTCACCCGGAGTTCGACGTCGCGGCCGGGCGCGGGGACGACGACGGGCTTGACCGCGACGACGCGCTGGTCGGAGTGGCGAGAGGGCATGGGGCACCTGTGCTTTCTTCCCGGGGCCGCTCTGCCATACTTTGGCGGAGCACCGTTCCGCCAATTTAGCGGAACACTGTTCCGCGAACAAGGGAGGGCCTGTGTCGGAACCCGTCGGAGTACGCCAGGCACAGGCGCGACGCACGCGCGACGCCGTGCTGGACGCCGCGGCGGCGGCCTTCGTGGACCAGGGCGTCCAGGCCCCCATCCGCGACATCGCCGCGCGCGCGGGCGTCGGCGTCGGCACGATCTACCGGAACTTCCCGACCCGGGCGGACCTGGTCACCGCCGTCTACCGGCACCAGATCGACACCTGCGCCGCGCTCGCGCCCCGACTCCTGGCGGAATCCGCCTCTCCGTTCACCGCCCTGACGCACTGGGTGGACGCGTTCGTGGATTTCCTGGTGACCAAGCACGGCCTCGGCGCCGCACTGGGGTCCGGTGACCCGGGGATGGAGAACCTCCACGCCCTCATGCTCGACACCCTCCTCCCGGCCTGCGCCACGCTGCTCGACGCCTGCGTCGCCCACGACGAACTCGGCCCCGACATCGGCGCCTACACGCTCATGCGCGCCATCGGAAACCTCTGCATCACCGGCCCCGACTACGACCAGGCCGACGCCAAGCGCATGGTCGCGATCCTCCTCCGGGGGTGCCGTCGCGAGGAGTGACGGAGTGCGACCCGCCGATCCCCGGCCACCACGCCGCCCCGGGACGTCACCGCCAGAGACCAACGGCTCCGACGGCGCCAGGCGCTCGCCGGCCGGATCCCCCGGCGGACCGCGCCCGTCCGTCGCCCCGGATCCCTCTCGGAACACCGCTCAGGCGCTCTCCGGGGCCCCCACGGACTCGGACTCGGCGTCGGCCCCGTCCTCGGTGTGTGCGGCCAGGCGGAACCGCAGGCGGGCGTCGATCCCGTGCGGCTCCCGGGAGGACAGGGACAGGCTCGCCCCCTGAAGCTCCAGGAGCGTGACCACGATGGACAGCCCCAGCCCGGATCCCCCTCCCCCACCGCCGTCGCGCCAGAACGCCCGTGTGGCCTGGTCGAGCTGGTCGTCGGGGAGCCCCGGACCGTCGTCCACCACGTGCACGTCCAGGTGCCCGCCGTCGCCCTCCCCCACCGGCGCGCCCACGTGGACGGTGATCCACACCCCCGCGCCGCCGAACTTGAGCGCGTTGTCGATGAGGGCGTCGAGGGCCTGGTCCAGTGTCCCCTCCACGCACCGCACCAGGGCGGACTCCTCACCCGAGCACGTCAGCACGGCACCCGCGCGGTCGGCGATGGGGCCCCACGCGGCCACCCTCAGCTCCGCCACCTCCCTGGCGTCCTCCCACACCATGGAGTGCTCGGCGTCCTCGGCCTGCGCCAGGGTGAGCAGGCTGTCGCAGATCCGGGTGAGCCGGTCCACCTCGTCCAGTGCCAGCCCGTGCTCCCGCAGCCCCTCGTCGCCCAGGTGCCGGGCCAGTCCCCCCACCCGCAGGCGCAGCGCCGCCAAAGGATTGCGCACCTGGTGTCCCGCGTAGGCCACGAAGGTGCGCTGGCTCTCCAGCATGGAGGTGATGGTGTCGGCCATCTGGTTGAAGGACTCCCCCAGCCTGCGGAGCTCCTCGGGCCCGGCCGCCGTCCGCACCCGCGTGTCCAGGCTGCCCCCGCTCACGGCCCGGGTGGCCTGGGCCAGGTCGTCGATGGGCCGCAGGATCCACCGGGTGAGCGGACCGGCCACGGCGATGCCCGCCACCATCAGGGCGGTCACCACCAGCCACGCCACGACCCACTGTCCGAGGGTGGCGCGGCGCAGCGCTCCGGTCGGTGAGGCGGTGACGGCCGCCCCGACCACCTCACCCGAGCTGCCGATGGGCTCCGCGACCACCAGTGGCCCGTCCTGCCACGGCCAGACCACGCTGTCCGCCGCCCTGCGGTTGCCCGCCAGCGCGCCGCGCACCGGCCCCGTCAGCGGCTCCTCGCTGTCGGACCGGCCCTGGGGATCCAGGTCCTCCAGGGTGAGGCCGGGCCGTGAGGCGGCCACCACCCGACCGTCCCGGTCCACCACGACGGCGGTGATCCCGTACACCTGCTCGTAGACCGTGAGCTCGCTGACCAGACCGGACAGGGCCCCCTCCGACCCCGACAGCACCCCGGGCTCGGCCAGTCCGGCGAACCGGGCGGTGTCGTTGATCCGGTCGAGGACCATGTCGGAGGTGCCCCGGGCGGCGATGTTCCCGCACAGGGGGAAGGCCAGCGCCAGGCAGGCGACCACCAGCAGGGAGACGTAGACGGTGACCACACGCCGGTGCATCAACGTGCCCCTCTCGCGCGCGGGACCCCCGTGACGCGAGGCCCCGACCCGCGCCAGAGCCGCCCCCTCACCGGGAGGCCGGGGCCGCGGTGGCCCCGGCGGCCGTGTACTCGCTGGTCACGAGCTGGTAGCCGACCCCGCGCACCGTCCGGATCAACCCGGGCGAACCCAGCTTCGACCGGAGCGTGCCGATGTGCACTTCGAGGGTGCGCAGGGTGCCCGGCCAGGCGGTCTGCCAGACACGGAGCAGGAGGTGCTCCCGGGAGACCACCCCGCCCGACTCCCTCAGCAGGACGACGAGGAGGTCGAACTCCTTCCGGGTCAGCTCCACGGGGCGGCCGGAACACTCGACGGTGCGGGTGGACAGGTCCACCCGCAGCGGCCCGGTCTCCAGGACCGTGCCGACCCGACCGCCGGTACGGCGCAGGACCGCCTCCATCCGGGCGCACAGCTCCTCTATGGCCAACGGCTTCACCACGTAGTCGTCCGCGCCGGAGCGCAGTCCGAGGATCCGTTCGCGCTGCTGTCGGCGGGCGGTGACCATGATGATCGCGGTGTCCCCGAAGTCCGGCCGCTCACGGATGCGCTGGCACAGTTCCACTCCGTCCATGTCGGGCAGGCCGAGGTCGAGCAGGACGATGTCCGCGGGGGGCGCGCTCAGGGCGCCCCCCGCGGTCCTCACCTGGTCGACCTCGTAGCCGTACGTCTCCAGCGCGCCGGCGAGGGCGTCGGCGAGGCGCACGTCGTCCTCTACTAGCAGCACCTTGATCATGGGGCGGGGGTCCTTCGGCGGGTGAACGCGACAGGGGGTGACTCCACGCACCCTAACCCCACGATGTGCCACAAACCACAACGGCCGGATCAGTGATCAGCAACAATACGAACCCGACCGAGGGGCTCCGCGCCCCGGGGACACCCCTCAGGAACGCCCTCCGGGCCTGCCCACGTGGATGTCCGGCACGATCTCCGGAGCACCGTGCTGGACCGCGTCGGCCTCCTGGTCCGTGTCCTGTTCCTGTGCGGCGCGCTCGGCCTCGATGCCCTTGCGGTAGTACTCCACCTCGCGCTCGACCTGTTCCCTGGTCCAGCCGAGCGGCTCCGCCATGAGCGCGGCGGCGGACTCGGCGGCGGCGATGCCCCGGTCCCAGGTCTCGAAGGTGATCCGGGTGCGCCGGGACAGGACGTCCTCCAGGTGGCGGGCGCCCTCGGCCTCCACCGCGTAGACGACCTCGGCCCGCAGGTAGTCCTCACCGCCCTTCAGCGGCTCCCGCAGGTCCGGCCGCTCCCGGATCAGGTCGAGGACGTCGTGCACCCCGGAACCGTACCGGCGCAACAGGTGCGAGATCCGGGAGACGTGCAGTCCGGAGTCGCGGGCCAGCCGGTGCCGCTGGTTGTACAGGGCCGCGTAACCGTCCGCGCCCACCAGCGGCAGCTTGTCGGTGACCGAGGCGGGGACCGCGCCGCCCAGCCCGTGCGCGACCGCGTCCACCGCGTCCTTGGCCATGACCCGGTAGGTGGTGTACTTGCCGCCCGCGATGAGGACGAGCCCCGGCACGGGGTGCGCGACCGTGTGTTCACGGGAGAGCTTCGAGGTCTCCTCGGACTCCCCCGACAGCAGCGGCCGCAGCCCCGCGTAGACGCCCTCGACGTCGTCGCGGCCCAGGGGCGTGCGCAACACCTGGTTGACGTGGTCCAGGACGTAGTCGATGTCGGCCCGCGACGCCGCCGGGTTCTCCTTGTCCAGGTCCCAGGGGGTGTCGGTGGTCCCGATGATCCAGTGGCGGCCCCAGGGGATCACGAAGAGCACGCTCTTCTCCGTCTGGAGGATCATCCCGGACGAGGCCTGGATGCGGTCCCGGGGCACCACGAGGTGCACGCCCTTGGACGCGCTCACGTGGATCTGGCCGCGACCGCCCACCATCTCCTGGATGTCGTCGGTCCACACACCGGCGGCGTTCACCACCTGCCGCGCGCGGATCTGCTTCTTCTCGCCGGTCTCCAGGTCGGCGGCGGTCGCACCGACCACGTGCTCGCCCTCGCGCAGGAACTCGACGGCCTGGACCCGCGAGGCGATCCGCGCCCCGAGTCCGGCGGCGGTGCGCAGGACGGTGGTGACGAACCGGGCGTCGTCCACCTGGCAGTCCCAGTACTGGACCGCCCCGGCCAGGGCGCCGCGCTTGAGCGCGGGGAAGACCCGGAGCGCGCCGGACCTGGTCAGGTGCCGGTGCGAGGGCAGCCCCCGGTTGTTGCGCGAGGTCATCGCCAGGGTGTCGTACAGGGTGACGCCCGCGCCGATGTAGAACCGCTCCCAGTGGTGCTGGAACGGGAAGAGGAACGGCACCGGGCGGACCAGGTGCGGTGCGATGGTCGTGAGCAGGAGACCGCGCTCGTGCAGGGCCTCGCGGACCAGCTCGAAGTCGAGTTGTTCCAGGTAGCGGAGGCCGCCGTGGATGAGCTTGCTGGACCTGCTGGACGTCCCGGAGGCGAAGTCCCGCGCCTCGATCAGACCCGTGGAGAGCCCGCGCGAGACCGCGTCCAGCGCGATGCCCGCGCCCACGATCCCGCCGCCCACCACGAGGACGTCGAGCTCCTCGTCGGCCATCGACGCGAGCGCCTCGGTGCGCCCCTTCGGCCCCAACCAGGTGGTCGCCATGGATGGTCCTCCCTTTCGATCGGTGTCCCACCAAGGCGCATACCCGGAGTGGTGGGGCCCCAGGCTAACCGGAGGCCGTCAGGGACGTGGGTTGCCACACCCCATACCGCCGGATTACCTCCGGGACCGGTCCGAACGGTCCGAACGGGACTCAGGCGGCGTCGGCGTAGGCGTGCGCGTAGGCCAGGACGTCGCTGACGTAGGCGGAGGAGCGGTTGTACTCCAGGACCGCCGACTCCCAGTCCTGCGCGGAGGTGAGGTCGCGTCCCTCGTCGCACAGGTAGCGGGCGGAGGCCAGGGCGGCGTCGTCGATGTTGTGCGGGTCGGGGGTACCGCCCTCCAGCGACTCGCCCCACCGGGCCCAGGTGCTGGGGATGAACTGCATGGGGCCGATCGCCCGGTCCCACTCGGTGTCGCCGTCCAGCTCACCACCGTCGGTGTCGGGGATGGCCTGCGTGTTGTTGGTGCCGTCCAGCGGGATGCCGATGATGTCGACGGTGGTGTTGCCGTCCGGGCCGAGCTCACCGCCCGCGTAGGTGCCGTGGCGGGACTCCACGTAGCCGATGCCCGCCAGCGTGGGCCAGGACAGCTGGCACGAGGACTGGTCGGCGTCGAGCACCAGCTGGGCGCTGGCGTAGCCCTCCATGGCCCTGCGCGGGATGCCGGTGTTCGCGGAGACCTCGTCCAGCCACTCGTCGCTGGGGCGCAGCACCTCGGCCGGGCCGGACCGCTCGTCCGCGCCGACGGCGGACTCGTCCGGGTCCCCGTTCTCCCGGGCGGTCACCCCGGTCTGGGCGGGTGGCCCGGTGAGCTGGTCGTGCGGAGGGGTCTCGATGGTGCCGATCTCCGGGGTGGCGTCGGCGGCCGGCGCCTCCCAGTCGTTGAGGGCACTGGACACGCGGCCGACCAGGACCACGACGCCCGCCGTCACCAGCAGGCAGACGACCAGTGCGAGGCTGACCGCGACCGCCGGTCCGCGTCGGCGGCGCCGACGGTGGCCCCGGGCGCGGCGCGCCTCGGCGGCGCCGGACTCGCGCCGGGCCTCGGCGGAGCGGGGCTCCTCCTGGGCGCGGGGCACCTCGGAGGGACCGGTCGCCCCGGGGGCACCGGACTCACTGTCACCCATGCGGTCCTCCAAGAGAAAGTCACCATCGGATCACGAGACTCAAAAACACGCACCATAGTGGCACACTGTGGCGGTTCGGACGCACCCCCCTCGGACGACGCGGGGGGCGCCCCGGTTCACCGGGACGCCCCCTCACACTCGCGCCTGGTCCGACCTGCGGGAGGAACCCCGCCGTCACTCCCTAACGGTGCGGGTTCACCACGACCTCGACCCGCTGGAACTCCTTGAGGTCGGTGTAGCCCGAGGTGGCCATGGTCCGACGCAGCGCGCCCATGAGGTTCATGGAACCGTCGCTGGTGGAGGCCGGGCCGTGCAGGATCGACCTGAGGTCACCGATGGTGCCCACCTCGACCCGCTCGCCGCGCGGCAGTTCGTTGTGGTGCGCCTCGCTGCCCCAGTGGTAGCCGCCGCCGGGCGCCTCGGTGGCGCGGGCCAGCGGGGACCCCACCATGACGGCGTCGGCGCCGCAGGCCAGGGCCTTGGCGATGTCACCGCTGCCGGTCATGCCGCCGTCCGCGATGACGTGCACGTAGCGGCCGCCGGACTCGTCGAGGTAGTCGCGGCGGGCCGCGGCGACGTCACCGATGGCGCTGGCCATGGGGACGGCCACACCCAGCACGGAGCGGGTGGTGTGGCCGGAGCCGCCGCCGAACCCGACCAGCACACCGGCGGCACCGGTACGCATCAGGTGCAGGGCGGCGGTGTAGGTGGCGCAGCCGCCGACCACGACCGGCACGTCGAGGTCGTAGATGAACTGCTTGAGGTTGAGCGGCTCGGCGCGCCCGGAGACGTGCTCGGCCGACACCGTGGTGCCGCGGATCACGAAGATGTCGACCCCGGCGTCCACGACGGCCTTGTGGTACTGGGCGGTGCGCTGCGGCGACAGCCGGGCGGCCGTGACCAGGCCGGCGTCACGGATCTCCTCGATCCGGCGGCCGATCAGCTCCTCCTGGATCGGCGCCGCGTAGATCTCCTGGAGTCGCTTGGTCGCGGCGACGTCGTCGAGTTCGCGGATCTCCTGGAGCAGCGGCTCCGGGTCCTCGTAGCGGGTCCACAGACCCTCGAGGTCGAGGACGCCGAGACCGCCCTGCTCACCCACGGCCACGACGGTCTTGGGCGAGGCCACACTGTCCATGGGGCTGACGACCAGGGGCGTCTCGAACCGGTAGGCGTCGATCTGCCAGGCGATCGACACCTCCTCCGGGTCGCGGGTCCGTCGTGCGGGCACGATCCCGATCTCGTCGAGCTCGTAGGCGCGACGCCCGTTCTTGCCCAGCCCGATCTCCACCTGAGCCAACTGTTCGCTTCCCCTCTGACGTGCGGCGCCGGTCGGTCGACCAGCGCTTGACCGCGGACGCGAGTCTATCCGTCCGTGGTCGGACCGGATCCGGCGCCGTCCCCGCGCCGACTAGCGCGCGTTGTAGTTCGGCGCTTCCACGGTCATCTTGATGTCGTGCGGGTGGCTCTCGCGCAGCCCCGCGCTGGTGATGCGCATCAGCTGGCCGCGCTCGCGCAGCTCCGGCACGGTGCGGCTGCCCGCGTACCACATGGACTGGTGCAGGCCGCCGACCAGCTGGTGGGCCACGGCGGACAGCGGGCCGCGGAACGGCACCTGACCCTCGATGCCCTCGGGAACCAGCTTGTCCTCGGAGGACACGTCGGCCTGGGCGTAGCGGTCCTTGGAGAAGGAGCGGCCGCGCATGGCGCCGAGCGAACCCATGCCCCGGTAGGCCTTGAACTGCTTGCCGTTGATGAAGATGAGCTCGCCCGGGCTCTCCTCGACACCCGCGAGGAGGCTGCCGAGCATGACGGTGCTGGCACCGGCGACGATGGCCTTGGCGATCTCGCCGGAGTACTGGAGGCCACCGTCCGCGATCAGCGGGACACCGGCGGGGCCGCAGGCCAGCCCGGCCTCCAGGATGGCGGTGAGCTGCGGGGCGCCCACACCGGCGACGACGCGGGTGGTGCAGATGGAGCCGGGGCCCACCCCGACCTTGACGGCGTCGGCCCCGGCGTCGATCAGCAGCTGGGCACCGGCGCGGGTGGCGACGTTGCCCGCGACGATGTCCGCGCGGGAGTTGGCCTTGAGCTTGGCGACCATGTCGGCGAGCCCGGAGGAGTGGCCGTGGGCGGTGTCGACCACGATGAAGTCGACCCCGGCGTCGATGAGCAGCTTGGCGCGCTCCTCGGCCTCGGTGCCCACACCGACCGCGCCACCGACGACCAGACGCCCGTTGGAGTCCTTGGTGGCGTTCGGGAACTGCTCGCTCTTGATGAAGTCCTTGACGGTGATGAGCCCGCGCAGGCGGTTCTGGCCGTCGACCAGGGGAAGCTTCTCGACCTTGTGCTCACGAAGGAGCTCGAAGGCGCGTTCGCGGCTGACGCCGACGGGGGCGGTGACCAGGTTCTCGGTGGTCATGACGTCGCGGACCAGCCGGGAGCGGTCGTCCTCGAAACGCATGTCGCGGTTGGTCACGATGCCCACCAGCGCGCCCTGGGCGTCGGTGACCGGGACACCGGAGATGCGGTAGTGGGCGCAGAGGCGCTCGACCTCCGCGAGGTCGTCCTCGGGGTGACAGGTGACCGGGTCGGTGACCATGCCCGCCTCGGAGCGCTTCACGAGGTCGATCTGGCCGGCCTGGTCCTCGGCGGAGAGGTTGCGGTGCAGCACCCCGGCGCCGCCCTGACGGGCCATCGCCACGGCCATGCGGGCCTCGGTGACGGTGTCCATCGCCGCGGAGAGCAGGGGGATGCTGAGGCTGATGTTGCGGGAGAGCTTCGTCGTGGTGTCCACCTCGCCCGGCTGGAGGTCCGAGTAGGCCGGTACCAGCAGGACGTCGTCGTAGGTCAGCCCCGGCGGAAGCAGCTTCCTCCCGTAGTCGCTGTGGTCCTGGCTCATGACACAACCTCCGCTGTTCCCGGCAACACCTGCGCGGATCGCCCCCGCGTGTCGTCTCATCCTAGGTCGTCGTCCGGCACCGCCCAGGTGGAATGCGGTGTTCGCCCGGTCACCTAGGTCACGAATCGGCCACCGCCCCGGGGCGGGTTCGCTGGTCGAGCCGCAGGCCCGGGGGCCGGTGACGGAGTCAGTGGGGGACGAGTGTGCTGGCCAGCACCACGTGGACGGCCGTGCCGCCCAGGATGCTCAGCAGGGCTTCGCGCCGCCACAGGTGCAGGCCGACGGTGACGGCCAGAGCGCCCAGCGGCACCAGGGACTGCGGTTGCGGCAGGGGCAGGTCGCTCAGGCAGTACACGACCAGGATCACCATGACCCCGGCGGGCATGCGGACGCTGAGGTGACCCATGGTCTCACTGGCGCGCAGCGGTGCCAGGGCGGCGAAGGGCGCCGCGCGCAGACTCCAGGTCACGGCTGCGGTGACCAGGACGGCGGCCACGGCGTAGTGGGTGTCAGACATGAGCGGGCTTCCTTCGGAGTACGAGCCGGTGAGCGAGCAGACCAGCCGTGAACAGGGAGAAGGCGACGAGGAGCATCTGGTCGGGGAAGAGGACCCACGCGGCCAGGGCACTCGCGAACGCGAGCACCGGGGTGGACACCTCGCCCCTGAGGTCCCGCAGCGCGTCCAGGGCCAGCACGGTGAACAGTGCGGTGAGGGCGAAGTCCAGCCCCTGAACGCCCTCGGGAATGAGGCCGCCGAGCAGGGCTCCGACGGTCGCGCTCCCAGTCCAGTACAGGTGCATGAACAGCTGTGAGTACAGGACGCGCCGCCCCGTCCAGGCGCGGGCGCGCTCGGACGCGGTCAGGGCGTAGGCCTCGTCGGTGAGCGCGAACGTGGCGTAGGCCCTGCCCGCGCGACCCCTGATCCGGTCCAGGGGAAACGACAGGGCGTAGAAGACGTGGCGGAAGTTCACCATCAACGCGGCCGCGGCGATCGCGGTCAGCGGGGCGGCGGCGGTGACCATGCCGATCAGCAGGAACTCGAACGATCCGGCGTAGACGAGCGCGGCCGACACCCCGGCCCACCACCAGTCCAGGCCCGCCTGGACCACGAGCACTCCGAAGGCCAGACCGAGCGGGACGAGCGCCAGGCCCACCGGTGCGGAGTCGGCGAAGGCCGACCGCAGGTCAGATTTCCTAGGCATGAGGACATTTTAGAAAAGATCGAGCCTTATATGGTTTCGTTCCTGAGCCCTAGAATGACCGGATGAGCAACGAACATGCACTCGATGGGGTCGACCGCGAAATCCTGTTCCAACTACGCCAGGACGGCCGGTTGTCCAACGTCGAGTTGGCGCGTCGGGTGGGGCTGACCCCGCCTCCCTGCCTGCGCCGGGTCAAGCGGCTGGAGGAGTCGGGGGTCATCACGGGGTACCGGGCCGTGGTGGACTCCGAGCGGCTGGGCCGGGGGCTGGAGGTGCTCCTCGACGTGGAGATCTACGCCCAGGACAGTGCGACCGTCCAGGAGTTCGAGGAGACCGTGGCGGCCTACGAGGAGATCGTGGAGTTCCGCCGGATGTACGGCCGCCCCGACTACTTCCTCCGGGTGAGGGTCGCTGACCACGTCGCCTACGAGGCCTTCCTCACCAGCAGGCTGATGGGGCATCCCGCCGTGCTGAGAGTGGAGTCCCACCTGACCATGAAGACCCTCAAGAGCGACGACTGACCGTCTCGGGGGCCGTTCCGCGCGTCGTGGGGAACGGCCCCGGCGATCTCAGCGGGGGTAGCGGCAGTAGCCGCGCTGGCGGAGACGCGAGGGGCACCGGCGCCTTCCGGGGCGGGAGGCGCGGTGCTCAGGGGAGGACGCGGTTCGCCAGGGCCACCTTCCGAAGCCGAGCAATAGCTCGGTGCTGGGCAACCCGTACCGCGCCTGCCGACATGCCAAGGAGATGTCCCGTCTCGTCTGCTGTGAGTCCTGTGATCACCCGCATCACCAGCAGTGTGCGCTGCTGTTCGGGCAGTTCGTCGAGGAGGGCCCTGGCCCGCTGGGCCTCGGACACGCGGACCGCCGACTCCTCGGGGCCGGGACCGTCGTCCGGCTGTTCGGGCACGGTGTCGGTGGGGACCGTCTCCACCCGACCGGCCACGCGGAGGGTGTCCGCGACCTTGTGCGCGGCGATGCCGAACACGAACGAGGCGAAGGGCCTGCCCCGGTCCTGGTAACGGGGGACGGCCGTGAGCAGGGCGATACACACTTCCTGCGCGACGTCGTCCGAGTAGTGTGCCAGGCCCGCGACCCGCGCCAGGCGGGTCCGGCAGTACCGCACCACCATGGGTCTGACCTCGCGCAGGAGCGAGTCCATGGCCCCGTCGTCGCCCCGGACGGCGAGTGAGCCCAGATGGTTCAACCCCGTGTCACTCGGAGCGGGGTCCGCCTCCTCGTGCCCCGGGGGCGTACCTGGCCGCTGCGCGGTAACGCCCTCGCGGGCGCCTGCATCCGTCACGTTAGGAATGATGCCCGCAGTTGAGGACCCAACCACTCCAATCAGCAACTACAGAATGGTTACATTTTGGGAAAATAGCCCGAAAACGGTACGTAGTCGCGAGTGTGAAACGGGTCTCTCGTGGTAGTGGGCGGGGGTGGGACGACAGCGCGCCCCACCCCCGGACCGGGCCCTCACGGACACCGACCGACGTCCCTAGTGGGCGTGGCCGTGACCGTCGTCCGCGTCCTCCTCGGGCTTGTCCGCGACCAGCACCTCGGTGGTCAGCAGCATGCCCGCGATGGAAGCGGCGTTCTGGACGGCCGAGCGGGAGACCTTGACCGGGTCGAGGATGCCCTCGGCGGTCAGGTCGCCGTAGGTGCCGGTGGCGGCGTTGTAGCCGTGACCGACCTCCATCTCGGAGACGCGGTGGGTGACCACGTAGCCCTCGGCGCCCGCGTTCTCCGCGATCCACCGGGCGGGCTCGACCAGCGCGCGGCGGACGATCGCCGCACCCGTGGCCTCGTCGCCGGTCAGGCCGAGGTCGTCCAGAGCGGTGGAGGCGTGCACCAGGGAGGCGCCGCCACCGGCGACGATGCCCTCCTCGATGGCCGCGCGAGTCGCCGAGATGGCGTCCTCGAGACGGTGCTTCTTCTCCTTGAGCTCGACCTCGGTGGCCGCGCCGACGCTCAGCACGGACACGCCGCCCGCGAGCTTGGCCAGGCGCTCCTGGAGCTTCTCGCGGTCCCAGTCGGAGTCGCTCGCCTCGATCTCCTTACGGATCTGGCGAACGCGGTCCTCCACCTCGGACTGCTCGCCGCCACCGTCGACGACGGTGGTGGTGTCCTTGGTGATGGTGATGCGGCGGGCCGAGCCCAGCACGGACAGGTCCGCGTTCTCCAGGGTCAGGCCGACCTCCTCGGAGATGACCTGGCCGCCGGTGAGCACGGCGATGTCCTGGAGCATGGCCTTGCGGCGCTCGCCGAAGCCGGGCGCCTTGACCGCGGCGACGTTGAGGGTGCCGCGCATGCGGTTGAGCACCAGGGCGCCCAGGGCGTCGCCCTCGACGTCCTCAGCGATGATCAGCAGCGGCTTCTTGCTCTGCACGACCTGCTCCAGCAGCGGGAGCAGCTCGTTCAGGTTGCCGATCTTGCCCTGGCTGATCAGGATCTGCGCGTCCTCGAGGACGGCCTCCTGACGGTCTCCGTCGGTGACGAAGTAGGGCGAGATGTAGCCCTTGTCGAACTGGAGGCCCTCGGTGAAGTCGAGCTCCAGACCGAAGGTCGGGGACTCCTCCACCGTGATGACGCCGTCCTTGCCGACCTTGTCGAAGGCCTCGGCGATGAGGTCGCCGATCTGGGCGTCCTGAGCGGAGTTGGTCGCCACGTAGGCGATGTCGGCGCGCTCCTTGATCGGCACGGCGCGCTCGAGCAGGATCTCGGAGACCCGGACGGCCGCGGCGTCGATGCCCTTCTTGAGGGACATCGGGGAGGCACCGGCGGCGACGCTGCGCAGGCCCTCGCGGACCAGCGCCTGCGCCAGAACGGTGGCGGTCGTGGTGCCGTCACCGGCGGCGTCGTTGGTCTTGGTGGCGACCTCCTTGACCAGCTGGGCGCCCAGGTTCTCGTAGGGCTCGTCCAGCTCGATCTCACGCGCGACGGTCACGCCGTCGTTCGTGATGGTGGGGGCACCGAACTTCTTGTCGATGACGACGTTGCGGCCGCGCGGGCCGAGCGTCACCTTGACGGCGTTGGCGAGGCGGTCCACGCCCCGCTCGAGGGCGCGGCGGGCGTCGTCCTCGAACTCCAGGATCTTCGGCATGTGTGAGTACTTCCTCTAACGGTTCGGGTCGAAAGAGAACATCCCGCCCCGCCCGGCTTCAGGGCCGACCGGTGCGGGATGTTCGAAGGCTCTGCGCCGAGAGCTACTTCTCGACGACCGCGAGGAGGTCGCGGGCGGAGAGAACCAGGTACTCCTGGCCGTCGTACTTGACCTCGGTGCCGCCGTACTTGCTGTAGAGGACGACGTCGCCGACGTTCACGTCGAGGGCGACGCGCTTGCCGTTGTCGTCAAGGCGACCGGGACCCACGGCCAGGATCTCGCCCTCCTGGGGCTTCTCCTTGGCGGTGTCCGGGATGACCAGACCGGAGGCGGTGGTCTGCTCAGCCTCCAGGGTCCTGACCACGACGCGGTCCTCGAGCGGCTTCAGCACGGTCTTGGTGGCGGTCGACACGGTGTGACCTCCCCCTTCAAAGTCTCGGTGTATCTGACGTCGGCCATGCGTGAGCACGAACCGACCACGTAAAAGGGGCGACCGCGGCGGCCTGTCGTCGCGGGTGCCAGACCGGCCTCGTCGCGTTTAGCACTCTACCCCCGAGAGTGCCAGAATGGAAATGTGGCGGGGGCCCGGACCGACGGGCGGGCCCGCCCCACCGTCGTGCCCACAGCAGGAGGTTCCATGCGCGTCCCCGCGTTCTCGGCGCTGCTCACCGACGCGGGACGGGAGGTCCTCGCCGGGGTGGACCCCGCCGCCACGGCCAGCGACCCCCTGGCCACCGCGTCGCGGCTGCGCGCCGACCCACGGGTCGCCGCGCTCGCCCCCGACCTCCCGGTTTCCGAACTGGTCAACGCCGTGATGACCCAGGTGGGCCTGCGGGAGCGCGGCCGGGCCAAGTTCGGGGAGAACGCCGCGCGCATGTTCTTCACCCCGAACGGCCTGGAGCAGTCCACCCGCCGGAGCGTGGCCGAGTACCGCGCCGAGCGCACCGCCGGGCACCTGCCCGCCTCGGTGGCCGGGGGCGCCGTCGCGGGCGACCTGTGCTGCGGGATCGGCGCCGACCTCCTGGCCCTGGCCGGGCGCGGCGTGCCGGTGGAGGGCGTGGACGCCGACCCCCTGACCGTGGCGGTGGCCCGGGCCAACATCGAGGCGTTGGGGCTGTCCGCGCACGCCCGGGTCCGGGAGGGTGACGTGAACGGGGTCGCGGTGGGTGACCACCCCCTGCTGTTCTGCGACCCGGCCCGGCGCGGAGGGCGGGGCCGGGTGTTCGACCCGGCCGCCTACTCGCCACCGTGGGACGTGGCCACCCGACTGGCGGAGGGTGCGGAGGCCGCGTGCCTGAAGGCCGCCCCGGGGATTCCGCACGAGGTCCTCTCCCCCGCCGCGTCAGCCGAGTGGATCTCGGTGGACGGGGAGTTGAAGGAGACCGCTCTGTGGTTCGGCGGGCTGGGCTTCGGCCCGGACGGGCCACGACGGCGCGCGACGGTGCTGCACGAGCGCGCGGGCCTGTTGGCGAGCGAGGGCGCGGTGGCGCACCTGGACGAGGAGACGGGCCTGGGCCCGGCGCCGGTCGCGCCCGCCCGGCGCTACCTGTACGACCCGGACCCGGCCGTGGTCCGCTCCCACCTCGTGGCGGAGGCGGCGGCACGGGTGGACGGCGCGCTGCTGGACGAGCGGATCGCCTACTTCACCTCGGACCGGCCCGAGCGCTCACCCCTGTGGCGGGTGCTGGAGGTGCTGGAGTTCGCGCCGTTCTCACTGAAACGCGTGCGCTCCTCGGTGCGTGCGCACAAGGCCGGAACGGTAACGATCAAGAAACGCGGTTCGGCGGTGGACACCGAGAAACTCCGACGTGATCTGCGCGCCTCGGGACCGGAATCGGTGACGGTCGTCCTCACACGAATCGGCGAGAAACCGTTCTACCTGCTGTGCCGTGAAACCGAGGCGGGATAGGACCTCCGGAAGCACCGCCTCGGCCCGCGTTCGAGTGCGACCGGGGCCACATTCGGAACCGGCCGCGCAGACCATATCGTTATCTCCCGTACCCATATCTTTCGCGGACCCCTGGGGTCTCGTGGGACTGTGTCGTTAAACTGGCGCCGCAGATTTCTTTCCCTTCTCATGGGTTCTCCGGAAGGCCGTGCTCGTGTGATCCGTTCAGCGGTTCGGTCGGCACCGGACCCACGCCCCCCTTGTATACACACAGTCACACTTCGGTCACATTGGGGCGCGGTCGGCGCGGTGCATCGACCGCCCGGGGACCATCGAGAACCCGTCCGCGCGACCACCGTGCGGCGAAGTGGGCGGGAGCGCCAGAACCATAAGGAGCACCTCGGTGGAACAGACCAATCACAACTTCCTCAACGCTGGAGGCCAGGCCGGAGTCTCCGACCGGATGCGTGACCTGCTCTCCCAGGCCGCCCAGGAGCACGTCTCCGAGCAGAAGTCCCAGGGTGCCGTCAGCGAGGAGATGCGCCAGCGCCTTGAGGGCATGGAGTGGCTGCTCCGCGAGCTGCGCGAGCGCGAACTGACCGCGCTCGCCGAGGCGATCACCACCGTCGACGGTCGGATCGACGACTTCCTGGCACGTCCGCCCGAGTGGGCCGAGGCCCTGGCCGAGCACATCGAGGTGGTCGGCAGGCAGGTCAAGCCGCTGTCGGAGATGTCGTCCCTGCGGGCCGACACCCAGCGCGTGGCCGGACACCTGGACACCGCCCTCACCCGGCTCCAGCGCATGGCCGAGACCGGCAACCGCACCTCCGAGCAGGTCACCGAGATCAGCGAGCGCGTCACCGAGCTGGGCGAGACCGTCGGCACCCGCCTGGACGCCCTGGACCGGGCCCTGGCCGACCTCGGCACCCGCGCCGAGGCGATCGAGGCCTCGCTGTCCGCCCTGGACACCACCCTGGGCGAGCGCCACGAGGAGCTGAGCGCCACGGTCCGCACCACCCTGGCCGAGGGCAGGGAGCAGCTGGCCGAGGCGATCTCCGAGAGCCGCTCGACCGTCGAGACCGCCGTGAAGGAGAGCCGCGAGGCCCTCGAAACGGCCGGTCAGGAGCACCGCGAGGCCCTGGAGACCGCCACCGCCGAACTCGGTGAGCGCGTCACCACCGGCCTCACCTCCTCCCTGGAGGAGCGCACGACCGCACTGCGCGGCTTCGTCGAGGAGCGCACCGCCGAGCAGCACGAGACTCTGCTCTCCCGCCTCCAGGAGAACACCGGCGAGCTGGGTGAGCGCACCACCGCCCTCGCCGAGGAGCTGGGCGCCCTCGCCACGGCCTCCGGCGAGCGCCACGACACCCTCTCCCAGGAGCTGAGGGACCACGCGGCCGCTTCCCAGAAGCGCCACGAGGAGATCACCGGCAAGGTCACCGAGAGCGTCGGCCACCTGAACACCCAGGCCGAGGAGAACCACGCCGAGGCCACCGCGGCCGTCGCGGACGTCACCGGTTCGCTCGCCAAGCTGCGGGAGAACCACGAGAAGTCCCTGAACGACCTGCGTTCGCACGTGCGCCAGCGCCTGGCCGAGCTCGACGAGCAGATCGAGCTGGGTCGCACCGAGACCCGCGAGCACGCCGAGAGCACCGCCGAGGGGCTGCGCGAGTCGCTGACCAAGCGCACCGACTCCCTCTCCACCCGGATCGCGGAGGACGCCGCGAAGGTCGCCGCCGACCTGGCCGAGCTGCGGGGGTTCGTCCAGGAGGACAACGCCAAGCTGGCCTCGGAGGCCGAGGACCGGCACCAGACGCTGACCGAGGCGCTGACCGACCAGGCCGACGCCCACCGCACCGCGCTCGACGAGCGGCTGGAGCGCCACCGCGAGAGCCTCAACGGCAAGGTGGACAACCACCTGTCGCAGATCACCGGCAAGGTCGACCACGAGCTGGGCCGCCTCACCGACCGGTTCGACACCTTCGAGGGCCACTTCGAGGGCAGCTTCGAGGGCGTCGAGGGCAAGATCGACCGCGTCGACGGCCGGATCGACGGCCTCAACGGCCGCCTGGACGGCATCGACGGCCGGGTCAACGGCGTCGAGGGCCAGTTCGAGGGCGTCAGCGGTCACTTCGAGGGCGTCGACGGCCGCATGGAGGCCATCGACGACCGTCTGGAGGCGCTCAACCAGCGCCTCAACCAGCTGCCGCAGACCCTGGAGGTCAGTGAGCTGCACCGCCGCCTGACCGAACTGGTGGACCGTCCGCTGCTGGACCACTCCGGCAGGCTCGACGAGATCGACTCCCACGTCACCACGGCGGTGGACCCGGTCATCCGTGAGCTCAAGCAGCGCCCGGACCGCCACGAGCTGGAGGAGACCGTCACCGAGGCGGTCGAGAACTCGCACGACGACATCACCAAGCGGTTCTCCTCGCTGGAGGAGACCGTGCTCGCCCTGGCCGAGGCGCTGCTGCGCCCGGGCCGCGACGGCAAGAAGAAGCGCCGCCGCGACGAGGACGACGACGAGTAACCCCACGTCAGCGTGAGGGGCCCGGGGCGGTCACCGCCCTGGGCCCCTCATCTCGTCAGGAGGCCGAGCGGAGTGCCTCGGCGGTCAGTGCTTCTTCTTCCCGCCCCACTCCGGGGCAGCCCCCTGCTCGTACCGCTCCTGGAAGTGCTGGATGTAGGTCGCGGCCCGATCGCCCAGCTCAGGGTCGATCTCGTTGATGAGGGTATCGACCCTGGACACGTACCCCGTGGCCGCGCTGTCCCACTCCACCGTGCTGGTGGGCAGACGCCTCTCGTCGCCGTGCCCGATCAGAAGTCCCTTGTCCTCCAGGGTCTCCTCGTCGACCATGCCCCGGTCCCACATGCTCTGGAGGACCTGGAGGTTGGCGTGGTCCCGAATGTTCGACGGGTTGTTGAGGAGGTGCTCGTCCATGTCCTTGATGTACGTGAAGCCGATGCTCTCTTCGTACTTGTCGTCGTAGTAGTCCTTGACCGGCTGTTCCATGAGGCGCAGCAGGGTCTCCACAGCGATACCGGCCGGGGTCGCCTTGGAACCCGCTGACTGCACGGTGGAGGCGATGACGATGTTGTACCCGGTCTGCACCATCTGGTTGGCCTTCTCACGGGCCGTCTCGACGTCGTCGTGCCGATCCATGTACTCGGCGATGAGCGCGTTGGACATGGCGGACCGCAGGTCCGCGGCTCCGGCACCGCCGACCTTGTCGCCGAGCGTGTCCTTGTCGAGGTGGGCGTTGAGAATCCTGCGCTCCTGGTGTTCGACCAGGCTGACGATCGGCGCGGAGTACTCCTCATTGGAGAGCAGGAGCTGGAGGAACTTCTCGTGCTCCTCCTGCGGCAGGTGAAGCGCCATCTCACCGCCCCTGTGAAAGAGGTGGAGGTCGTCCTGGTCGTCATCGCCGCCCGCAGCCGCCCGGTAGCCCCGCTCGTTCGCGTCGATGGAGATGTCGTCCAGGTAGGCGCCGTACACCGACGCCAGGCTCTTGAGCACCTCGGGGTTGATCTCGGCGACCGAGGGCTGGTAGTCCTTGCCGCCCACCGCCGTGTCCAGGAACGGGTTGTCGCCGTCCTCGTTCTCCGTGGTGGTCAGGATCTCGATCAGCGCGCTCGCCGACCTCCCGGCGCGGTCGCGGTCCTCCTGGGAGTCGGAGTCCGCGTCCGCGGAGATCCAGTCGGTGAGCCCGCGGACCGCCTCGCCCTCGTCGGGCCACGGAATGGTGTACAGGTTCTCCACCATCCGGGCCGGGGTGAGGTGCTCGTGGTTCTCGTGCACCGGATAGTTCTTTCCGTCCGACCCCTCACCGGTGAGGATGACGTGGTTGGCCTCCTTGTTGCGGGTGGCCACCTCGATCACGTCCTGGAAGGTCTCCACCGGCGGGACCCCGTCGAGGGTGCTGCGCAGGAGCATGTCGGAGCCGGTGCGCAACAGGCTCGTCGAGAACTCCGTGCCCCCCTGGAGTTCGGGGTCGGAGTGCGTCAGGAACTCGCTCAGGTCCTGCCAGTCGTTCGACCACCCGGAGTAGCTCGACACGTCGATACCGGGGTCGTCCCCCTCCCGGGAGGGCTCGATCCGGTCCGGTCCCACGGCGGCCCGGCGCACGTCCTCGGGGAGACGCGACATGCCGCCGCCGACCTCCTCGTCGGAGAGCACGAGCATGCCGTCCGCCAGCCGTCGCTGGATGGTCGCGCGCAGCTCGTCGTCGATGTGGTCGCTGTCGGCCACCTCCCCCATGAACCACAGGAACCCCGGCTCGTGCCCCCTGCCGTCGCGACCGAGGACGTCATAGACGCTCTGTAGATAGGCGAGTTCCCCAGCACTCAGTTCGGTGCCGGACTCCCGGGCCTGCTCTGCCCGGAGGATCATGTTCTCCAGGAGCGCGAGAGTCATCGGGTCCGTCTTCAGCATGTCGATGCTGCCGTCGTGACCGCGGAAGACCGCGTCGAACAGGTGGACCGTGAGCACGGCGGTGTTGAAGTCCTCATCGACGACGTAGTAGTTGATGTCGCCGGTGGTCCGGTAGCCGATCTGCTGGTTGTCGCCGAAGTGGCCGCCCTCGGAGAGCTGACGGATGCGCTGCGGCGTCGGCCCGTCCTTCAGCGTGTCCTCGGTCTCCTGGCACCGTTCCTCGAACTTCGTCCAGAGGGTGCGCGCCTCGGCGTCGAAGGACCTCCTGACGGACTCGACCCGGGTGTAGCTGTCCTGTTCCACCGAGGGAATGGCGTTCACGGCCGAGCTGAGCCGGTACTTGACGTCGGCGATCCGCGCTTCGTACCAGTTGGTGTCCGTGAGGGTCTTGTCGAGGACGCCGTAGCCGTGCAGGCAGGCCAGGAGAGCGCTGCCCCAGGCCGCCTGGTTCTCAGTGGCGAGCCTCTTCAGTCCGTCACCGATGAGGTCGCTGAACTCACTGCCCACTCGGGACGTGATCGACTCGTACCCCTCGGACCTTCCCGCGATCTTGGCGTGCAACGCCTGGAACTCGTCCCGGGCCTTCTCGATCTGCCCCGCGTCGAACTCACATTCGGTGTAGTTCAGTAGAGACACGTCTGTGACTCCCGAATCTTCCTGGACCGGACCGCCTACCGGTTCACCTGGATGTTGGGGTTGAGGTGCTGGAAACCGTCGATGGGGGCCTGCGCCCTGCCATCCGTGAAGTCGTCCTCGGCCGACTGGTCCGTGCTGCTGACCCGGCTGGCACCGCTGCGGATGTTCGTCGCGAGCGTCGCGGCGTGCGTCTGGACCTGCTCCATGTGGGTGCCGTGCTCCTCGCCGAAGCCGTCCCAGCCGCCGATCGTCGGGTCGTGGTTGAGCAGACGCCTGGCCTCGTCGACGGCTTCCTGGAAGTCGCGTGGCAGTTCCCGTAGGTAGGAGGCGGCGTTCTGCGACTGCTCGCCCCCGCCGTCGGCGTCCCTGGTGTTGGCCGCCACTTCGCCCGACATGTGCTCACGCCCCTCCCTCACGCGCCGGGAACCGTTCCCGGCTGACCGTGGCACTCCCCAGTCAGTCAGTAGACGCTCGGAAGGCCCCGATGGTTCAGGGCCTTCGGATCCCGGACCGGCTAGGGCACGAGGACGATCTTGCCGAACTGCTCACCGGCCGCCAACGCCCGGAAGGCCTCGCGGGCGTCCCCGAGCGGCAGCACCCGGTCGATCACGGGACGCAGCCCGGTGCGTACGCACATCTCGGTGAGGGCGACCAGTTCCTCCTTGGTGCCCATGGTCGAGCCGAGCACCCGCAGCTGGAGGAAGAAGACCCGGGCGAGCTCGGCGGAGGGGGCGTCGCCGCTGGTCGCCCCGCAGGTGACGACGGCGCCACCGGGCTTGAGCGAGTGGAGGGAGTGCCGCCAGGTGGCCTGTCCGACCGAGTCGAAGACCACGTCCACCTTCTCCGGGAGCCGCTCCCCGGAGGGCAGCGCGGCGTGGGCGCCCAGCCCGAGGGCGCGGGCGCGCTTCTCCTCGCTCCTGCTGGTGACGTACACGCGGTGCCCGACCCGCGCGGCCATCGCGACGAGGGCGGCGGAGACCCCTCCACCGGCGCCCTGCACGAGGACCGTGGAACCGGGCCTCAGGTCGGCCTTGCCGAAGAGCATGCTGTAGGCGGTCAGCCAGGCGGTCGGCAGGCAGGCCGCCTCCTCGAAGGACAGCTCCGGGGGTTTGGGGACGAGGTTCGCGCGGGGGACCAGCACCTTCTCCGCGAGGGTTCCGTCGTGGATCTCCGAGAGGAGGGAGAAGCGCGGTGAGCGGCCCGGTTCCGACGGTTCCCGGACCACCCCGTGCACGATGACCTCGTTGCCGTCCTCGTCGATCCCGGCGGCGTCCCCGCCGAGGACCATCGGGAGGCGGTCCTCGCTCAGCGCGACCCCGCGCAGGCTCCAGAGGTCGTGGTGGTTGAGCGCGGCGGCCCTGACCCGGACGGTGGTCCACCCCTCGCGGGGCGCGGGGTCGGGCCGCTCACCGGCCTCCAGACCGGACAGGGGGTCGTCGAACGAGATGCGTGCAGCCGAGATCGCGAACATACCGGCACCCAACCACAGCGGCCCGGCGCAGTTCCCCGCAGGGTGCGCCGGGCCGGTGTCGAAGAGACCTCGGCTCCGCCGGTCCGGTGACCGGCGGAGCTCGGTGACTACACGGCCAGCGGGGACTCCACGGGCAGCGAGGTGTCCGTGGCCAGGTCCAGGGTGGACGGCGGCAGGCCCGCCGCGACCACCTCGGCGCCCAGGGCGGCGATCATCGCGCCGTTGTCCGTGCACAGACGGGGCCGTGGGACACGCAGCTCGATCCCGGCCTCCTGGCAGCGCTGTTTGGCCAGGACGCGCAGCGCCGAGTTGGCGGCCACTCCGCCACTGATCACCAGGGTGCTCACGCCGTGCTCCACGCAGGCGTCGACCGCCTTGCGGGTGAGCACGTCCACCACGGACTCCTGGAAGGCGGCGGCGATGTCGGCCACCACCAACGGGGCGCCCCGGCGTTCGGCGTCCTCCACGTGGCGGGCCACGGCGGTCTTCAGCCCGGAGAAGGAGAAGTCGTACGTGCCGTCGCCCCACTTGCCGCGCGGGAAGCGCATCGCCTTCGGGTCGCCCCGCTGGGCCGCCTGGTCGATGGGCGGGCCGCCCGGGTAGGGCAGCTCCAGCAGACGCGCGACCTTGTCGTAGGCCTCCCCGGCGGCGTCGTCGACGGTGTCACCGAGCGAGACCACGTCGGTGGCCAGGTCGTTGACCAGCAGCAGCGACGTGTGCCCGCCGGAGACCAGGAGGGCGATCGAGGGCTTGGGCAGGGGACCGTGCTCCAGCTGGTCCACGGCGACGTGTCCGACGAGGTGGTTGACCCCGTAGAGGGGCTTGCCGAGCGCCATCGCGTAGGCCTTGGCGGCGGAGACGCCGACCAGGAGGGCACCGGCGAGCCCGGGCCCGGCGGTCACCGCGACGGCGTCCACGTCGGACAGCTTCGCCCCGGCGGAGTCCAGGGCGCGGCGCACGGTGGGGGTCATCGCCTCCAGGTGGGCGCGGCTGGCCACCTCGGGCACCACACCGCCGAACCGCACGTGCTGGTCGACGCTGGAGGCCACCGACTCGCCCAGCAGCTCGCACCCCCGGACCAGCGCCACGCCGGTCTCGTCGCAGGACGACTCGATCCCCAGGATCAACGGCTCACTCATGGCTCCCCTTCTCCGCGACACGGCGCATGACGATCGCGTCCGCCCCCTTGTAGTAGCCCCGGCGCACGCCGATCGCCTCGAAGCCGAAACGTGTGTACAGGTCCTGGGCGCGCGGGTTGTCCGAGCGGACCTCCAGGAACATGTGGGTGACACCGCGCGCGGCGGCCTGGTCGAGGAGTTCGGTGAGCAGCGCCCGGCCGATCCCCCTCCCCCACGCGGTCTCCGCGACGGCCATGGTCTGGACGTCGCCCTCGGGCGGGACGAACCGCAGTCCGGCGTAGCCCAGGAGCCCGGTCTCGGACTCGGCCACCACGTAGTGGCGGGTGGCGGCCTCGGCCAGTTCGTCGCGGAGCACGCCCTCGGTCCAGGCGTCGAGCGGGAACAGGGCGCGTTCCAGGTCCATGACGGCCGGAACGTCGGCGGCGGTCATCTGGCGCAGCGCCACCGGCGCGGTCACCTCACCCACTGGCGCACCTTCTTCGGGGCTCCGGGCTCGACCGCGTCGGGACGGCGCAGGTAGAGCGGGGCGGGTTCGGCCAGTTTCTCGCCACGGTGCAGGCGCAGCAGGGCGAGCTCGGCCATGGCGGCGGCGTCCGGGTGGAGGGGTTCCAGGGCGGCGGTGTCCTCCGCGCCCAGCACGTCGGCGTACATGCGGGCGCCGTCCCCGACCAGCGGCAGGCCGCCGGTGTCGATCTCGGCGGGCCGGTCCACCCGCACCTCGCCCACCCGGGTGAGGTGGTCGTCGTAGCGCGCCCAGAACACCTCCTTGCGGCGGGCGTCGGTCATGCCCAGGAACGGCTCGGTCCTCCGGGTGGCGAAGGCCAGGGCGTCCAGGGTGGTGACCCCGTGGCAGGGGACGTCCAGCGCGTCGGCGAGGGCGTGGGCGGTGGCGAGGCCCACGCGCAGGCCGGTGTAGGGGCCGGGGCCCATGCCGACCGCGATGTGGTCGAGGTCGCCCAGCACGAGCCCGGACTCGGTGAGCAGGTTCTGGATGGTGGGCGCGAGGAGCTCGCCGTGGCGGCGGGCGTCCACCGAGCTGGCGCTGGCGCGCAGCAGGAAGGAGCCGTCGGGGGTGGTCTCCCCGATGGCGGCGGTGACCGCCGGGGTGGCGGTGTCGAAGGCCAGGAGCAGCACGGGAGTTCCGCCTATCCGTTCCCGGCGGCGGTGCCGGGCAGGTCGATGTCGGTCCACCGCGCGCCGACGGGGCGCAGGTGGACGGTGCGGGTGTCGTCGGGGTGGCGTTCGATCCGGATCTCCAGGCGGTCGTCGGCCAGGCCCTCGGCCACGCCCTCACCCCACTCGACGACGGTGACGGACTCGCCCAGGGTCATGTCCAGGTCGATGTCGTCGACCTCGTCGGGGCCGCCGAGCCGGTAGGCGTCCACGTGCACCAGGGCGGGCCCGCCGACCAGGGACGGGTGGATTCTGGAGATGACGAAGGTGGGCGAGGTGACCGAGCCCCGCACGCCGAGGCCCTGTCCGAGCCCCTGGGTGAGGGTGGTCTTGCCCGCTCCCAGCGGCCCGGAGAGGATCAGCAGGTCCCCGGGGCGGGAGAGTGCGGCCAGGTCACGGCCCAGAACGCGCATGTCCTCGTCCGTCGCGGCGGTGACCGCGTGGACGTGGGACGCGGTGGTGGCTGTGGTGTCTGTCATCGCTCTCACAGGTTGGTCCGTGTGGTGGTCAGCGTCGGAGCGCGCCGAAGGTCCCTCTTCACCCAGGTTAGGCCGGGTGGGGAAGGTTCGTGACCGATATCGGGGACTCCGTCAGCCGACGTACTCGCGGGGCACCCGGGAACCGATCCGCGTGATGATCTCGTACGGGATGGTGTCCAGGACGTCGGCCCAGTCCTGCGCGGTGGGCACGCCCCGGCTGGGGTCCCCGAACAGGACCGCGAGGTCGCCCGCGCTCACCGGGTCGTCTCCCACATCCACAACGAACTGGTCCATGCAGACTGTTCCCGCGATGGTGCGGCGGGCGCCGCCCAGCTGGACCGGGCCCCGGTTGGTGGCGGCGCGGGGCACCCCGTCCGCGTAGCCGAGCGGGACGAGGGCCAGGGTGGTCTCCTCCTGGGTGACGTACCGGTGGCCATAGGAGACGCCGCTGCCTGCGGGGACGCGTTTGGTGAGCGCGACCTTCGATTCGAGGGTCATCGCGGGCCGCAATTCGGGCACGTCCAAATCGGGGATCGGGCAGAGTCCATAACTCGCGATTCCGGCCCGCACCAGATCGAACCGAGCCTCCGGCAGGGTCAACAGCGCGGCCGAGTTCGCGATGTGCCGGACCTCCGGGGTCAGCCCCGCCTTGTCGGCCACCAGGAGCGCCTCGTGGAAGACGTCCAGCTGCGCCTGGATCGACGGGTGGCCGGGCTCGTCCGCGCAGGCGAAGTGCGACCACACTCCGGTGACCCGGACGCTGCCCTCCCGCTCCGCGAGCGCCGCGGCCTCGACCACGGAGGCCCAGTCGCCCCGGTTCACGCCGCCCCGGTTCAGCCCGGTGTCCGCCTTCAGCTGGACCCGCGCGACCCGGCCCAGGCGACGCGCCTCGGAGATCACCGTGTCCAGCACGGCACGGTCGCTGACACCGAGGTCGATGTCGGCCTCGATCGCCTCCCCCACGGGCTCGCCCGGCGGGATGATCCAGGACAGGACGGGCACGGTGATCCCGGCCCGGCGCAGCTCCAGCCCCTCCTTGATGAGCGCGGTCCCCAGCCACGCGGCGCCGCCAGCGATCAGGGCGCGCGCGGCGGGAAGCATCCCGTGGCCGTAACCGTCGGCCTTGACCACCCCCATGAGGGGCGTCCCCCCGGCCAGTTCACGGAGCAGCCGGGCGTTGGAGGTGATCGCGTCGAGATCGACGCGAGCGTGCGCGAAAGGAGCCATACCCACAGTGTTCCACGCGTGGGTTACCGCTGCGGAGCTGCGGGTATGTGGCCTACGACCGAGTTCGAGCCCTATTTTGGGGATATCGGTATGAACGAAATCGGAAGTGAACGAGCCGTCAACGTGACCCGGCTGTGGTCCGGCGGTCTGGCCACCGCGGTGGTCGCCGCTCTGGTCATCTTCGCCGGAACCCTGGTGGTTCGCGGGGTCTTCGGCGTCCCGGTGCTGGCACCGGAGGAGGCCGGGAACCTGGGTGACGCCGGGACGGTCGGTTACGCGCTCCTGGCGGGGCTGGTCGCGCTGCTCGCGACCGCACTGCTCCACCTGCTGCTGCTGTCCGCGCCCCGGGCGCTCTCGTTCTTCGGCTGGATCGTCGGTCTGGCCACGGCCATCGCGGCCGTAACGCCCTTCACACAGGGCGCCGAGATCTCCAGCCAGGTCGCGACGGGCCTGATCAACCTGGTCTGCGGTATCGCCATCGCCTCGCTGCTGCGCGGCGTCGGCCGGACCGCGGTCGTCAGCCGGGTCCCCCGGCAGGCCAGACGCGAGGCGGGCCCGGCGCTGCGCCACGAGGGCGTCCTGCCCGACGTCGACCAGCGGGAGTACGACCCCACGCGCTACCGCGCGATGGAGGAGGACGCCGAGTACGACGCGGCCCGGGGCCGCGCCGAGGCCCAGCGCGCGGAGGAGGACCGTGCCCGTCACGGCACCCGCGACGACTGACCGCGGACGTGACACCGCCGGGGGCGGGGACCCGAGAGGTCCCCGCCCCCTTCGCGTGCCAGGATTTCCACTGCACGGCAGAACCCGCCGTCGCACCGAACGGTCTCACCGTATGGCCCCAGAACTCAGCCCTCCGCCCCCGACGGGAGAGCCCACCCCATGTCCCAACCCCCACCCAGCCCCGACTCCGAGGCACAACAGCGCGAGAAGGAAGACAGGGCCACCCAACTGGAGGGAATGCTCCGTTGGGCTGGCTTGAGCGACCGGGGGATCGAGAAGCTCCGGAACGGTCAGGACCGCACCGGACTCGGCTGGCAGCGCCTGGCGAAGGCGGTGGAGAACAAGTACCCAGCCATGGGAAGGGATTCCAAGGACGCAGACGCGGTCCGCCCGGCGGTGATCGAGGGACTGCGCTTCGCTTATCAGGAAAGCTCCAGCCTCCAGGAGTTCGCATACCGATATGAATATTTCAAAGCTCTCTACGACGAACAGAAGCAAGATGTCTTTGCGAATAGAAATGACCTGACAAATTCAGAGAAGTACTCCCTGATCCACAGGAGACTGGCCACCACCGACGTCCAGGGCGTTCTCGACGCAGACACTGAGATCATTCACAGCGAACGGAAAGCCAAAAAAGTCGAGATCGACCTTGAGGGTAGCGACGAAGAGGTCACTGCCTCCATTCGCAGGCAGGCCGATGAAATCGGAATGGGTCACGACACCTCGACTGCCTATCATGCCAGAAAGCACTTCCTCGAACTACCGAGAGAGGAACAGAAGGGTCACCCGATCGCAGCCTACCTCAAAAGCCTGGCGAAAACGATTCGAGAAGGCGAGGTCAGCAGCTTTGAAAGATCAAACGAGGACAGGTCAGTCGGATTGACTATCGACCGAACCCTGTCAGCGCGACAAGGTGGACCACCAGAGAAACCCAAAGCCAAACACAGAGAGAACGAAGGCGTAAAAAAGGGCACACGTGTACTTCGTGCGAGAGTCTTTGTCCGCAATGAAACAGGGGCCATCGCACCCACTCTCTCAAAACAGAAAGCAGGCAAGGGAGACGACTATGAGCGAGGATAGTCGCGAGGAGGGCGTCATTTTGCACCTCTTCGAAAGTACCACTGGCGAGACGAACGGAACCGTCATCGCGCAAATTTTCGACGAGGCTTTGGACCGACTCGTCACCCAGTGGGCATATAATCAGATCGACAATCGCCAGTGGCCTTCGGGATTCGTGCGGAAAGTGGCTGATCTCGTTCGATCAGAGCGGAATCGGCAAGGCTTCATGTCCTATGTCGGCAAGTGTGAGATGTTCGCGTCACGCAGCATGCAGGATGGCTTCCAACGCTCCTGCTACTACCGAAGCCACATACAGATTCTTATCGACGATTTCGTTCCCTTTGCCGATCTCGTACATCCAGCAGACGTGGGTGCGCTGGCTGACATTGACGAAATCTACGTCGATGACGCCAATCAGATCCCGCCCATCCCCCCGGAGGACATCCCCTCCTGGGTGCCCGAGTCCCACTGGTGGTGGCGGGCTCCCACACGCCTTGACATGAGCCAGCAGGAAATCGACGAAAAGCTCAACGACTACCACCCCGAGGACTGGGAAACCCCATGACCAACTCCGACGACCGTCGCTCCCCGGTGGAGAGCCGCCTCCAGCGGGACATCGCTGAGGTGAACGCCCTGGGGCGGGGCGGCGTCCGCGTCGACCTGAGCGCCGGGTCCAAGGCCGTGGTGAAGGCCCTGCGCGAGTCCGCCGACCGGATCGGATTCGACTCCCCGATCAACGCGGCGGTGCACGTCATGCGCCGCCTCGACGAACTCCCCCCGGCGGAGCGCGGGAACCCGATCCCCTCGTACCACGCCTCCGCCTCGGAGTCCGTGCGCACAGGGCGGGCCAGGTCCGGAGGCGTCGACGAGGGTGTGTTGAGCCTGCTCTTCGAGCGGGTCGCCCCCCTGACTCCTCTGGCCACGGTCACACTCGCGACCCAGGTGGAGATCGTGGGCGACGGCACGGCCTACCTGGCCGAGCACGGCTGGCCCTCTCCCCCGCAGCGCCCCGTCCACGCCTTCACCGGCAGCCCCGGGGAACTACTGGAGCGGGCCCGGGTCGACCTCGCCGACCCGGAGGTGCCCCTGGAGCAGTCGTTGCTGTTGCTGTGGGGAGCCCGCATCGGTTCGGCCGACCTGGTCGGCACGCAGGAGCAGCGCCTCTCGGTCGCGGAGCGTGCCGGGGTACGCGGCGGGGAGATCCGTAGGACGCTGTCCCGAGCCGGGCAGCTGGCCTCCGGCCCCGAGTGGTACGCGGCCTGCCTGTACCGGTCGATGCTGGAGAACCTGTTCGAGGGCTTCCTGGGCGCGGTGGCCTTCGCCGTGGTCAAGCCGGAGGACATCGACGACGTCGACGAGGAGCTGAGGGAGGGGCTGCCCCAGGCCGAGGACGCCGTCCCCTCGGCGGTCCCGGCCGGTGTGCCCGAGGGGCACTGGTGGTGGCGGGCCCCGTTCGCCCGTTCCTGATCCACCGCCGAGGCGTGGGCCCGACCACGGGCCCCGCTCCGGTCAGGCGCCCATGACGAGGGACTCGGCGTGCTCGGGGCTCAGGCAGTGCTCGATGACCATGACGGCCGCGCCGATCACGCCCGCGCTCTCGCCCGCCTTGGACGAGGCGATGCTCAGGTTCTCCGTGGCCAGCGGCAGCGAGCGCTGGTAGATGACCTCCCGGACCCCGGCGAGCAGGTGGTCCCCGGCCATGGCCAGCGCACCCCCGACGACGATCACCGACGGGTTGAACATGTTCACCGAGGCGGCCAGGACCTCACCGACGTCGCGTCCCGCCTGACGCAGGGCGCGCAGCGCCGGGACCGACCCGTTGCGGGACAGCTCCACCACGTCGCGGGCGCCCGAGGCGGGGACCCCCTCGGCGGTGAGGGCCTCCGCGAGCGCGTGTCCGCTGGCCACCGCCTCCAGGCAGCCGGTGTTGCCGCAGCGGCAGGGCCGGTCGGCTCCGCTGGGCACGTGGATGTGCCCCATGTCCCCCGCGGCCCCCTGGGCGCCCCGGTAGACGCTGCCCTCGCTGACGATCCCGCAGCCGATGCCCGTGGCGACCTTCACGAAGAGCAGGTGGCTCGCGGTGGGCCAGGCGACGTGGTGTTCGCCGACAGCCATGATGTTGACGTCGTTGTCCACCAGCACGGGCCGGTCGATGCGGCCGCGCACGTGGCCGGACACGTCGAAGCCGTCCCAGCCGGGCATGATCGGCGGGTTGACCGCGCGTCCGGTGGAGTGCTGGACGGGTCCGGGCAGGCCCACGCCGACGCCGAGCAGGTCCCCGGTCCCGCGTCCGGCCGAGGCGAGCAGGGCGAGGCCGTGGTCCACCACCCAGTCCAGGACGTGTTCGGGGCCCAACGCGATGTCGATGTCGGCCCGGTCCTCCGCGAGCACCGTCCCCGACATGTCGGTGAGGGCGAGCCGGGCGTGGGTGGCGCCCAGGTCGGCGGCGAGCACCACGCGCGCGTCCGGGCGGAACGAGAAGGTCGTGGGCGGGCGCCCGCCGGTGGAGACGGCCTCACCGGCCGGGCCGATGAGCCCGCTGGCCAGGAGCGCGTCCACGCGCTGGGTGACGGTGGAGCGGGCCAGACCGGTGACGGAGGCCAGTTCGGAGCGGGTGCGTGGGCGCCCGTCGCGCAGCAGCCGGAGAAGGGTCCCGGCACCCGGCACGGCCGCGGCGGCCGGGGATCGCAGTGAGGCTGTCAGCGCGTCTTCCGTCATGGGACCAGTGAAGCACAGGATCTATTGAGTGGCCGTCATCCATCTATTTTGTCCACATCCGGCAACTTATGCTTGACCTTCGACATAAGTCGGACGTAACGTCTCGGTCATGTCAGTGAAACAGGTCACAGGTCTGGGTGGTTCGCCGGGACACTCCGCCCCCTCGGCCTACCGCGCCGCGGTGATCGGCACCGGCTTCATGGGCCGGGTCCACACCCACGCCGTCCGCGCCTCCGGCGGCGAGGTCGTCGGCGTGGCCGGGTCCTCCCCCGCCAGGGCCGAGGAGTTCCGCGCCGCCCACGGCCTCGCCTCAGCCCACGCCGACCCCCTCGAACTGATCCACCGACCCGACGTCGACGTGGTGCACGTGTGCACCCCCAACCATCTGCACGCACCCCTGAGCCTGGCCGCCCTCGCGGCGGGCAAGCACGTGGTCTGCGAGAAGCCCCTGGCCACCGACGCCGAGACGGCCCGTGGTCTCACCCGCGCCGCGCACGAGGCCGACCGTGTCGCCGTGGTCCCCTTCGTCTACCGCTTCCACCCCATGGCCCGCGAGGCCCGCGCCCGGGTCGCCTCGGGCGCCGTCGGCCGGATCGGCCTCGCCCACGGCGGCTACCTCCAGGACTGGCTCCTCCACCCCGAGGAGGACAACTGGCGCGTCGATCCGAAGATCGGCGGCCCCACCCGGGCCTTCGGAGACATCGGCTCGCACTGGTGCGACATGCTGGAGTTCGTCACCGGCGACCGGATCAACGCGGTGAGCGCCCAGACCTCACGGTTCAACGAGCACCGGGGCGAGGCGGGCCGCGCGGTCACCACGGAGGACCTCGTCGCCCTCCAGTTCTCCACCGAGGGCGGGGCCGTGGGGACCGCCGTGATCAGCCAGGTCTCCCCCGGCCGCAAGAACCAGCTGGTGCTGGAGGTCTCCGGCACCGAGGGCTCGCTCCGCTTCGACCAGGAACGCCCCGAGACCCTCTGGGCGGGCGGGCGCGACCACACGACGATCATCTCCCGCGACGACCCCGGCCTCGGTCCGGACGCCGCCCGCATGGTCACCCTCCCGGTCGGCCATCCGCAGGGCTACCAGGACTGCTTCAACGCCCTGGTAGCGGACACCGGAGCCGCCGTGGCGGGCGGGGAACCCGAGGGCCTCCCCGTCTTCGCGGACGGCCTGCGGGCCGCCGTGCTCGCGGAGGCCGTGCTGGAATCGGCCCGCGAGCGCCGCTGGGTCGACCTGCCCCGAACGGACCCCTAGGGTGCGCGCGCCAGAGATCCGATCCGCCCAGGTTTGTACGAATGGCCGAGACACCCTCGACCGCGACGACCTGGACCGGTTACGGAACGTGAACCCAGGGGCCTCAACAGGTCACCCAGGGCCCCTGGTCAACGCGACCGCCACCAAGCACAATGCCAGCGAGTCGTCTCGCCCAGGTTCCTCCCTGCCCCCGACGAAAGGAGCCGCCGTGGACTGATCACACCGATGAGGCGGCCACCCCCCGCTTCCGAACGCGATAGCAGGTACTCCCCGACGGTTCGCCGTACGCGGCCCACCGTCCCTGCCGTCGGCGCCGGCACGCCGCACGGACTCATCGACCCCCCACCCCCAGGTGAGGTTTCCCGTGATCAAGAGACCCCTACGAACGCTGGGCGCGCTGACGGCGAGCATCGCGTTGGCCCTCGGGCTGACGTCGGTCCCGGCCCAGGCCGACGCCGTGGAGGAGGAGCCGTTCACCGCGCTCATCTTCTCCAAGACCACCGGCTTCCGACACGACTCCATCCCGTACGGCGTCGCCCTCTACGAGGCGCTGGCCGAGGAGCACGGCTTCGAGACCGAGCACTCCGAGGACGCCGACATCTTCAACCCGGAGGACCTGGCCCGCTTCGACGCGGTCATCTGGCTCTCCACCACAGGTGACGTCCTGGACGAGGGCCAGCAGGCCGCGTTCGAGGAGTACGTCCAGGCCGGCGGCGGCTACGTCGGCGTCCACTCCGCCTCCGACACCCACTACGACTGGGAGTGGTACGGCGACCTGGTCGGCGCCTACTTCGCCAGCCACCCGCCCGGCACCCAGGACGCCGAGGTGATGGTCAACGACCGCGCCCACCCCTCCACGTCCATGCTTCCGGCGAGCTGGGACCGGCACGACGAGTGGTACGACTACGACGTCAGCCCGCGCGGCGACGTCCACGTCCTGGCGGGCCTGAACGAGGCCTCCTACGAGGACGTCGTCGACCCGGCCGGGCAGATGGGCTTCGACCACCCGATCGCCTGGTGCCAGGTGTACGACGGCGGCAGGTCCTGGTACACCGGCGGCGGCCACACCGTCGAGTCGTACTCGGAGCCGGAGTTCACCGCCCACCTGCTCGGAGGACTCCAGTGGGCCGCCGGACAGGTCGAGGGCGACTGCGGCGCCACCCAGTGGGACAACTTCGAGAAGGTCACGCTCGCCCAGGGCGAGGAGAACGTCGGCGAGCCGATGGGCATGGCCGTGCTCCCCGACGGCCGGATCATGCACACCTCCCGCAACGGCCAGGTGTCCATGTGGTCCCCCGAGACCTACAGCACCAACGCGCTCGCGGACGTCCCGGTCTACGACCACGACGAGGACGGGCTCCAGGGCATCGCGCTCGACCCGGACTTCGAGGAGAACGGGTGGGTGTACCTCTACTACGCGCCCGTGATCGACGGCGTCCCCTCGGGCGCCGCACCGGAGAACGGCTCCGCGGAGGACTTCGAGCCCTTCGAGGCGCACAACAACCTCTCGCGCTTCCAGTTCGTGGACGGTGACGAACCCTCGCTGGACCTGGAGAGCGAGCAGGTGATCCTGGAGGTCGAGGCCACCCGGGGCATGTGCTGCCACGTCGGCGGCGACATCGACTTCGACCCCGACGGCAACCTCCTGCTCTCCACCGGCGACGACACCAGCGCCTTCGGTTCGGACGGGTTCAGCCCGCACGACGAGCGCGAGAGCCGCAACCCGGCCTTCGACGCCCAGCGCAGCTCCGGCAACACGAACGACCTGCGCGGCAAGCTGATCCGCATCGCGGTCGACGAGGACGGCGGATACGACATCCCCGAGGGCAACCTGTTCCCGCCCGAGACCTCCGACGCGGACCTGACCCGTCCCGAGATCCTGGCGATGGGTCTGCGCAACCCGTTCCGGTTCTCCGTCGACCAGAACGACGGCAGCGTCTACCTGGCCGACTACGGCCCGGACTCCCCCGTGGCCGACCCCGAACGCGGCCCGGAGAACACGGTCACCTGGCACCACATCACCGAGCCGGTCAACATCGGTTGGCCGTACTGCATCGGGAACAACTCCGCCTACAACAAGTACGACTTCGGGTCCGGCACCTCCGGGGAGGCGTTCGACTGCGACGCCCCGGTCAACGAGTCGCCGCGCAACACCGGCCTGACGGAGCTGCCCCCGGTCACCCCGGCGGCGATCTGGTACGGCTACGACGAGTCCGAGGAGTTCCCGCACCTGGGCACCGGCGGCGGCGCCCCGATGGGCGGCCCGGCCTACGACTTCGACCCGGAGCTCGACTCCGAGAACAAGTGGCCCGAGTACTACGACGGCGTCCCGCTGCTGTACGAGTGGAGCCGCCAGTGGATCAAGCAGGTGCACCTGGACGACGAGGGCGGCGTCCTCGACATCACCGAGACCGTCCCGGACATCGACCTGGCCAACCCCATGGACATGGAGTTCGGCCCGGACGGCGCCCTGTACGTGCTGGAGTACGGCTCCGGCTGGTTCGGCGGGTCCGCGGACTCGGCGATCTCCCGCATCGACTACTCCGGTTCCGGAGACAGCCCGGTGGCCCGGATCGGCACCAGTGCCACCTCCGGCCCGGCACCGCTGACCGTCGAGTTCTCCGGTGAGGACTCCTTCCACCCCGGGGGCCTGGCCTTCGACTACGCGTGGAACTTCGGGGACGGCACGACCTCGACCGACCCCGCGCCCACGCACACCTTCGAGGAGGCGGGCCGGTACAACGTCAGCCTCACGGTGACCGACTCCGAGGAGCGCACGGGCACGGCCACGGTGACCATCACCGCGGGCAACACCGCGCCCGAGGTCGCCTTCGACACCCCCCGGGACGGTCAGTTCTTCGACTGGGGCGACGAGATCCCGTTCGACGTGACCGTGGAGGACGCCGAGGACGGGTCCATCGGGGACGGCATCGACTGCGCCGAGGTGGAGGTCACCTCGTCGCTGGGCCACGACACCCACGCACACCCCTGGACCCAGTACGAGGGCTGTGAGGGTGTGAGCGTCACCGGGACCGACGGCGGTCACGGCCACGACATGAACATCTTCTGGGTCCTCCAGGCCGAGTACACCGACCACGGCGGGGACGGCGTCCCGGCGCTCACCGGCAGCGACGGGGTCAAGCTCAACCCGTCGCGGATGCAGGCGCAGTACTTCACCGGCTCCGAGGGCGTGGTCACCGACACCACGGAGGACCCCAACGGGGGCCTGCGCAACCTCGGCGGCATCCACCACGGCAGCTGGGTCTCCTACGACCCGGTCAACCTGCACGGCGTCGAGCAGATCGGCTTCCGTGTGGCCTCGGACGGGGCGGGCGGCACCATCGAGGCCCGCGCCGACTCACCCGACGGTGAACTGGTCGGCTCGGTCGACGTCGCCCCCACCGGCGGCTGGCAGGAGTGGACCGACGTCACGATGGACGACGTCACCGACCCCGGCGGCACCATCGACCTCCACCTCGTCTTCGTCAACGACGGGGCCGGGGACGAGGCGCTGTTCAACGTCAACTACTTCGACGTGAACGCGGACCACGAAGGCGGACACGAGGACGGGCCCGAGACCGAGCTGACCAGCCCGGCCGACGGCGCGACCTTCGGGTCGGGCGAGGACGTCCCCCTCGCGGCGGACGTCACCGACCACGGTGACGCCGGGATCGAGGAGGTGGAGTTCCTCGTGGACGGGCAGCCGGTCGCCACGGTGGCCGAGGGCCCCTACGAGGCCTCCTGGACCGACGTCCCGGACGGCGAGTACGCGGTCAGCGCCGTGGCCACCGACGGTGAGGGGCGTACCGGCACCTCCGCCACGCACACCATCACGGTCGGGGACGAACCCGCCCCCGTGGAGTGCGCGCCGCCCAACCTCGACGACGGCTACCGCGCCCTGTGGGACGGCGAGTCCCTGGACGGCTGGAACATGGCCGGACCGGGGAGCTTCGAGATCGTCGACGACGGTGACGGGTGCGTCCTCCAGACCGAGGGCGGCATGGGCCTGCTCTGGCACGAGGACGAGCTCGGCTCGTACCGGATGAAGCTGGACTACCTCACCCACGAGGAGTCCGACAACTCCGGTGTCTTCGTCGGCTTCCCCGACCCGGGCGACGACCCGTGGGTCGCGGTCAACGAGGGCTACGAGATCCAGATCGATCCGTACGGCGCCCCCGACGGTGACCCCCTCACCCAGACCGGGGCCGTCTACACGTTCCAGGCCGCCTCCTCCCACCCGGAGGTCGTGGGTGAGTGGAACACGATGGAGATCGAGGTCGACGACCCGATGATCCGCGTGTGGATCAACGGCGAGCTGGTCAACGAGTTCGAGAGCACCGACCCGGCCCGTGACCTCTCGGCCGGACGCGTCGGGCTCCAGAACCACGGCGCGAACGACCTCGTGTGGTTCCGCGACGTCCAGGTCACCGACCTGGAGGACGAGACGGAGGCGTTCACCTTCGCCGAGGTCCACGAACGGGTCGGGGAACTGGCCGAGGCGGGCGGACTGACGTTCTCGGAGGCCACCCGTCTCACCCGTCAGCTGGAGCTGGCCGAGCACCACGTGGACGCGGGCCGGCCCGCGCAGGCCGGACGCTCGCTCGACCGGTTCCGGACGACCGCCGAGACCGTGGCCGACCCCGACACCCGAGAGGAGCTGGGGCGCCTGGCCGACGGCCTCGAACACCTGACCGCACCACCCGAGTAGTCCCGGATCAGCAGTAACGCGACGAACCGTGGGGGGGGGGGGGGGGGGGGGGGGGGGGGGGGGGGGGGGGGGGGGGGGGGGGGGGGGG
>NZ_CBDRIY010000048.1:0-42607 GCF_965344335.1 Nocardiopsis eucommiae
CCGTCGCGCCCGCCTCAGCGCTCCCGGGCCCCGGTGTGCTCCGGGGGCTCCTCGGAGTCCGCGTGCGGCTCCGCCAGCTCCCGGTTGGCCGCCAGGGCCCGTCGCGCCCGGTCGAGCGCGATGCGCCGGACCAGGGGACCGTTGACCGCGAGCGCGCACAGGGCCAGCCCCCACCAGGCGAGGGGGCCGAATCCGTAGGCGGAATGGAACTGGGCGAACGCGAAGAGTCCGGCCCCCATCGCGAACAGGCTCGTGCCCGGGACGTGCCACGGGTTCTCCAGCGAGCGCACACGGTGTTCGGCCACTCTCACGGTGAGACGGGCCAGCTCGGGGTCGGGGGCAGCCGTCCCGTCGCGAAGGAAGGGGCGGACCCGGCGCCGCTCCGCCGACCCGGGCGCCAGGCGGGCGCGGGCGCGTTCGCTCCAGCCGAACCGTCCCCGTCGGCGGTTCCAGAGCAGGGCGAGGATCAGTGAGACCGCTCCGGCGCTCTGGAACACCAGCGCGATCACCTGCACGACGAGTGCCTGGCCGACCATGGGGACTCCTCGTCGACCGCCACGCCCGGAAGCACCTGGGCGGGGCGCGCGTGACGGGGGTGGGGGAGGGCGGCCCAGGCGGCCCCTCCCGGAACCCCGGGCGCGAGGCCACCACCATTATGTCGGTTCCTCCCCCTGAGCCCTCCGGGCCCCGTGGAACCCGGCGGCCGGGGCGCGGTTGAGGCGCAGCGCGCGTTCGACCCGTTCCCGCCGTCTCCGCGCGCTCCGTTCGCCCAGCCAGCCCAAGGCCACCGTGCACCCCACGAGCAGGGCCAGGGCCAGAAGGATGAAGAGCGTTCCGGCTCCCCGGTTGATCAGTTGTGAGAGGACCAGCTGGAGCTGAACCAGGAGCAACAGCGCCAGGGAGCGTGACCGCCACGGGTCCTCGGGTGTTCCGAGCTCCCGCTCCGCGAGCAGGACGACGACGTACGCCGTGGCGGGGTCGTCGGCGACGCACCCCTCCCGCACCAGGCGGGCCGCCCGGACCCGCGTCGGGGAGAAGGGCGTCCCGAACCGGGTCAGCTCGGGGTCCACGAGCGGCGGCTTCGACGCCCCGTGCTCGCGTCGCCATCGACGTGAGCGCGCCAGGGTGTACAGGAGCGCTGACAGGAAGACGACGACGAGGACCAGGGGTAACGCCCTCAGCAGCGTGTCCGGCACGTTCGACCACCTTCGTCAGTAGGGCTTGCGGAGCCCGTCCCCGCCGGGTGGGCGCTCCGGGGCCTTCGCGAGGGCGGCGAGGGCCGTGTTGGCCCGCTCCGACTGGCGGGTCCGACCGAGGACCCGGCGCCGTCTCACCACGAAGACCACGGCCAGCAGCGCCAGCACGGGAAGGAAGACGCCCAGGGCTCCCGAGGACGCGGTCCCGCTCCACACCATGTGCCCGACGGTCAGGGCCAACCAGGTGAGGTACAGGAGGAATCCGCACTGGTTCCACGGGTTCTCCCACCCCCTCCGGAGCTCCCGCGCGGCGGCGACCGTCCGCCGGGCCCGTTCGGGGTCGGGTGCGGACCGGCCGGAACGGAGGTACGGTGCGACGGAACGGCGCTCCTCGCAGGTCAGGGCCCGGTCGGTGGATGCCCGTTCGGACGGCGGTTGGTGCCGCCGCCTCCACCTGCGGGCCATGACCAGGCACGCGACCAGAGAGGCGAGCAGCAGGCCGGTCGCCGTCGTGAACGCCAGGGGAAGCGGAGCCGCGAGCTGTTCCGGAACGGGGGCCACCTCCTTGGTGCGGAACCGATCGCTGGTTCCTCGGTCCCCCTGTTCCCTGCCCCGTCCTGGCGTCGGAAACATCCGCCCCTCGCGTAGGGCGACGCTTCGAGCGGGTTCCTCCCGGTGGGGCGGTGGCGGTTGTCCACAGGTGGGGACGGGGACTGGAAAGCGGTGGGCAGCCCTGATTCACTGAAGGTCACGGTTCGTGTTCTCCGGAGGGTCCGGACGCCCCCGACGTCCCCCCGCGAAGGCGCACGGCCCGTGGCAAGCACGCCGGGCGCGGGCCCCCAGCCCCGACCTCCGACCCCTGGCCGGAACCCCCGCGTGAAGGAATCCCGGCGGTACTCCCCCCGCCGGTGAGGAGGTGTTCGGACGGTGCCCACACCACGGTCGTCGGCGGCCGCGGCCAGCACGCCCCGAGATGCGGCGGGACGCACCTACCTCGGCTGGCGGCACAGGGTCGTGCTGCCGCCGCCGGGACCGGCCCCGCGCCGCCCCGCGCCCGGGGACGCGGAGACCCTGAGCCAGGAGTGGGTCGCCGGACAGTTCGACAGCGAGGCCCAGACCAACCGGCCGCTCCACTACGCCCTGGCCGGGCTCGGGCTGTTCGCCCTGCTCTGCCCGCTGCTGTGGACCCTGAGGATCCTTCCCGGAAGCCTGGCCCTGGGCGGGGTGTGCGCCTGCGCGGCGATCGCGGCGCCGCTGGTCTTCGCGCTGCTCCAGAGCAGGCAGGTGATGGCCACCCGGCTCGAACGCGCGCAGGCGCGCCTGGCGGAGGAACGGGCCGCACGGGAGCGGGCCCTGCACGACCAGCAGCGCGCCCACGCGCGCCGGTACACCGAGTGGCAGGCCGCCGCACGCGCCTACGAGGCCCAACCGCGCTGGTACGGCGTGACCGTGCCCCCGGGCGTGTCGTCGGTCCTCGTGGTCGGCGGCGGTGACGCCGGATGGTCGGCACTGCTCACCACGGTCGGGATCTCCCGGCTCCGCGAGGGCGGCGACCTCACCGTCGTGGACCTCACCGGGCGTTCGGTCACCAGCGAACTGGTCCGGCTGGCCCGCCGCTGCGCGGTGGGGCCCCGGCACTGGGTCCTCCCGGCCGACCTGCCCAGGATGACCCTGGGCACCAACCTGGACGCCGGGCAGCGGGCCCGGGTGCTCTCGGCGGCGGCCGCCGCCTCCGGGCGGCTGGAGGACGCCGACGCGGACGAGACCCTGCTGCTGCGCCTGCTGGAGGTGCTCGGCCCGGACGTGGGCGTCGCCCGGCTCATCGGCGGACTGCGTGCCCTGGTCACCCCCGAGGACGACACGGCCGAGGACGACGCCGCCCTGGCCCTGCTCTCCGAGGAGGAGCGGGCCCGGGTGCGCGAGCGGTGCGCCGACGATCCGGGGGTACGCGAACGTGCCTGGACGCTGGAGAACCGGCTCAGCCCCTTCGAGGCCGTGGGCACCCGGGCCGACGACGGGGCCTACGCCCAGGTCAAGATCATCTCCACGGACCGGGCCTCGGGGGAGGGCGCGGCCCGGGTCTACGGCACCTACGCCGTGGCGGCGCTCAGCGAACTCCTGGAGGCGCGCTCGCCGGAACCCGCCGTCACCGGACTCCGCCCGAGGGCCCGGCCGTCACGGACCCGCAGCGTGGTCGTCTGCGGAGCGGAGACCCTCCCGGCCGAGGAGGTGGACCAGGTCCTGGCCGCCGCCTCGGAGGGCGGGGTGGAGGTGGTCCTGCTCTTCCGCACCGCCGTCCCCGCCGCCCTGGAGCGCTTCACCGACCCCGCCTGCCTTCCGGTGGTGATGGGCCTGGACGGCGACGCGGAGAAGGTCGGGAGAGCGGTGGCGGCGGCCGCCGCGGCCTCCGACCCCCGGGACCTGGAGGTGCACCGGCTCACCGAGGTGATCGGCGCGGCCGTGGGCGGCACGGTGGTGGAACCGGCCGAGGACGAGGAGGACGACGACCTCCTCTTCCCCTCCCCGCACACCGAGTCCGGGGCGCTGATCCGCAACGCCACGGCCGCGATCGCCCCCCTCGACCTGGTCCGCCATGTGAGATCGACCACGGTGTGGGGTCGGGTCACCAGCCAGGCCGCCGAGATCGACACCCCGGTGCGGCCCGACGAGGACGAGGGGCCGGGATCGCGCCCCCTCGCACTGGACGCGCGGTCCCTGCGTGGGCTGCCGTCCACCGCGGCCCTCGTCCTGACGCCGGGCGGACCGATCCTCGCCGACACCAACCCGGGTATCCTCACCCTGTCCACGGCCACCCTCGCCACGGTGGACGACAACCGGAACACCGGGACCAGCGGGAACGTTGAGCCGAGTGGTGGCGACGGGGCCACCACGGGAGCGCCGGTGTCCCGACGCGGCACAGGGGACGGCCATCTCCGGGAGTCGCCAACGGGCGGCGCCGCGCCGTCCGGAGCCACCGCGGCGCCGAAGGGCGCCCTCCGACCGGACCGCGCCGTTCCGGACGACACCCCCGGGGCGACCAGCGGATCCGTCGTCCACGACGCCGTCGGGGCGGCCGGGACCGTGGGCGGCACCGACCCCGAGAAGGTCCCGCCCAACCTCGGGCCGCCGCCCGAGCGTCTGGACTGGCGGGTCTGAGGTTCGGTGGACAATAAGCTTGGCCCGACACATCGCCCGCCGCCGAAGCGCGTTCGTGCGGGTGATCTACCGATCGTGGAGAATTGATGAGCGAGCTTCCCTTGCGCGCCCAACTGGCCTCGGTACTGGGCAGGAGCGCAGCCAGCCTGTCCAGGGCCACCGGACGCGGAGACGGCTCCGTCATCGGTGGGCGCGTCGCCCTCAAGGTCGAGCCGGACCTGCTCGCCAAGCTCGCCCAGGGACGTCGCCTGGCCCTGGTCAGCGCCACCAACGGCAAGACGACCACCACCCGGCTCATCGCGCAGGCCCTGCGCGAGTTCGGGGACGTCGCCACCAACGAGTACGGCGCGAACATGCCCACCGGGCACATCACCGCCCTGTCCGACAACAAGTCGGCGGTCAACGGTGTGCTGGAGGTCGACGAGAAGTACCTCCCGCAGGTGCTCAAGGCCACCAACCCCTCCTTCGTGGTCCTGATGAACCTGAGCCGCGACCAGATGGACCGCGCCTCCGAGATCAACCTGCTCGCGAAGAAGTGGCGGACCGCCCTCGCGCAGACCAACACCCACGTCATCGCCAACGCCGACGACCCGCTCGTGGCCTGGGCCGGGCTCGGCGCCCCGAACGCCACCTGGGTGTCGGCCGGGCAGCGCTGGAAGGAGGACTCCTGGTGCTGCCCCGAGTGCGGCGGTCACCTCAAGCGCGACGTCGACCCGCACTGGGAGTGCCCCGAGTGCGGACTGTCGCGCCCCCGGGCCACCTGGGCGGTGGACAACGACAACGACGTGCTGGTCGCCCCCGACGGTCAGCAGATCAAGCTCCGGATGAACCTGCCCGGTGACGCGAACCGCGCCAACGCCGCGATCGCCGCCGCCACGGCCGCCGGCTACGGCATGCACCCCGAGCGCACCATCGAACGGCTGCGCGAGGTCACCTCGGTGGCCGGGCGCTACACCTCCGTGGTCACCATGGGTGTCGAGGTCCGCCTGCTGCTCTCCAAGAACCCGGCCGGTTGGCTGGAGTCCTTCGCGGTCCTGGACCCGCCCCGCGTCCCCGTGATCCTCGCCGTGAACGCCCAGATCCCCGACGGCAAGGACACCTCCTGGCTCTGGGACGTCGACTACACGGTGCTGCGCGACCGCAGGGTGTTCGTCATGGGCGAGCGCCGGACGGACCTCGCGCTGCGCCTGGAGACCGACGAGGTGCCCTTCGAGGTCGCCGACCGCGTGGACGAGGTGCTGGCCAAGCTCAAGGCCGAGCGCCCCGACATCACCAAGGTCGACGTCATCGCCAACTACACAGCCTTCCAGCAGATCCGCACGGCGTACGGCCGCGTCCAGTAGGAGACAGACACCCATGTCGAACACCAGCAGCGCCCTGCGGATCGTGTGGATCTACCCCGACCTGCTCAGCACCTACGGGGACCAGGGCAACGTCCTGATCCTCAAGCGCCGCGCGGAACTGCGCGGCATCCCCACCGAGATCGTGCACGTCCACTCCAGTGACGCGGTGCCCGAGCAGGGCGACATCTACCTGCTCGGCGGCGGCGAGGACCGCCCGCAGATCCTGGCCGCCGACCGGCTCCGCGCCGACGGCGGGCTGGCCAGGGCCGCCGCGCGCGGCGCCTGCGTGTTCGCGGTCTGCGCCGGCTACCAGATCATCGGTGAGAGCTACGGCGACGACGAGGCCAACCCGCTTCCGGGCGTGGGCATCCTCGACATCCGCAGCACCCGGGGCCAGACCCGCGCGGTGGGGGAGATCGTCGCCGACGTCGACCCGGCACTGGGCGTCGGCCGGATCACCGGTTTCGAGAACCACCAGGGGCGCACCGCGATCGGCCCGCAGGCCCGCCCGTTGTCCACGACGGTGAAGGGGATCGGCAACGACGACCACACCGAGGGCGCCTTCCAGGGCCAGATCCTGGGCACCTACCTGCACGGCCCGGCACTGCCGCGCAACCCGCAGCTGGCCGACCTCCTGCTGCGCTGGCGCGTGGGTCAGCTGAACCCGCTCCCCCCCGCCTGGGGCGAGCGCCTGCACGACGAGCGCCTGGCCGCCGCGCTCCGCTAGTAACCTGGCGCGCCAGTACCCGGGAGCACGGCGCCGCACACGACCGGGCCCGGTGGGAATCCCCACCGGGCCCGGTCGCGTGCGGACGGAATGAATCCTCCGGTCACCGCCTTGTCACCCGACATGAAGGCAATAGCACTACAGCAGTACGGATCCGCCGACGACCTCGCCCTGGTGGACCTGCCCGATCCCAAGGTCGCCCCTGGGGAGGTCCTGATCCGCGTGCGCGCGGCCGGGGTGAACCCGGTGGACTGGAAGCTCGCGGCGGGCGGCCTGGACCCCGTCATGGAGGCGGGCTTCCCGCTCGTACCGGGGTGGGACGTGTCCGGTGTGGTCGAGGCCGTCGGGTTCGACGCGGGGGAGTACGCCGTAGGGGACGAGGTCTACGGGTACCTCCGCAAGGACTGGGCGAAGAACGGCACCTACGCCGAACTGGTCTCCGCGAGCGTGCGCCTCATCGCTCCCAAGCCCGCCTCGCTGAACTGGCAGGAGGCGGCCGGGGTACCCCTGGCCGGGCTGACCGCCCTCCAGTCCCTCAAGCGCGTCTCGGTGGGCTCCGGTGACACGGTGCTGGTGCACGCCGCCGCTGGCGGCGTGGGGGCGTTCGGGGTGCAGATCGCGGTCGCCCGGGGCGCCAGGGTCATCGGTACGGCGAGCGAGCGCAACCACGACCACCTCCGAGCGCTGGGCGCGGAACCGGTGACCTACGGGGACGGACTCACCGAACGCGTGCGGGCGCTCGCGCCCGAGGGCGTGGACGCGGTCCTGGACTTCGTCGGCGGCGGGGTGGCAGCCCTGCCGGTCACGGACCACCGGGACCGAGTGGTCTCGATCGCCGACCCCGGGGTCCTCGCCGACGGCGGGCAGTACGTGTGGGTCCGGCCCGACCACGACGACCTGGTGGAACTCTCCGCCCTGGCGGACGGGGGCGCGCTCAAGGTGCACGTCGACCGTGAGTTCCCGCTGGCGGAGGCGGCCGAGGCCTGGCGCCTGAACCAGACCGGCCGCACGCGGGGCAAGATCGTCCTCACGGTCTGAGGACCGCGCGGACTCCGGAGGGGCCGCGGACCGGTACCGGTCAGCGGCCCCTCCGTCCGACTACCTGGGCCTGCCCCGGAAGTCACTCAGGTCGGCGTTGGCGCCGGTGTCCGGGTCCACGACGACCTCCTGGCCCGCGGCGATCCCGTCCACGACCAGGTCGGCGTCGACGGGGACGGTGCGCTTGACCAGGCCCAGGGCGATCGGGCCCAGCTCGTGGTGGCGCGAGGAGGTCCCGACCCGGCCCACCCTGCGCCCGTCCAGCTCGATGTCGCTCCCCAGCTTCGGCAGCCGCTCGACGGTGCCGTCCAGGTGCAGCATGACCAGGCGGCGCGGCGGGCGGCCCAGGTTGTGCACGCGCGCCACCGTCTCCTGGCCCGGGTAGCACCCCTTCTCCAGGTGCACGGCGGAGCCGATCCAGTCCATCTCGTGCGGGATGGACCGCTCGTCCGAGTCCAGCCCCGGACGGGCGCGGTGCGCGGCGATCCGGTGCGCCTCGTAGGGCCACATGCCCGCCGGTCGGGCCCCGGCGGCGGTGAGCCCCTCCGCGACGGCCACGAGGTCGCCGGAGGGCACGAGGAGGTCGATCTGGTCCTCGGCGGCGCGGTTCAGCACGCCCTCGGCCACGGCCGCCACCCGGGAGCGCTCCGGGCCCAGCACGGTCAGCACGGAGAACGCGTCGGAGAGGTCCTCGACCTCCACGCGCAGCGTGAACACCATCGAGTCCAGGAACTCCGCGAGCGCCGGGCCGCCGCCGGGTTCGGTGTGGATCCACGTCGCCGCACCGTCGTCCACCAGGGACAGGTGGTGGCGCAGGTGGCCCCGGGTGTCCAGGACCAGGGCCTCGGTGGCGACACCGGGGGCGAGGTCCCGCGTCAGCTGGCTGGTGATGTCGTTGAGCCAGCTCAGGCGGTCCGGTCCGGTCACGCGCACCACGCCACGGTTGCTCCGGTCGACCCAGGCACTGGAGCGTTCCATCGCGCGGGCCTCGTGGGAGGGGTCGCCGTAGTGCGCGGCGACGTCGGAGTCGGGGCTGTCGGCGCTCACGGCACCCGGTGTGGTCAGCAGCGGCGAAGTCATGGAACCGAGGTTATCCGGCCCGCCAAACGCCCCGCGGCACCCCTTCTGAACAGGGAGGACGGAGCTCCGAAAATCACTTGCCCCACCCCGGCCACGGGACGTACCTTCGGAGCACGCAGGAAAGGAGGTGGTCCGAGAGATGATTCATTCAAGGACTGGCGAGGTGGCCGTCCGCTAGGGCGACGCCGAGCGTTCGCTCGACGTCGTTCGCGCGAATACCTGACGGACACCCGAACCCCGGGCTGCCGGACCTGGTCCGACCGGCCCCGCACACGCGGGACAGAGCCCGGGGTTCGCCCATGCCCCGACCACGGGTCGGAGCGCGACCGCGAAGGCCGCGTACGGCTACTTGCTTCCGGCCTTCTTCAGCTGAGCCGACATGTACGAGCGCAGGTCGTGCCCGCGCGCGGCCAGGTCCCAGGCGTAGCCGAGGGTGTCCCGGTCCTCACCGAAGAGCCCGTAGAGGCGGTGCGAGGCCTGCACCTCCAGACCGGTGATGGTGTGCACCACCGCGTTGGTGGCCATCTCCACCCGGTTCGCGAACACGTTGCCCAGGTAGGACTCGATGAAGCCCTCGTTGTGGGCGATCAGCACTTCCAGGTGGATGATGTTCTTCTCGTCGTCCTTGGCGTAGCGCGCCGTGTCCTCCTCGGACAGGGCACGCCAGTAGCCGGACTCCTCGGTGATGAGCTCTCCGAGCGTCCCGTCGGCCTTCATCCGCCAGGCCCGGCTCCGGTAGTCCAGGTACGGAGCTCCGTCCCTGACGACGAACTCGACCTCCTGACCGAACTGGAGTTCCTCCTCGTCGGCGTAACCGGCGACGCCGACGCCCTCCCAGCGTCCGAACAGGAACGACAGCTTCTCCAGATCGGGGTGTACCTCAGCATCCATAGCCAACGAGCCTAGGGCATGCTCGGCGGACACACGCCCTGCTCGGCGGCGCCCGGACCCCTCCGGTGACGCCCCGGCCGTGTGCGATCCGCGGCATCGAGGAGCCTTGGACTGGACATGCCCAATTGGCCCCGCTTTCCCGGAGAACTGGTAAAGATTGTCAGCAGACGCGGTGTGTCCTTGGGGCTCGGCGCCCGCAGTCGTCCTTGACCTCCGACGCGCTTACTAAGGGGCTGCCTGTGTTCATGGTGATCGGTGTGGCGCTGCTCGCCGTCGCGGTGGTCCTCCTGCCGTTGACCGTCGTCGGGCTGCGCCGCTGGCTGCGGCAGCGCGGGCTGGCCCAGCTCCTGCCCAGCGCCCTGGTGCCCCTCAGGGGCCAGAGGGTGACGCTCACGGGTGTGGCCGCCGGCGGGCCCTCCGGTCCCATCGAGTCCGGGCTGGCGGGCGCCGAGTGCGTGTGGCACGGCCACGAGGTGCTCCGCCACTACCGTCCGCTGGTCCGCGACCGCGCCGAGGGCGCGGTCACCGAGCGGGCCTGCGACTCGATCGCGGACTACGGTTCCGACGAGCTCTTCGGGCTGGTGGCCGAGGACCGCACGGGGGTGGTCGAGCGCGTCTACGTCGACCCCGCGGGCGTGGAGCCGCGCGACCCCGAGCTCTGCCTCAAGCGCCTGGTCGGCCGCCCCCAGCCCGGGGTCGCCGCCGCCGCCGACGACCTCCTGCCGCGCGTGCGCGGCCGCATCTCCGGCGTCTTCCGGGGCGAGACCATCGAGTTCGAGTACCGCGAGTGGATCATCCGCCAGGGCGCGCGCGTGCGCGTCACCGGTGAGGTCGACGTGCGCGACGGCCGGGTGGTGCTGGTCGCCTCCGAGGGCGCCCCGCTCAGCGTCGAGCACGGCGTGGAGGAGGGGCCGGCCCGCGTCTCACCCCGTCGCCGCGAGGCGATCCTGCTCCTGGTCGCCTTCGCCCTCTGCGCGATCTCGGGCGCCGTCGTGACCGCCGCCGCGTTCTGAGTAGGCTGACCGCATGACTCGTTCCCTGGTGATCAAGGTCACGGCCGGTGAGGACTCCCCGGAGCGCTGCAACCAGGCCTTCACCGTCGCGGCGACGGCGGTCGCGAGCGGCGTGGACGTGTCGCTCTGGCTGACCGGCGAGGCCTCGTGGTTCGCGGTGCCCGGGCGGGCCGAGGAGTTCGCCCTTCCCCACGCCGCCCCGCTCCGGGACCTGCTCGCGGGGGTGCTCGCGGGCGGTGCCGTCACGGTGTGCACCCAGTGCGCGGCCCGCAGGGAACTCACCCAGCAGGACCTGCTGGAGGGCGTGCGCATCGCGGGCGCGGCCACCTTCGTGGAGGAGACCCTCCGGGACGGCGCCCAGGCCCTGGTCTACTGACCACGGACACGACGGTGCCCGCACCACCGGTCGGCGGTGCGGGCACGGGGGTCGGTGTCCGGACTACTTCTTGCCCTGGTTGGCCACGGCCTCGATTGCGGACTTGGCGGCCTCGGGGTCGAGGTAGGTACCACCCGGGTTGGTCGGCTGGAACTGGTCGTCCAGCTCGTAGACCAGCGGGATGCCGGTGGGGATGTTCAGCCCCGCGATGTCGGCGTCGCTGATGCCGTCCAGGTGCTTGACCAGCGCGCGCAGCGAGTTGCCGTGCGCGGTGACCAGGACGGTCCGGCCCGCGGCCAGGTCCGGGACGATGCTGTCGTACCAGTACGGCAGGGCGCGGTCCAGGACGTCCTTCAGGCACTCGGTGCGCGGCAGCAGCTCCGGCGGGAGCAGCCCGTAACGCGCGTCCCCGGCCTGCGAGTAGGGGTCGTCGTCGGCGATGGGCGGCGGGGGCGTGTCGTAGGAGCGGCGCCAGACCATGAACTGGTCGTCGCCGTACTCCTCACGGGTCTGCGCCTTGTCCTTGCCCTGGAGGGCACCGTAGTGGCGCTCGTTGAGGCGCCAGGAGCGCTCGACCGGCAGCCAGTGCAGGTCGGCGGTCTCCAGCGCGAGGTTCGCGGTGCGGATCGCGCGCTTGAGCAGAGAGGTGTGCAGGATGTCCGGGGTCACCCCGGCGGCCTTGAGGAGCTCGCCGCCGCGGCGGGCCTCCTCCTCGCCCTGCGCGGAGAGGTCCACGTCCACCCAGCCGGTGAACAGCCCCTTCGCGTTCCAGACACTCTCGCCGTGTCGAAGCAGTACCAGAGTTCCCATGGGAGCCAGCCTAGCGATCCCGCCCGGGTGGCCGCCCACGGCGGGGCCTACTGTTCGGGGGCCGGCTCGGCCAGGTGCGCGAACGCGCTCAGGTTGCGGGTGTCGTGGCCGCGCGCGAGGCGCCACTTCCACTCCTTGCGGATCGCCGTCGCGAAGCCCAGCTCCAGCGCGGTGTTGAAGTTCTCGTCGGAGTAGGTGAGCACGCAGCCCAGCAGCCGGTCCACCTCGGCGGGGGTCACCCCGCCCAGCGGCAGGCGTCCCCGGACGTACACGTCCCCGACGTCGTCCGAGACGAACGCCATCCCGTACATGTCCGAGCTGCGCCGGGTCAGCCACTGGTAGAACGCCGCGTGGTTCTCGTCGGGCTGGCGGCAGAAGAACGAGGTGAGGGTGAGGCTGTGCGGACCGGCCTCCAGCCACACCATGGTCCTGAGCTTGGCCGTTCCGGGAATCGTCACCAGGAAGGACCCCTCGCGGGGGCGTTCGACCTCCAGTCCGGCCTCCGTGACGGCCTCGGTGATCGCCCTGACGGCGCTCTCGCGCTCTGTTTCCGCTGCCACGTCCTCGCCTCTCGTCGCTTCGCTTCCGCCCCCGTCAACGGGCCTCGGCCAGGCGGAGGTCGCGCGGGTTGAGGGTGTCCCGGTACACGTCCAGGAGTTCGTCCACCGTCCGCGACCACCCCAGTGTCGCGGCGTGCCGCGGCCCCGCTCCGGCCAGCTTGGCACGCCAGGCCGGTTCGGTGATCATCCGGTGCAGTTCGGCGGCGTAGTGCCGGGGGTCGTGCCCGTCCACGAGAACCCCGGAGACACCGTCGGCCACCGCCGTGGTCAGGCCGCCGACACGGGCGGCCAGCACGGGGGTGCCGCAGGCCTGCGACTCCACGGCCACCAGCCCGAAGGACTCGGAGTAGGAGGGGACCACGGTCACCGTCGCGGCCCGGTAGTAGTCGGCCAGGCGAGCCCGGTCCTGCGGCGGCTCCAGCCGCACCACGTCCGCGACCCCCAGGGAACGCGCGAGGTCCGTGAGCAGCCCGGGTTCGTTCCGGCCGCCCCCGGACAGCCCGCCGACCACGCCGACCACCAGGCGGGAGCGCAGGGAGGGGTCGCGTTCGAGCAGGTCGGCGGCGGCGCGGATGAGGACGTCCGGGGCCTTGAGCCGCTGGACGCGGCCCACGAACAGGAGGAGTTCGGCGTCGCGCGGCAATCCGATGCGTTCCAACGCCTCCGTGCGCGCACCGGGGGTGAAGGTCTCCAGGTCGACCCCCGGCGGGATCGTGCTGATCTGCTCGTTGCGGGCGCCGTAGAAGCCGGTGAGCTGACGCGCCTCGTCGTCGGTGTTGGCGATGAGCCGGTCGGCCTGGCGGACCAGCTGGTCCTCGCCCCGCACCCGCGCCTCCGGCTCGGGGGAGTCGCCCTCGGCCAGCGCGGCGTTCTTCACGCGGGCCATGGTGTGCATGGACTGCACCATGGGCACACCCCACCGGCGGGCGGCCATGACCCCGGCCTTGCCGGAGAGCCAGTAGTGGCCGTGGACGAGGTCGTAGTGGCCCGGGTCGCCCTGGGCCTCGGCGCGCAGCATGCCGAAGACGAACGGGCAGAGGTGGTCCGCGAGGGTGTTCTTGTCGAGGCGGCCGTACGGTCCGGCGGGCACGTGCCGGACGTTCACCCCCGGTGCGAGCTCGACGACCGGGGGGAGGTCGGCGCTGGTCGCGCGGGTGAACACGTCCACGGCCACGTCGCGTTCGGCCATCCGCCGGGCCACCTCGACCACGTACACGTTGAGGCCTCCCGCGTCACCGGTGCCGGGCTGGTCGAGCGGGGAGGTGTGCAGACTGACGGTCGCGATCCTTGAGGGAACCGCCGTCTTCTGTCCCAGCGGCAGGGGTCCGGACACCGGTGGTTCCTCCGAGTCGTGTCAGCAACGAGTGTGCGAGCCGTAGTCGTCAACAGCGACGAAGGTACACACTGTTCCCCACCGCACCGTCCGAGGGGGCCGGGGTTGACCCGGCGGGAATCACGGTGTAGCCGTCCACCCGGACACCAGGAAGTCCACTGTCTCGGGGAAGGTGCTCCGCCAGGTCTCCAGGTCGTGGCCGCCACGGGGACGAAGGGTGTCGACCGTCATACCGTGTTCGGTGAGGAGTGCCGAGAAGCGTGCGGCCTCCCCCTGGATGCTCCCCTCCTGGAGCGGGGTGTGGTCCGCGCGCCCCTCCACCAGCATGAACCGGAGGTCGCGCACCTCCTCCGCATCGAGGAGGAGGTCGGGGGAGTGCGGGGCGGTGTCCTTCCCGAAGGTCCCGTGCGGGTCGTCCACGCGGTAGTAGCCCGCCCAGCCGACCGCCTGGGAGTAGAGGTCGGGGTGGCGCAGCGCCAGGGCGGCCGCGCCGTAGCCGCCCATGGAGAAGCCGCCGATCGCCCGCAGCGATCGGGGGCGCGGGTGCTCTCCCTCGACCGCGTCTACGGTGTCCCGCGTGACGAAGCTCTCCAGTGCGAAGCGGCCGTCGTGGGCGTCGCCCCACTCGGTGGTGGAGCCCCCGCTCTCCTGGCCGTACGGGGCCGCGACGACGAACTCGACCCCCGAGCGGCACATCTGCCGGTCCAGATGGGCGCCCAGGTCGGCGTCCATCAGGGTGCGGTGGGAGGAGGCGGACCCGTGCAACAGGTAGAGGACGGGCAGGTCGGTGCTGTCGGGGCCGGGAGGGCGGCGGATCCACAGGGGCCGCCCCTCGCCGTCGGGAGTTCCGGTGTCGGGCAGGTGGACGACCTGGTCGCGGCCGGGTTCCTCGCAGACGGCGACCTGACCGGGGTGGGGGATGGGCGCGGGAGGGGGCGCGAGTTCCTGGGGCAGGATCGCGTGGCCGTGGGTCAGTTCGGGTTCGGGCGCGGACAGGTGGTGGCCGATCCTCTCGACCAGGTGTTCCGGGGGCGCGGTGGCCAGCGACGTGGCGAGCAGCACGACGGCGCAGGAGGAGACGAGCACTGCGGCGCGTCGGGGCATGGTGACGAACACGTCGAGGACCTTGGGGGTCGGGGGCAACCGGGAACCGCGCACCACGCGGCCGAGAACTGTGACCCACTGTAGTCGAATGTGTTCACTGTGCTCGGAATTCGCGGCGTACTGTCGGGGCCGCCCCCGAACCCCCCATCCGTCCCCTTCCCCCGGGACCGTCTCCCGGTCCGGCTCCGGCTGTCAGACGGCCACCGGGTGTCGCAGCCGCAGGGCCTCGGGGTAGGGGCGCAGGTAGGTCTGCTCGTTGGCCCAGGTCACGGCCTCGGCGGCGCAGTGGTGGCGGAGGAGCGCCACCGGCAGGCTGAGCGGCGCCTGCCCCTCCCGGTACTCCTCGATCCCGGCCAGCAGGTCGTGTCGGCGGGAGTCGTCCAGCATCGGGCTGATCATCCCGAAGAGGTGGTGGAGCACGTTGGCGTGCCTGCCCCGGCTGCCCTTGACGGCCAGGGTCCGGTGGAAGGCCTCCGCGTAGGCGGACGCGACCTCCTCGGGGTCGCCGCCTCCCGCCCGGGCCACGATCCGGCCGGTCTCGCGGTAGCCGTCCGGTGAGTGCGCCATCAACTGGAGCTTGTGCCGGGTGTGGAACGCCACCAGGTCGCGCGGACGCCACGCGCCCTCCAACAGGGTCCGCAGCCGTGCGTGCGCGAACACCCGCTCCACGAAGTGCTCCCGAAGGACGGGATCGGAGAGGCGGCCCTGCTCCTCGACGGGCAGGTGGGGCAGGAGCGCGGTGAGTCGGGCGGCGAAGGCGCCCCGGCCGGTCCCGCGCTGCCGGTCACCGTGGTCGTCGAAGACCGGAAGGGCGTACAGGCCGCAGCTCGGTGACTTGTTCTTGAGCACGTAGCCGTCCAGACGGCGCAGTTCCCGCAGGTGTCGGTCGGCCACCCGGGCGAGGTCCTCCGTGTGGTCGGCGCCGTCCTTGCTGGAGATCACCCGGTTCTCGCCGGGTGAGTCCGCCCGCTCCTGGAGCCGCAGGGTGGGGCGCGGCACACCGAGCCCGATCTCCGCCTCCGGGCAGATCGGCAGCCAGTCCACGTGCCGATCCAGCTCGTCGGTGAGGAAGCGGAAGCGCGAGTGCCCGCCGTTGTAGCGCACGGGTGCCCCGATGAGGCAGCTGGAGACGCCGACGACCGGTCGGGGAGGCGGGTTCATGGTGGGGCCCTACCCCCTCCGACGCCGTGTAACCACCAAGGAACACGCCCGGTAGTGTGATGGTCTCGCAAAGTGAAGGAGTCCTTCGTGGGCACCCCCGTCATCGTCCTGTTCACACAGGATCTGCGCCCGCACGACCACCCCGCGCTCAGCGCCGCCCTGCGCACCCCCGGGCCGGTCGTCCCCCTCTTCGTCCTCGAACCCGGGCTCCTGGCGCGCGCCGCCCGCAACCGCCGCGCCTACCTGGGCGAGGCCCTCGCGGACCTGCGCTCGGGCCTGCGGGAGAGAGGGGGCGACCTCCTCCTGCGCCGGGGAGACACCGCCACCGAGGTCGGGAAGCTGGCCCGGGAGACCGGCGCCCGAGCCGTCCACCTCAGCGCGGGCGTGAGCCGGTTCGCGACCCGGCGCCTGGACGACCTGCGCGCCACCGGGCTGGAGGTGTGCACCCACCCCGGGCTGACGGTGGTCCCACCCGGCGACGTGACCCCCGCCAGCGGTGACCACTACAAGGTCTTCACCCCCTACTGGCGGGCCTGGGAGGCGGAACCGTGGCGCGCGGTGCTGCCCGCGCCCGAGAGCCTGGAACTGCCCGAGGGGCTCGACCCGGGCGCCCCGTTCACCCCGGACGACTCCGCGGGGGTGGGCTCCCTGGCCCCGGAACGGCAGGCGGGCGGCTGGACCCGGGCACGCGCACGCCTGCGCTCCTGGACGGACGGCGGCCTGGCCGACTACGGGGACCGGAACGACGACCTCCCCGGCGCCGCCACCTCCCGTCTCTCCGCCGACCTCAGGTTCGGCTGCCTCTCCGCGCTGGAGGTCGCCACCGCCGCCCGGGACCTGCCCGGGGGCGACGCGTACGTGCGCCAGCTCGCCTGGCGTGACTTCCACCACCAGGTGACGGCGGCCTTCCCGTGGATCAACACCCGCGACTACCGGGCGCGGGACCGCGAGTGGCGACGTGACCCGGAGGCGCTGGCCGCCTGGAAGGAGGGCCGGACCGGCGTGCCGATCGTGGACGCGGGCATGCGGCAGCTGCTCCGCGAGGGGTTCATGCACAACCGCACCCGCATGATCACCGCCGCCTTCCTCACCAGGACACTGTCGGTGCACTGGCGCGAGGGGGCCGCGCACTTCGACGCGCACCTCACCGACGGGGACGTCGCGAACGAGTACGGGAACTGGCAGTGGACGGCGGGGACCGGCAACGACACCCGGCCGAACCGGGCCTTCAACCCCTCCCGTCAGGCGCGGCGCTTCGACCCGGAGGGCGTCTACGTGCGCCGGTACGTCCCCGAGCTCGCCGAACTGTCGGGGGCGGGCGCGCACCGCCCCTGGACGGAGGGGGACGGGGAGGGCGTCGAGGGCTACCCGGCGCCGATCGCGGACCCCGGCCGGTGACCCGAGCCGGAACGGCCCGGGGGAGGGCCCGGGGGCGCACACCCCCGGGCGGACGGCTCAGCCGTTGTAGTGCCCGCAGTTGGGGCAGGTGCGCACCCCCGCGTTGAGGTACTCACCGCACCTCTCGCACTGACCGACGATGGGCTTGTCGTGCTTGGGGGACATGCGGGTGCCGGGATCGGGCAGCAGGGGGAGCCGGAGCACGGGATTCAAGGTCAACCTTCCGTTTCGGCCAGACCGTCGATGACGTCGTCCAGGACCAGGGAGCGGTCCCGGGCCGACATCAGACGCAGTTCCCGCAGTGCGGGGAGGGTGTCCACGCCGTCGCCCCCGGCCCCCGTCACCGTGCACACGCGCATGCAGTGCTGGGTCGGGGGCCGCCAGAAGTCGCGTTCGTCGATGGGGGCGATGCGGTACACCGTGGCGGGGTACTGGGACGGGCGGCTCGGGGAGTGCCACTGTTGGACGCGGGACAGGACGAAACCCGTGATCAGGGAGTCGAAGACACCGCCCGACGCGAGGTCGGACAGGGCGTCCTCGTCGCCCTCGGCGCGGCAGGCGTCACACCCGGCGAGTTCCGCGCGCAGCAGCCAGCGGGCACGCGCGTGACTCACCTCAGGGTTCTTGAGCTTGCTCGGATGCCGGTGTCCCATGGAACGGAGCGTACGTCGGACGCCCGGGGGCGCGGTAGACGGGGCCTTCCCCGGGGTCCCGATCCCCTTCCCCGAAAGCCATCCCGAATTAACGTGGGGGTGCCACGACGAGTAGTACTACTGGTCGTAGACTTGTGAACATGAATCGGCTTGGCGAACTTGAACGCGCGGTGATGGATGTACTGTGGGCACGCAACGAACCAATGACGGTTCGTGAGGTCGGAAAGGCTCTCGCTGATCGGGACCTGGCCCACACGACCGTCATGACGGTGCTCGACCGACTGGCCAAGAAGAAGGTCGTCGACCGGGCACGCGAAGGTCGTGCGTGGCGGTACCGTCCAGCGGCCAGCCGTGAGAACTACGTGTCGGAGCTGATGTTCGACGCGCTCGGTCAGACGGTTGACCGCGACGCGGCCCTGGCCGCCTTCGTCCAGTCCATGGACGGTGGGGAGGCTGAAGCGCTTCGTCGCGCACTCGCGGAAATCGAGCAGCCAAGGAACTAGCCCCTATGGTCAGTGCCGCCCTCCTCACACTCGTCGCGGTCAGCTGCCTCGTCGCCATGGAAGCACTCCACCGGGCGAAGTGGCCCTCCCGCGGTCCCTACACGGCGGTCATCGCCTGGCAGGCGCTCGGCCTTGCCTGGGGCGTGTCCACCATCGGCGCGTTGCTGGCCTACGGCCTGTCCTCCTACGAGCTCGGCGCCGCCGGCGGCCTGTTGGCCGCCGCCACCGACCTCCTCACCGGCCAGTTCATCGTCTCCGAGTTCTCGCAGGGGATCGAGGGCCTGAGCCACCTCGCCGCCGTCGTGCTCGCGGCCGCGCTCACCCTCGTGCTCTTCTCCGGGCTCGTCGCCTCCTTCGTCCAGGTGGTCAGGGTCCGCAGACGCCACCACGACCTGCTCGAACTGGTGGCCAGCGAACACCCCGACGTTCCGGGCGCGCGCGTGGTCGACCACCCGGCCGCCGCCGCCTACTGCCTGCCCGGGGTGCTGCGCTCCCAGGTGGTGATCAGCGCCGGGGCCCTGGAGGTGCTCGACACCCGCGAGCTCGCCGCGGTGCTCGCCCACGAGCACGCCCACCTGCGTGAACGCCACGACCTCGTCCTGCTCCCGTTCTCCTCCCTCAAGCGGGCCTTCCCCCGCGTGCGCCTAGTGCGGACCTACTACGAGAGCGTCGCGCTGCTCATCGAGATGTGCGCCGACGACCAGGCCCGCCGCCGGAGCTCCTCACGGGAACTCGCCATGGCGCTGCTCCGCTTCGGCGCCGCCGGGCCCGCGCCCGTGCCCGCCGGAGCGATGGCCGCCGTGCACGCCGCCGAACCCACCGTCATGCGCCGGGTCAACCGGCTCCTGCGTCCCGACGACGAGCTCCCGTACCACGCGGGCGCCGTGATCATGGGTGCCTCGGCCTTCCTGCTGGCCACCGTGACCTGTCTCTGGCACATCCCCATCTGACCGTCGCGCACGCCGCGCCGGGTGGTCCGAACCACCCCGCGCGCACCCGGTCCGTGATCTCCCCCTCTCTCGGGCACGATCCCCGCGTCCGGTCCGTTTAACGTGGAGAGCGGGCGGAACCCCGTTCGGACGCGTGTGGCGACTGGAGTGAGTCTTGTTCTTCTGGATCTGGCAGCTGATCTACCTCGTGACGTTCGTGGCCAGCCTGTACGCGTTCATCGAGGCCCTGAGGACACCCGAGCAGGCCTTCGTGGTCATGGACAAGCAGACCAAGAAGCTGTGGGTGATCCTCACCGGTGTGGCCTCCGGCGTCTCGCTGCTCGCCGTTCTGACCGGCACCGGCATGTTCGTCATCCTGGGTCTGGTCGCCACCCTCATCTTCCTGCTGGACGTCCGTCCCGCCGTGAAGGGCGTGGGCGGCAACCAGAACAACGGCCCCTACGGGCCCTGGTAACCCGGAGCGGCGGAACCCTCCGGCCTCCGGTGGCACCCGTCCCTGGGTGAACGCCGTCCCCGGCTCCCGGGGGCGGGGTCATCCGCCGTGCCGGGCCGAGGGCACCGGAGGCAGCACCTCCGACAGCGCCTCCGCGTAGGCCGGATCGCTCGTGTAGTGGCTGTGCCCCAGGATCTCGGGGCGTCTGGCCTCCCCGGGCGGGGCGTCGTAGGAGCGCGGGTCGGGCAGCGGTTCGGCCTGGTCCACCACCTCCAGGGACACCTCGGCACCGCCGTCGTCCGCACCGGCGCCACGGCGTCTGACCGGACCGCCGATGGCGTCGGTGACCCGCCACAGGTTGCGCCAGGCCGACACCCTCCCGGTCAGGTCCGCGAAGGACGCCGGTCCGAAGTAGGCGGGGAAGTACCGCGCGTACAGCCGGTCCAGCGGTGAGCCGTGGGTGATCAGACGGACCCGGGACCGGCAGCTCCGGGGCAGCTGCCACACGGTCGCGGCGGCCAGCACCGACCCCTGCGAGTGGCCGGAGAGCACCACGTCCGTGCCCTCCCCGGCCATCCTCGCCACCCGCGCGGTCAGCTGCGGCACCGCGCGCTCGGCGTAGGAGGGCGGGGCCAGCGGGTGCGCGACCCTCGGCCAGAAGGTCCCCACGTCCCACACCGCGCCCACCGCCTGCCGGGTCGGGCGGTCCCGGTAGGCGCTCCGGCCGATCCACACGAGGGCCACCAGGCTGACCCCGCCGAGGAGCGACCCCACCCCCACCAGGGCGTCCAACGCGCTCTGGACCGCCCCCTGGAACTCCCCGGCCACGGCCATGGGCGCGTCCACCGGACCGGCGACCAGGTTCCCGCTGATGATCGAGTAGAGCGCCAGCCCCACCAGGGGCACCACCGGGAGCAGCAGCGCGGCGAGCACCGTGGGCAGCACCTCGGTCATCCGACCGGCCGCCCTGGCCCTGGCGATGTCCCAGGTCCGGCGGTCCCGCACACTCCGCGAGTACAGCGAGGTCACCTCGGGCAGCTGCGCCCGCACCGCCCCGCGCAGGCGCAGGGCGAGGACCGCCACCACGGCCAGCACGATCACCGCCTCGAAGGCGAACGCCAGCTGCAACCACGAGTAGGCGGTCGGCGGCGACAGCGCCAGGCATCCGGCCTCGGGCGCGCTCACGGGGCCGCAGCCGCTCAACCACAGGGAACCCTGGTACACCAGCGCGGCCGAGAACCCGCCACCGAGCAGTGTCCCGAGCGCCGCCGTCGACGGACCGGCCAGCCCGCGCATGGCGGTGCGCTCGTGCGGGCGGTCCACCGCGAACAGCACCAGGGCCGCCACCAGCAGCATCAGCACCAGTGCGCCCTGGATGGCGAAGAGCGTGTTCAGCATGGTGCCGCTGCCCGGGAGCCGTCCCTCGGCCACCCAGCCGGGGCGCGGCCAGACCGTGTAGAGCGCGACGGCGAACACCAGGACGAGCATGGTGTCCCGCAGCACCCGGCAGAACCGGTCGGCCCGGGCGTTCCACCGGGGGTCCAGCCCGGGCACGAGGACGCTCGCGGTGCTCGCCGCCGCCACGGTCGCCAGCAGGAGCGCCAGCAGGGTCCCAAGCCACCAGAGACCCGGCTCGGCGGCCGACCCCCCGCCCCGGGCCGAGAGGTCGTACTGGAACGCGGGCACCAGCAGCAGGGCCGCGACCGTGCCCACCGCCAGCGCGATGTGCGCCGACCTCAGCCGGGCCATGATCTCGCTGTTGCGCCAGAAGTCCGGGTGGCTCAGCGGGGCGTCCTCGGAGTGGTCCGGCGGCACCGGGCCGGTCACCACCTCGTAGTCGGCGGCCGTTCTCCGGGAGAGCCGCCACAGCACCACGATCACCGCCGCGGGCAGCACCGCCCCCACCAGCAGGCCCCACCCCGGCGCGGACAGCGGGGAGGAGGGTGCGGCCAGGAAGGCCAGCCACGGACGCGCCTGGACGCAGGTCTCACCCAGCCCCGCGCACTGCCAGCCCACCAGGTCCATTCCGATCCCGGCCGAGGCCAGGGTGATGAGCACGGTTAGCGACAGCGCCAGCAGCCGCACCCCCGCCCCGTAGGCGATGCTGGCCGCCCTGCGGACCCCGGTCTGGCCCCGGTCCATCCGGCCCGGCCGCATCCAGTACGCCACGTTGAGCATCATGAACGGCAGCAGCAGGAGCCAGAACGCCCGCGTGGAGCTGCCCGAGGTCAGGTTGCCCCAGGCGAAGATCTCGCGCCGCACCCCCGGGACGCTCTGCGTGTCCGGCTCACGCCGCCAGCGGAAGAAGCCCGCGAGCCGGTCGCCGCCCACACGCATGGCCGGCTCCACGTCCAGGAGCTCCTCGGCCTGGCCGCCGCTGACCCCGTGCACGCGCAGCTCCACGCAGTTGCGGACGGGAGCGGACCGGGGCTCGGCGGTGGGCGCGACCGGGGGCACGACGGTGGTGACCGCGGTGTCCACGGGGGAGCGTCTGACGGCGGGGGCCCGGGTGGCGGAGAGGGAGGGTGACGCGGGGCGAGGGTGCTCGGGCTCGTACGAGCCGGAGGGTTCGGGGGTGTCCGGCATGTCAGCATCCTGCCACGCACAGTCGCGATGAAACACGGAAAGCCGGAGCCTGTGGACAACCCGTGACCAGGCGCGCTACTTCACCATTCCCTCGTCACTCACGTCCCAGGTGTTGCAGGCACCCGCCGACTGCTCGGTCCAACCGGTCCGTGTCCACCACACACTGTTGTCCGAGGAACCGTGCGTGCGCTCCTCCTCGGGGCCGTCGGGACGGTCGGCGGTGGCCGAGGCGTCGTCCAGGAGTGTGGACAGGTCCCCCTCCGAGAGCGGGTAGCTCACCCGGATCGACCCCAGGAACGCCGCCGACAGGCAGTTCGCCTGGAGCTCGCTGCGCCGCGTCCAGGAGTTGCGGCCCGCGGCGTCCTCCTCCAGCTGGCGCTGCTCGTGGTAGTACTCCAGGAGCCCGGACTCACCCTGCACGTGGTGCCCGTACTCGTGGGCCAGCAGGGACGCGTACACCACGCTGTCGTCCGCGCCGTTCCACTTCTCCACCACGTCCGAGGTGCCGATGTAGATCGCGCCGCTGGCACGGCAGTAGAAGGCGCCCGCCGGGGACGGGTAGGCACGGCAGGGACTCACCCCGGGCTCGTCCCAGAACACCCGGTCCGGCGGGGCGAACGGGATGCCCGCGCGGTCGAACTGGGTCTTCCACGCGTCGTCCAGACAGTCCGCGACCAGGTGCAGGAACCGCTCCATGGAGCCGGGGTCGTCGACGTCGAGCTCGGGGACCGGGCACGGCAGCGGGCTGAGCCGTCCGGTGTCGTAGAGGGGGTTGGCGACCAGGGCGCTGTGACCGGTGGGGCGGTCGGGCAGGGTGCGACCGGGCAGCCCCAGCTGGCCGGTGGGTGCCTCGGCGGTGGGGCTCGGAAGCTGGCCGGGCTTGTCGTCGCCTCCGCCGTCCGCCCGCTCCGAGACCGTGTCCATGGCGGACTCGCCCTCGTTGACGCTGGTCCAGGAGAGCAGCGACAGTGCGAGCAGGGCCACGAGGAGACCGCACACCGCACTGAACACCCTGCGGTTGGTGCGGTGCGCCCTGCGGGAGTACTCCAGCCGGGTGAACGCCGCGGACAGGGCGGGATCGGAACCCACGGAACCTCCGGGTCCGGATCCGCCGGGCTCGTCGGAGCCTCCCGGACCGTGGTCACCGCTCACCGCACCAGCTCCTCGCGGGCTTCCCAGGTGTTGCAGGCCGCCGGGTCGCGACGGTCCAGACCGTGCGCGGTCCACAGACGACCGTTCTCCACCGATCCGTGCGTGCTCGTGCCCGCGTGGTCGGAGCGGAGCCCGACGGAGTCGAGGATATTGGCTCGCTCCGACTTCCCGTAACCGAGGGACTCCTCAGCGGAGCCGACGAACACCCCGCCCAGGCAGTTGGCCTGGAGCTCGTTGCGCCGGGTGAGCTCGTCCGCCGTCTCCTCGTCGGCGTTGCCCCGCAGGGAGCGGAACTCGGCCAGGATCATCGACTGCCCCTGCACGTGGTGCCCGTACTCGTGGCTGAGCAGGAACGTGTACGCCTCGGCCTCGTCACTGCCGGCGGAGGCCGCCACGATGTCCTCCACTCCCAGGTAGAGCCCCTGGTTGGCCTGGCAGTAGAAGGCCGCCGTCCCCTCCTTGGGGAAGGGCCCGCACGGGCTGTTGCCCGCCGCGTACCAGTACACGCGGTTGGGGGAGGAGAACGGGATGCCCGCCTCGTGGAAGTAGGTGCCCCACGCCGCGTCCAGGCAGTCCGCGATCGCGTGCACGAAGGTCTCCACCGAAGCCGGGTCCTCGGCGTCCATCTGCGGCGGACGACACGTGACCTCGCCGAGTTCACCGTTGGCGTAGAGCGGGTTCTGCCCCAGGGGGTCCTCGATCGGCACGGCGTCGGTGTCCGGCGAGGCCGACTCGGCGGACAGCACCTGGGTGGCGTCCGGTCCGAGGGGCTCCCCCCAGGCCGGCTGCGCCGTCGGCAGCAGCGCCGAGAACGCCAGGAAGCCCGTGAACCCCACGGCGGCGAGCCCCGTCCCCAGGGACAGCGAGACCCCCAGCCCCATGCGCTGGAGGAAGCCGGGGCGCTCCGCCCACGGGTCGGACTCGGGTCGGTTCCGTCGTCGGGTCAGCACGCGACCGGGCCCCCGTCCCGCGCGGAGGGTCCGGCCACGCCGGAGGAAGGATCGACGGAGCCACCAGCGGGGGTCCGGTTCGCGACGCCGGGGAGGGCGCCCGATGGATACGGCCCGCTCGCGGACCGGATAAGCTCTCGCGTCATGTGGTGGGTCGGCTCCTGGCGCCCGGCCGTCGCGATGGCGACGGCCCTTCTCGTGTTCTCCTCGCTGTTCGTGGTGGTCGCCGCGGGGTGGCCGGGAGGAGCGGCGCACGCGGTGACGGCGACCGCACCGGCAACCACAGTACCGGGGCACGAACCGGCGGTCAGCGGTCGGCATTCCGACCCGGACACGGTCATCACCAACGATATCCGCCTGGAACTGGACCAGCTGGGCATCCTGCACGGCGAGGAGTCCCTGCGCTTCGAAGGTCCGGCGCCGGAGACCTTCACCCGGGCGCTCACCGCCACGATGCTCTACGACACCGACCACGACCGGCGGTTCGAGATCAACGGGGTCACGGCGGTCGACTCCGGCGGCTCCACCCTCCAGGTGGAGACCGAGGAGACCGACGGAGCCCTCCTCGTCCGCATCCCCACCGAGGGCGCGCGCGGAGTGCGGCTCAGCTACCGGGTGAGCGGCACCGTGGGCGAGGTCGCCCAGGGCGTCCAGCTGGAGTGGCGCGCCGTCGGCGCCTACAGCCACGACGTCCGCTCCACCGACGTCACCGTGACCGCCCCGCAGCCCCCCGAAGCACTGTCGTGCCTGGCGGGCGAACCCCGCAGCGCCATGTACTGCACCGCCTCGGACATGGGCGGGGACGCGGTCGTCGCGCACTTCCTCCAAGCCGACATGACCCCCAGCGACCGGCTGGACATCGTCGTGAACTACCCGCCCGGCACCGCCGAGGGCGAACCCCTCCTGAACCGGCGATGGTCGCTGGCGTCCGCATTCCAGGTGACACCGGCCACCGCGAGCGTGTTCGGACTCCTGCTGTTGGTCCTGGTCGGCGGGCTGATCGCGCTCATCCGCCTCCGGGGACGCGACGAACGCGCACTGCGCAGCGAGGCGGCGGAGGGCGACCACGCACCCGTGGCCCGTGGCGAGCACGGCCAGATGCGCTTCGCCCCGCCGGACGACGTCCACCCGGGCCAGATCGGCACACTGGTCGACGAGCGCGTGGACATCGCGGACCTCACCGGAACCGTCCTCGACCTGGCCGTACGCGGTCACCTCCGGGTCGAGGAGCTGCCCCACGAGCACTTCACCTCGGTGGACTGGAGGCTGGTCCGCCTGGACGGACCGGCCGAGGAGACCCTGCTCTCCTCCGAGTGGCTCCTGCTGGACGCCCTCTTCGGGGAGCGCCGTTCCGTGCGCCTGTCCGAACTCGGGTCGCCCCGCCACTCCGACGACTTCCCGGCGCGTGTGGACCGGGTCCGCGAGGAGCTGTACCGCGACATGGTCCGGCTCAAGTGGTTCTCCCGCTCACCCAGCCGAGTGCGGGGGACCTGGACCACCGTGGGCATGGCGCTCACCGCCGTCGGCGTGGTCCTGACCGGTGTGCTCGCCGTGTTCACGAACGCGGCCTTCACCGGACTGGCCGTGATCATCGCCGGGGCCGCCGTCACGGCGGGGGCGCAGTACATGCCCGCCAAGACCAGGCTCGGCAGCTCCGTCTACGCGCACACGATGGGCTTCCGCGACTACCTGCTCAGCCCGCGCGCCCAGAGCGCCCCGCCCGGAGAACGGGTGGAGCTGTACTCGCGCTACCTGCCCTACGCGGTCATCTTCGACGACGTCGACCGCTGGGCCAACATCCTCGCCGCGGCGGCGATCGCGGACCTCAGCCCCGAGGAGCTCGACGGTGACGGCCTGCACTGGTACACCGGGCCGCGCGAGTGGCGGATCGAGGACTTCGCGGACTCGATCAGCACGTTCGTGGTCACCCTCACCGGTCTGATCACCAACACCCGGCGCGTGCGGCTGCTCAACCAGCTGCAACGATCGAGGTAGGACCGCCCGACCGAGGGCGGGGAACACGTGGAGAGGGCGGGGGAGGACCATGCGCGCTGTCGTGCAGCGGGTGTCGCACGCATCGGTGACGGTGGAGGGCGAGGTGGTCGGAGAGATCACCCGTCCCGGCCTGATGGCCCTGGTGGGGGTCACGCACACCGACACCGAGGAGGAGGCCCGCAAGGTCGCCAGGAAGCTCTGGACCCTGCGGATCCTGGAGGACGAGAAGTCCTGCTCCGACGTCGCGGCGCCGCTGCTGGTGGTCAGCCAGTTCACCCTCTACGGCGACGCGCGCAAGGGCCGCCGCCCCACCTGGCAGGCGGCCGCGCCCGGACCGGTGGCCGAGCCCCTGGTGGACGCGGTCGTGCGGGAGCTGCGTGACCAGGGCGCCGAGGTCGCCACCGGGGTGTTCGGCGCCCAGATGTCCGTCGGCCTGACCAACGAGGGTCCCTTCACGGTCATCGTGGAGGTCTGAGGGCGGGGCCGGGGCGGGGCGGCGTGCCGCCCGCCGGGTCACACGTCACCGCGTCACACGGGCCAGGACGTGCTCCGGGACAGGGAGGTCGTGGACCAGGGCCGGGTCGGTGACCGGCGGGTCGAAGACCGTCCGGACCGGCTGCACGCCCGCCCAGATCGGCAGGGCGTAGTCCTCCTCGTCGTCGCCGGGCGGGCCCGTGCGGACCTTCACCGACGCCTCCTCCAGGGACAGCGCCAGCACCCTGGTGGCGGCCAGCTCCTTGGCGTCGGGCTGGCGGGCCGCGTCCCACCGCCCCGGAGCCAGTTGCTCGGTGATCGCCCGCAGCCCGTCCCAGCGCTCCCGTTCGTCGGTGACCACGCGCGGTGTTCCGAAGACCATCGCGGAGCGGTGGTTCACGGAGTGGTGGAAGCCCGAGCGTGCCAGGACGATCCCGTCCAGCAGGGTGACGGTCACACACATCTCGCCCTCCGTCCGCAGGGACCGGGCACCGGTCGATCCGTGCAGGTACAGGGTGTCGTCGATCCGCCCGTACCCCGTGGGAACGACCCGGGGCGCACCGTCGACGACCACGCCCATGTGGCACACCAACCCCTCGTCGAGGAGGTCGTACAGTTCGGCGCGGTCGGTCCGGGTCTTGTGCTTGGCGCGGTTGAGCCGTGTGCGTTCGGTGGTGGAGAGCATGGGTCTACGGTAGGCAGAAGTGGATACCCGAACCATGGCCACTTCTGGCAGGAAGTGAAAGACCACTGTGCGCCGACACCTCACCGAACCGCCCGTCCGCCTCGACCGCGCCGACCCCACGCCGCTCACCGCGCAGCTGTCCGGCGCCCTGCGGGAGGCCATGGCCACCGGGGCGCTCAGGGCCGGGGAACGGCTGCCCTCCAGCCGGGCACTGGCCGGGCAGCTCGGAGTGAGCCGCACGGTGGTCACCGACGCCTACCAGCAGCTCTACGCCGAGGGCTGGCTCGACGGCCGCCACGGTTCCGGCACCTTCGTGGCCGAGCACGGGCCCCTGCCGAGACCGTCGGCCCCCGCCCGACCACGACCCGCACACGGCGCCGAACCCGTACGGGGGCGCCCCTCACGGGACGAGGTCCGCCGCGCCGGGGTCGTGGACCTGCGCGCGGGCGCCGCCTGGGTCCGCGACCACGACCGCGCCGCGCTCCGCCGGGCCTGGCGGCACGCCGCCGAGATCCCGCCCTCGGACGACCCCGACCCCCGGGGACACCCCGGGCTGCGCGCCCTGCTGGCCGAACACCTGCGCCGCACCCGGGGCGTACGGGTGGGGCCCGAGAACGTCCTGGTCACCAGAGGGACCGGCAACGGGATCGACCTGGTCGGCGCCCTGACCGCCAGCCGGGAGGGCTGGCCCGGCGCGGCGACGGCCCCCACGGCCCGCTTCCGCGCCGGGGTGGAGGAGCCCGGTTACGGGAAGGCGCGGACCATCCTGGCCGCACGCGGAGCCGAGATCGTTCCCTGCCCCGTCGACCACGACGGCATCCGCCCCGACGACCTGTCCGACGACCTCGCGCTCGTCTACACCACCCCCGCCCACCAGTACCCGCTGGGCGGACGCCTCCCCCTGCCTCGTCGCGAACGCCTCCTGGCCTGGGCCCGACGAACCGGCGCCGTGGTGATCGAGGACGACTACGACGCCGAGTTCCGGTACGACGTGGCGCCCCTGCCCGCCCTGTACGGGCTCGACCCCGAGCGGGTCGTCCTGCTCGGCACCCTCTCCAAGACCCTCGACCCCGACCTCGGCATCGGTTGGGTCGTGGCCGAACCCGACCTGCTGCACCGCCTCGCGCGGGTACGGGCCGAGCTGTCCGACCGCACCAGCGGCCCCGTCCAGGCCGCCACGGCCCTCCTGCTGGAACGCGGGGACCTGGACCGGCACCTGCGCCGGATGCGCCTGGAGTACGCCCGCCGCCGCGCCGTGCTCGTGGAACACCTCGGCCCCAGGATCGGCGGGGACACCGCCGGGCTGCACGTGCTGCTCCCGCTGCCCGAGGAGGCGGTGGCGCCGGTGATCGCGGCGGCGGCTGAGGAGGGCGTCCTGGTGGAGGACACCAGCAGTACGTGCCACGGCGACCCGAGCGTGCACGGCCTGGTCATCGGCTACGGGACGGCGGGCGGCACGGAACTCCGCCGCGCCTGCGAGGTCCTGGCCCGCGCCGTGGAACGCCACGCCGGAGAGCGCGGTGGCCCCGGCCCGGAGAGTGACCGGTCGTCCCGGAGGTCCCGGGACGCGGCGCGACCGCGACCCGGGACACGGGGAAGGAGATCGGGGAGGGAAGGGGAGAGGGACCCGGAGGGTCTCCCGCGCCCTACTCGACCTCGACGGTGACGGGCTCGAACTTGTAGCCGAGGCCGCGCACCGTGACGATGTACCGCGGGCTGCTCGGGTCCTCCTCGATCTTCGCGCGCAGACGTTTGACGTGCACGTCGAGGGTCTTGGTGTCACCGACGTAGTCGGCGCCCCACACGCGGTCGATGAGCTGCATCCGGGTGAGCACCCGCCCGGCGTTGCGCAGCAGCACCTCCAACAGCTCGAACTCCTTCAGCGGGAGCTGCACGCTGTCTCCGCGCACCGTCACGACGTGCCGCTCCACGTCCATCCGGACGGGACCGGCCTCCAGCGCGGCGGGCAGGACGATCTCGTCCTCACCCCGGCGGCGCAGCACCGCGCGGATGCGCGCCACCAGCTCACGGGAGGAGAACGGCTTGGTCACGTAGTCGTCGGCGCCCAGCTCCAGACCGACGACCTTGTCGATCTCGGAGTCCTTGGCGGTGAGCATGATGACGGGGACGTTGGACTTCTGCCGCAGGGTCCGGCACACCTCGGTGCCGGAGAGCCCGGGAAGCATGAGGTCCAGCAGGACCAGGTCGGCGCCGGTCCGGTCGAAGGTCTCCAGAGCGACGGTCCCTGTGGGCGCGACCGCGACCTCGAAGCCCTCCTTGCGCAGCATGTACGACAGGGCGTCGCTGTAGGACTCCTCGTCCTCTACTACGAGTACGCGCGTCACTGTGCCGTCTCCTGGTGGTTGTCGTTCCGGGTCGCGTCGAGCTCCCGGCTCTCGGGTCGGGGCAGACGCAGTGTGAACGTCGAACCCGACCCCTCCTTGCTCCACACGGTCACTTCTCCACGGTGGTGGGTCATGATGTGCTTGACGATGGCCAGACCGAGACCGGTACCACCGGTGGCCCGGCTCCGAGCGGCGTCCACACGGTAGAACCGCTCGAAGATTCGCTCCAGGTCCTGCTGGGGGATGCCGATCCCCTGGTCGGCGACGCTGATGTCCACGCTGCTCCGCGAAGTCCCGACGGACACCGCGACCCTCGTGTTCTTCGGACTGTAGGCGACGGCGTTGGCGATGAGGTTGCGCAGGGCGGTCCCCAGCATCGCCTCGTCACCCAGGACCGTGAGCCCCTCGGCACCGCTGCCGACCAGCTCGATTCCCTTGGCGTCGGCGGGCATGCGCACGGTGTCGATCGCCTCCTCGACGATCGACCCGAGATCCACCGGGGCGGGCTCCGCGATGGGCTCGGCGCCCTGGATACGGGAGAGGGTGATCAGGTCCTGGATGACCGCCGTGAGCCGGGACGCCTCGGTCTGCATGCGACCGGTGAAGCGGCGCACCGCCTCGGGGTCGTCGCTGGCGTCCTGTACGGTCTCCGCCAGGAGGGACAGCGCGCCCACGGGGGTCTTCAACTCGTGCGAGATGTTGGCCACGAAGTCGCGCCGGACCGCCTCCACCCTGCGGTGTTCGGTCTGGTCCTCGGCCAGGACCAGCACCAGGCCGGTGCCGCCCAGCGGGGCGACCCGCACGGCGAAGGACGTGGCGTCGGGGCCGAACTTGCGGACGGCCACCTCGATGTCGGTCTCCCGGATCACCCCGTCACGCCGCACCTTGCGGGCCAGCGTGAGGAGTTCGCCTATGACCAGTTCCTCGCCTCGGACGAGGCCGAAGGCCCTGGCGGCGGAGGAGGCGCGCAGCACCCGGTCGCCGGAGTCGAGCACCACGGCGGAGGAGGGGAGCGCCGACAGCACCTCCGCCACCCCCTGCGGGAGGGTGCTTCCGTCGTGGCGGGGTGACGGCGCTTCCTCTCCTGTGGTGCGTGTACGGAAGAGAGGGCTGGCGGCGACGACGCCGATGGCGACGCCCACGACGAGCCCGATGATGCCGACGACCGCGGCGAGAAGTTCCCCTTGCACGATTCGATCGTAAACGTGCGGACTGGGGCTTTACCCGGTCAGAGCATGTGACACAACCGAGGTTCTTTCACAGTTCACCAACTCTTGGCCGATTCTTCAAACACAGACTGGGAGCATTGAGGACATGCGCGATACCTACCATGAGGACCTAGACAGCCTGAGTGAACGCCTTGTCGAGATGACGAGGCTCGCCAGGCACGCCGTCGCGCGGGCCACCACGGCCTTGCTGGACAGTGACCTGAACGCGGCCCAGGAGGTGATCTCGGGTGACGAGGAGCTCAACCGCCTCGACCAGGAGATCGAGGACACCGCCTTCAGCCTGATGGCGCGACAGCAGCCGGTCGCCTCCGACCTGCGGACGATCATCACCGCCCTGTCGATGCGCGGGGACCTCGAACGGATGGGTGACCACGCCGTTCACCTCGCGAAGATCGCCCGGCGCCGCCACCCGGACTCCGCTATCCCCAAGCCGGTCCGCTCCATCGTCCTGGAGATGGGGCACCAGGCGGAGCTCCTGGTGATCAAGGCCGGTGAGGTGATCATGGAGCGGGACCCCGACACCGCTCTGGAGCTGGACAAGGACGACGACAAGATGGACCGGCTGCGGCGCAAGCTGCTGCAGCGCATCCTCGCTCCGGGCTGGGAGTACGGGGTGGAGGCCACCATGGACGTGACGCTGGTCGGCCGGTTCTACGAACGCTTCGGTGACCACGCGGTGCACGTGGCGGACAACCTGGTCTACATGGTGACGGGCGAGAAGCGTGAGGACTACGAGCCCGAGGCCTGATGACGGAACCATGACGTGCGGTGCGGTCGGGTTGGCCGGGCTCGGAGATCCGGACGGGTCACGGGTGGGCCAACCCGATCCGAAATCGTGACCTTTGTCGCTGTGGACGCTCGCGGAGGGTGGTCGGGCGGGGGCGAACCCTACCCCGATCCGCGTCCGCGTCAAGCCGCGCTTCGGCTGGCCAGCAGGGGTGGAGGGCTCTCCGAGGCGCTCCGACCGGGCGGCCGGGACTCCTCGGGTACACTTTGTCAAGACCTAAAATGTGTGGCCTGACCTGCGTGTTCGCAAACCTAATAGGTACGTTAAGTCACAGATTCGTGGTATCCTTGTGGTAGCGGAAGGGGTACCTGTCACATGGCTTTCAAGGTCGGCGACACTGTTGTCTACCCCCATCATGGGGCTGCTCGTATTGAAGCGATCGAGACTCGCACCATTAAGGGCGAGGACAGAACCTACCTCGTTCTGAGGGTTGACAAAGGCGATCTGACGGTGCGTGTGCCGGCCGCGAACGCCGAGGATGTCGGCGTTCGTGACGTGGTGGGGCAGGAGGGCCTGGACAAGGTCTTCGAGGTGCTGCGCGCACCTCACACCGAAGAGCCCACCAACTGGTCCAGGCGCTACAAGGCGAACCTGGAGAAGTTGGCGTCCGGCGACGTCAACAAGGTCGCCGAGGTCGTTCGGGACCTGTGGCGCCGGGACAAGGAACGTGGCCTGTCCGCGGGCGAGAAGAGGATGCTGGCCAAGGCCCGGCAGATTCTCGTGAGCGAACTCGCACTCGCGGAAAAGACCAACGAGGACAAGGCGGAAGCCCTCCTCGACGAGGTTCTGACGAACTGATACTCGCGGAATCACGTAATTCATGACGAAAATGCCTCGGGTGGGCGTCGGTACCGACGTCCACCCGTTTTCTCCTGGACGAACACTTTTTCTCGCCGGTTTGGAATGGCCGGGTGAAGAGGGTGTCAGCGGCCATTCCGACGGTGATGTCGCCGCCCACGCGGCGTGCGACGCGCTGCTGTCCGCCTGCGGACTCGGGGATCTCGGTTCCAACTACGGCACCGCCGATCCCCGGTGGAAGGGCGCCTCGGGCGCGGCCCTGCTCACCGAGACCGTCGCTCGCGTGCACGCGGCCGGATTCGAGATCGGCAACGTGGCCGTCCAGATCATCAGCAACCGACCCAAGTTCGCTCCCAGGCGCGACGAGGCGGAGAAGACCCTCTCCGAGGTCGTGGGTGCGCCGGTGAGCCTGTCGGCCACCACCACCGACGGTCTGGGCCTCACCGGCCGGGGTGAGGGCATCGCGGCCGTCGCCACGGCCCTCTGCGCTCCCCGGGACTGACACACGCACGGAGGGCGGTCCCGCGGGCGCGGGACCGCCCTCCCTGCGTTGAGCAGTGGCCACGGGACACCCGACCTCCCCCACGCCCAGTGGCGTGGGGGAGGTCGGGCGTGGCGCACCGCCTGACGGTGTTCCCTGCGCAGGGGCGCTGACCGTCGGCCACTCGGGGTGGGCGGGGCCCTCGCTCCGGCGACGTGGGAGGCGGTATCCGGTCCGTGACGCAGTGCCTGGTCAGGGGGCCGAAACCCGCCCTCCCCAGTCCCTTGCGCGCGATTCCGGTGTTGTCCACGGGGCGCGGTCGGTGGTCGTCCACAGGTGCGCGGACCGGCCCTGGCGAACCCCCTGCGGCACGCGTAGCGTCGATTCTGGGGGATCCTCCGCTCCCGCCCGCCTCATGCTGCCCGCACCCACGCGGCCCGGTGCGGTGCCCTCAGGCTCGCCTGCTCCGCACCGACGCGACCCGGCTCGTTTGCCCTGCGGCCCGTGCCGTGCCCACGGGCTCGCTCGCTCCCTACCGGTGTGGCCCGTGTGCCGTGCCCGCAGGCTTGCTTGCTCCGTACCGGCGGTCCCCAACTCTCTTGCCCCGCACCCATGCGGCTCGGCTCAGCGCCCTGAGGCTCACCTGCTCCGACCCATGCGGGCCCCGGCTCCTTTGCTCCGCTCCCACGCCCCCGGACACACGTCGGCCCCGGAGCCAGGGGCTCCGGGGCCGACGTTCCGTGTTCGCGGCCTCGCTTCGGACCGTCCGGCTCAGTGGTCCTCGGGGGGCAGCGGCTCACTCCGCACGCGGCGTGAGGGCGGACCCGAGGCGAAGTCCGGCAGGGGCGGGCGCTTCGGTTTGAGGACCATCGGCCGCTTCTCCAGGGACCTGAGCGAGCGAGGACCGGTGCGGGGCGCGCGCTCCGTCAGGGGTTCGCGCTCGGGCTCCGGCCGAGCCACCGGCTCGGGCTCGGGCTCGGGGTCGTGCTCCGGCTCTGCCTCTGGCTCCGGTTCGTGGTCCGGCAGCGGCTCGGGCTCGGGCAGCGGCTCCGGCTCGGGCCGGGCGGCGCCGGGCGGCACCGAACCCATCCGGAAGGCGGCCCGCACCTCGGGGCCGGTGTCGTGGTCCAGTGCCGGGGTCGGCCCCTCGGCCCCACCGGTCGCCCGTCCCACCAGGGGAGCGGCCTCGGCCGGGGTGTCGTCCTCGGGAGGGGTCCACACCGGGGGCACGTAGTCGGCCAGGGGAGAGGGGGCCGTGTGCTCGGAAGGCGGTTCCCAGAGGGGCGGCCCTCCGTGGTCGTCCACGGTCCCGGACTCCGCTCCCGCCGTCTCTTCCGCCACGGTGGGCAGATCCTCGATCTCGGGCAGGGCGCCGGACCCGGTCTCGCCCTCGGGCCACAGCTCCACGGGACCGTCTCCCCGACGGTCCTCCCGGGCTCCCCCGGCCTCGGAACCGGTTCCCTCCCCGGTGCCGGGCCCAGCGACGGCCGGTTCGGGGTCCGGCCGCTGCTCGGGCTGCGGTGTCCGTTCGGGCTCCGGGACGACCGGAGCGGGAACCGGTGCCTCCGCCTCGTCCGTGCTGGGGTCGGCCACCGGGGAGTCGTGCTCGAACCCCTCGTCAGCGAGGCGGTCGGAGTCCGTGACCAGGTCAGCGGAGTTCGCGGCCCCGTGCCCGACGTCGTGACCGGACTCGGCCTTGGCGTCGGACTCGGACTCGGACTCGGGGGAGAGGGTCGGGGCGGGCACCACCGGCGGCTCGGCGGCCGCGCGCCTGATCGGGTTGTCGCCGTCACGGGCACGGCGAGGAAGCGGCAGCGTGGGCACGGAGGCCTCGCCGGGATCCTCGTGCCCGGCCTCCACAGTGGTGATCGGTTCCGTCGGGGAGTCCGCGTCGTCGGCGTCGGAACGGACGCCCCCCTCCTCGGAGAGACCCACGGAGCCGACCTCGACGGTCGCTCCGCTCTCCCGTTCGCATTCCTCGACTTCGGCCCGCTCCGGCTCGGCTCGGGCCGCGCGCTCCCGCTCCTCCCGCTCGCGCTCCTCCTGTTCAGCGCGCTCCCGGTCCTCGCGCTCCCGGTCCTCGCGTTCGAGGAGCTCCTTCTCCTCCCGCTCCTCACGGTCGCGGCGCAGAGTGGAGACGCGGGCGGGCAGCGGCGCCGTCCGGGACGCGTCCTCGGGCCCGTTCGCCGGGTCCTCGTCCTCGTCGTCCGAGCCCAGGCGCAGCAGCCGGGTCTTGAGCGTCTCCGTCCCGCGTTCGTCGCGGGGCGGGGCGTCTTCGGGCCCCGGACGCGGGCGCAGCACTGTGGCGCGGTCGTCGGCCGGGTTGGCGCGTGGACGACCCCGGCTGTTGCGCCTGCGGACGTGCGCGCGCACGGTGATCCACAGCAGGAACGCCACCAGCAGGGCGGCCAGCGGTGCCACCGCCACCACCACCTGGACGATCCCCTCGTGGTTCGCCGCGATGCGGTCCACCATGTCCATGCTGTGCAGCACCATCGGCACGGCCGCGGCGAGGATCAGCAGGGGGATGAGGACGACGTCCACCCAGAGACGCTCACTCGGCGGCGCCGCGCGCAGCACGTAGCTCACCCAGAAGGCCATGAGGACCAGCAGGGCGAAGGTCAGCGGGAAGACGTGCGGGAGGAAGCCGCCCTCGTGATGCACGATCAGGGCGAACCGGTAGATGCCGTTGTAGGCGATGACTAGGGCGCACAGGGCGATGACACTGACGAACACGGCGCCACCGACGAGAGCACCGGCTCCCGCGCCGCGATTCGCGGTCCGACCGTTCCGTGTCCCTGTCTCGGGGGCGTTGTTGAAAGGGGCCATCGTCACCGAAGCGTAGTCCAGGCGGTGCCACGAACACGAGATTCCGGCCGATTCCGGCTGCTTCTCGACGCCGGTGCCGACGGGTGGGCTCCGCCGACCCGCCCCGGTCGGCGGAGCGTGCCGGGCGATCCCCCTCCGGAGAGGGGTCGGAACACCGGGTCATCTCACATCCGGCCGAGGCCGATACGGCTCGCCCCATATGAGTTCTCCGGGCTGTCCGGAGAGATCCGGACCGGGTCTCGGGGCGAACCCCGTACCAAAGCCGTGGTGCTTACTGGTTTGTGATGCCCCGGTCAGGGGAGAACGGATAGTCTTGACAACGTGAGTCTGCGCTTCTACGACACCAGTGCCCGACAGGTCCGAGACTTCACCCCCATCCGTGAGGGGTGTGCCTCCCTGTACCTGTGTGGTGCCACCGTGCAGGCACCCCCGCACATCGGCCACATCAGGTCCGGTGTCAACTTCGACATCCTGCGCCGCTGGCTGACCCACCTCGGGTACGCGGTGACGTTCTGCCGCAACGTCACGGACATCGACGACAAGATCATCCGGGTCGCCGCCGAGGAGGGCGTCCCGTGGTGGCAGGTGAGCGAGCGCAACCAGCGCGCCTTCACCTGGGCCTACGACACCCTGGGCTGCCTGCCGCCCACCGTCGAGCCGCGCGCGACCGGCCACGTGCCGGAGATGATCGAGCTGATGCGCCGCCTGATCGACGCCGGGCACGCCTACGCCGCCGACGACGGTTCGGGTGACGTCTACTTCGACGTGCGCTCGCACCCCGCGTACGGGGAGCTCTCCAACCAGCGCCTCGACCAGGTCGTGGAGTCCGCCGACTCCGACCCGGACCGGGACAAGCGGGACCCGCGCGACTTCGCCCTGTGGAAGGGCGCCAAGCCGGGCGAGCCCAGCTGGGAGACCCCCTGGGGGCGCGGCCGTCCGGGCTGGCACCTGGAGTGCTCCGCGATGGCCACCAAGTACATGGGCCCCAGCTTCGACATCCACGGCGGCGGGATCGACCTGATCTTCCCGCACCACGAGAACGAGCAGGCGCAGTCGCGCGCCGCGGGCGACGGCTTCGCCCAGTACTGGCTGCACAACGGCATGCTGGCCATCGGCGGCGAGAAGATGAGCAAGTCCATCGGGAACTCGCTGCTCATCCCGCAGGTGGTGCGCAAGGTGCGCCCGGTCGAGCTGCGGTACTACCTCGGCCAGGCCCACTACCGGTCCACCATCGAGTACTCCGACGCCGCGCTCCAGGAGGCCGCCGCCGCCTACCAGCGGATCGAGGGCTTCCTCACCCGTGCCGTCGAGGTGCTGGGCGCGATCACCCCGGCCGCCGACGTCCCGCCCGCGTTCACCGAGGCGCTCAACGACGACCTGGGCGTCTCCCAGGGGTTGGCGATCGTCCACGGCCACGTGCGCGAGGGCAACACCGCGCTCGCCGCCGGTGACAAGGAACGGGCCCAGGAGCTCGCCGCCGAACTGCGGACCATGCTCTCCGTGCTGGGCCTGGACCCGCTGAGCGAGCAGTGGTGCGGCGGCGGGGACCAGGGGCTGACCGAGGTCGTGGACGCTTTGGTGGCCGTCGCCCTCGAACAGCGCCAGGCCGCGCGCGGGCGCAAGGACTACGCGGCCGCCGACGCCATCCGCGACCAGCTGGCCGACGCCGGTGTGGTGGTGGAGGACACCCCGCAGGGCCCGCGCTGGGACCTGCGCAAGGGCTGAGCTCCGCCGTGACCGGGGCCGTGCGGGACCGGCCCCGGTACCGACGCGTGTGGTGCCGGGTCGGCACTAGGCTGGGAGTTTGCCGCCGCCCCTCGGCGCCGCGGCTACCCCATCGGCCGGAAGAGTCCTTCCGGCATGCTCGCGACACGTAACGGGAGGCGGCGACCATGCCGGCGAAGAAGAGTAAGAAGGGCCCCACGAAGGGCAGCGGCGGCAAGGGTCGGCGTTCCCTGGAGGCCAAGAGCGGCACCCTGCCCGCGGAGCAGCGGCACTGGTACGACGGCAAGCAGCGGCACAAGGCCAACAAGCGCGCCGCGCAGACCGGCGGCCCGGCGGCCTCGGACAGCCCCCGCAAGGAGCGCTCGCCCAACCGGCCGGACAACTCCGACCTCCTCATCGGCCGTAACCCCGTGGTGGAGGCCCTGCGCGCGGGTATGCCCGCCACCCGCCTGTTCCTGGCCAACAGCCTGGACCCGGACGACCGCGTCAACGAGGCAGCCAAGCTCGCGGGCGCCCAGGGCGTGGACGTGGTGGAGGTCAACCGCACCGACCTCGACCGTCGCTGTGAGAGCAACGGCCTGCCGGGCGCCACCCACCAGGGCATCGTCCTCCAGGTCCGCCCGTATCAGTACTGGGCGGCCGAGGGGCTGCTCGACAGGGCGCTGGCGTCGGACACCCCGCCGCTGATCGTCGCCCTGGACGGGGTCACGGACCCGCACAACCTGGGCGCCATCGCGCGTTCGGCCGCTGCCTTCGGCGCGCACGGCCTGCTCATCCCGGAGCGCCGTACCGCCAGCGTGACGATGTCCGCGTGGAAGACCTCCGCCGGAACCCTGGCCAAGCTGCCGGTGGCCCAGGCCACCAACCTGACCCGCACGCTGGAGATCTACAAGAAGGCGGGGCTGTTCGTCGCCGGTCTGGACGCGGGTGGCGACACCCAGCTGCCCGACCTGGAGCTGGCGACCGGCCCGCTGGTGATCGTCGTGGGTTCCGAGGGCAAGGGCCTCTCCCGCCTGGTCCGCGAGGTCTGCGACGTGGTCGCGAGCATCCCGATCAGCGGCGCCGAGTCCCTGAACGCCTCCGTGGCCGCCGGGGTCTCCCTCTACGAGGTGGCCCGTCGCCGCGGAGCCGACGCCGGCTAGTCCGGCACGGTGCCGAGTAGGCCACGCGGCGCCGGACCCGGTACCATTCTGCTGGGACGTACCGGGGCCAGGCGCTCCGGCGGTCGGCCGACGTAGCTCAATTGGCAGAGCAATCGCCTTGTAAGCGATAGGTTAGGGGTTCAAGTCCCCTCGTCGGCTCTCATGCTTCCTCTGGCCCGGTCACCCGACCGGGCCAGAGTCGTTCCGGGTGGTCAGCGGTGTTCGGGGTTGGCGTTCTCCGGTCGGCAGCCCGCGTCCCACGCCGCGCGCTGGTTGCCGTAGGCCGGGAACCCCCCGGCCCGGCGGATCATCGACGCCGTGTGCATCAGGTTGTGGGCCATGAAGCTGATGTTGCGGTTGGCGAAGTCGTTCTCCGGACCGCCGGAGCCCTCGTCCAGGTACGACGGACCGGGCCCGACCTCACCGACCCAGCCCGCGTCGGCCTGGGGCGGGATCGTGAAGCCGATGTGCTGCAGGCTGAACAGGATGCTCATCGCACAGTGCTTGAGGCCGTCCTCGTTGCCGGTGAGCAGGGTGCCGCCGACGCGTCCGTAGTAGGCGTACTGACCCTGGTCGTTGAGCACTCCGGAGTAGCCGTAGAGCCGCTCGATCACCCGGCGGGTCACGGAGCTGTTGTCGCCGAGCCAGATCGGTCCGGCGATGACCAGGATGTCAGCGGCCAGGATCCGCTCCAGGAGCGCCGGCCACGCGTCGGTCTCCCACCCGTGCTCGGTCATGTCCGGCCGGACACCGGTGGCGATGTCGTGGTCGACGGCGCGGAACTGGTCCACACTGACCCCGTTCGCCTCCATGATCGCCACGCTGCGGTCGATCACCCCCTGGGTGTGGCTGCGCTCCGGAGAACGGTTGAGGGTGCAGTTGACGTAGGTCGCGCGCAGCCCGGTGAAGTCGGGCCGCTCGGTGACGGAGGTGGTCAAGGGGTGTCCTTCCGGAAGTGGGTCCGTGCTGTTGCTGCGCGGGGCACGTGGCCGCGTGCCTGTTGGTGAATCAGCTATCAGGGATCCGCCGCCCGACCACCGCCGACACGGCGGCGACGCGCGAGGACCGTCTCCCCGCAGGTTGGGCGGGCTCCGACCTACCGCAGCACGGGGTGCCCGCTGGCGATCGAGACCCGGTTGAACGCGTTGATCAGGGTCGCCGTCCACTCCACGGCGGAGATCTGGGCTGTGGTCAGGTGGGCGGCCGCGCGGGCGTTGACGGCCCGCCGGTCGACGGCGGGGTCGATCACGGTGAGGGACTCCGCCAGTTCGAGCGCGGCCCTCTGCGCGTCCGTGAACAGGCGCGTCTCGCGCCACGCGGGCAGCACGTCCAGAGTGCTCTGCTCGATCCCGGCCTCGCGGGCCCTGGGGAGGTGGATGCTCAGACAGGTCGCGCACCCGTTGATCTGGGAGACCCGGATGTTGACCAACTCGATGAGGTCGTCGCCCAGACCGGCCTCGTGGGACGCGGCCCGGGAGGCCGCGGCGGCCCTGAGCATCGCCCCGTAGACCTTGGGGTGCTCCTTGTCGATGTAGGGGCGCTCCGCGTTCACGCGTCACCCGCGTTCCGGACCGTCTCCTCGACGAGCGCGAGGTCGGCGGGTCTCGGTCGGCGGAACCTCCCGCCCTCGGCCCTGTACTCGTCCCCGTGCCTCTCCAGGTGCCTGGCGAAGAGCGGGCACACGGGCACGACGGTGAGGTTCCTGCGGATGCTGTCCGCCAACGCCTCGCGGACGAGCAGTCCGGCCAGGCCCCGGCCGCCGAACTCGGCGTCCACCTCGGTGTGGAAGAAGACCCGCTCGTCGGTGGCCCGTGGAGTGTCGACGAAGTCCGCGCGTCCGGCGAGGGTGCCGTCGTCCACGCTCACCGTGTAGGCGCCCACGGCACCCGTCCGGCGGAGGTCGACGGACACGGGCGCGCCGGTCCGGTCCGTTCGCTGTTCGGTCATGTCGGATACCTCTCCTGCTGCTCCGCCGGGACGCGGTTCGTCCCGGTCGATCGTGGTGTGGCCGAGGGTTCCCGCGTGCCCTGGGGCGTCACTCACGCGGTGCCGTCCGACCGTCGAGCTGGGGGTGGGGCGGCGGATTCCTCCTGGGACGCATCCGCACCGTCGGCAGGTCGGGGGCCGGAATCCTCGTCATTCCCTCGCGGTTCCTGCCCGGTCCGCCGTGCCCCACGTACCCCTCGACGCGACCGAACCTCTCCCCGTGGTTCTGCCATTCCTCGCGGTAGCGCCGGATCTCCTCGGTCGAGCGGCCCAGGAAGTTCCACCACATGAGGACCTCCTCGCCGAAGGGGGTACCGCCCAGGAGCACGAGTCGGGCCGGTCGGTCGCCGTCGTTGGCCACCCGCAGGGTCCGGACACCCACACCCGTGTAGCCCATCGCGTCCCTGGGCACGTGCACGGATTCGAGCGTGACGTCCTCTCCCGTGTCGACCAGCAGTCCGTGCTCGAAGCGGGGATCGACGGGCAGTTCGAGGACGCCGCCGGGGTCGAGTCGGAGCTCGGCCCCCACCAAGGGCGTGTACGTGCGCACCGGCGACCGTGATCCGAGCAGGGAACCGAGGAACACGAGCGCCGATCCCGAGGCGAACTCGACGCGCTCGGGGGTGTGGCGTTCGAAGCCACGGTCCGGGCTGTGCCGGACCTCGTCCGGAAGGGCGACCCAGAGCTGCACTCCGTGGAGCCGTTCCGCCTCCGGGGTGGAGGTCTCCGAGTGGCAGATGCCCGCTCCCGCCGTCATCAGGTTCATCTGTCCGGGAACGACGATCGCGGCGTTCCCTCCGGAGTCGTGGTGGGCGATCACGCCGTCGAACAGCCACGTGACCGTCTGGAGGCCCGTGTGGGGGTGCGGAGCCACGTCCATCCCTCCGGTGGCCGCCGTGTCGTGGGGTCCGAAGTGGTCGACGAAGCACCACGCGCCGATCAGTGAACGCTGCTTCTGCGGGAGGGTGCGACGCACGTCGATCGAGCGGGGCCCGCCCAGGGGCACGGAGCGGGCGGTGATGATCTCCACCGGAGCTCCGCCCGCGTAAGAGGCCCGGGGGCCGGGGAGGCCCCCCTCGGCGCACACGAAGGCGTCCGGGTGGTTCTCCGTGGTGGTCATCGTGGTTCCTCTCCTGGTGCCTGGGTGCGGCCGCGGCGGACTGCCGGGCCCGGAACGGGGGGCGGACTCCCGCGTCGGTCGTCCGGTCTCAGGCCCTCGCGGGCGGGGCCGTGCCCTCCGCCTCACGGGCGGCGAGAAGTGAGGCGTGCGTGGGGGCGTCGGGCACGTCGGTCGGCCGGTCCCTGGCGAACTCCCTCCTCAGGGTCGGCAGGACCTCCTCGCCGAGGATGTCGAGCTGCTCCAGCACGGTCTTCAGGGGGATGCCGACACTGTCGACGTTGAACAGCTGCCGCTGGTAGTCGCCGAAGCTCTCACGGAAGGTGAGGGTCTTGTCGATGACCTGCTGGGGGCTGCCGACGCTCAGCGGGGTCTCCTCCATGTACTGCTCCAGTGACGGTCCGCCGCCCATCAGGGGGGAGTGGTCGAAGTAGGGGCGGAACTCCCGTACGGCGTCCTGGGAGCGGGGCCGCATGAAGACGTGGCCGCCGAGCCCGACGATCGCCTGCTCGGCCCTGCCGTGGCCGTAGTGGGCGTAGCGCCTGCGATAGAGGCCGACGAGCTTCTGGAAGTGGCGCTTGGGCCAGAGGATGTTGTTGGC
>NZ_CBDRIY010000049.1:0-39588 GCF_965344335.1 Nocardiopsis eucommiae
CTCACGCACCGGGCAACGAACCGGGTCCGGCGGCGGTTCCGCACGCCAGGACCGAAGGGAGGAGCCCTACCTCACACCCGCCCGAGGGGCGGTGCCGCCCGCCTCCTACTGCGCGGAAAGCCTTTCCAGGATGAGCTCCCGCGCACGACCGGCGTCGGCCTGGCCCCGGGTGGCCTTCATGACGGCGCCCACCAGGGCACCGGCGGCGGCCACCTTGCCCCCCCGCACCTTGTCGGCCGCGTCGGCGTTGTTGGCGATCGCCTCGTCGACGGCCGCGCCCAGGGCGCCGTCGTCGCTGACGACCTTGAGACCACGGGACTCGACGACGGCGTCGGGCTCACCCTCACCGGCGAGAACACCCTCGACGACCTGGCGTGCCAGCTTGTTGGTCAGCGTGCCCTCCGCGACGAGCGCGATGACCCGGGCGACCTGCGCCGGGGTGATCGGCAGGGAGGAGAGCTCGACCTCCTGCTCGGTGGCACGGCGGGAGAGCTCGTTCAGCCACAGTTTGCGCGCCTCGGCCGAGGGCGCGCCCTCGGTCACGGTCGCCTCCACCAGGCCGATGGCGTCGGCGTTGACCAGGTCGCGCAGCTCGGTGTCGGACAGGTTCCACTCGGCCGTGACCCGGGCCCGCTGGGCGGCGGGCAGCTCGGGCAGGGTCGCCCGTAGCTCCTCGATCCACGCCTCGGACGGGGCGACCGGGACGAGGTCGGGGTCCGGGAAGTAGCGGTAGTCCTGCGCCTCCTCCTTGGAGCGGCCGGAGGTGCTGCGGCCGAGGTGCTCCTGGAAGTGGCGGGTCTCCTGCACGACCCGCTCCCCGGCGTCGAGGACACCGGCCTGGCGCTCGATCTCCGAACGGACGGCCCGCTCGACGGAGCGCAGGGAGTTGACGTTCTTGGTCTCGCTGCGGGTGCCCCACTCGTCGGCGCCGCGCTCGTTGATCGAGACGTTCACGTCACAGCGCATGGAGCCCTCCTCCATGCGCACGTCGGAGATGCCGAGCGAACGGACCAGGTCGCGCAGTTCGGCGGCGTAGGCGCGGGCCACCAGCGGGGCGAGCTCACCGGTACCGGTGATCGGCTTGGTGACGATCTCCAGCAGCGGGATCCCGGCGCGGTTGTAGTCGACGTTGGAGTGGCTGGCGCCGTGGATGCGGCCGGTGGAGCCACCGACGTGCGAGGACTTGCCGGTGTCCTCCTCCATGTGGACGCGCTCGATCTCCACGCGGAACACGCGCGGCCCCTCGGGGGTGTCGACCGTGACGTCGAGGTGCCCGTCCACGCAGATCGGCTCGTCGTACTGCGAGATCTGGTAGTTCTTCGGCATGTCCGGGTAGAAGTAGTTCTTCCGGGCGAACCGGCCCCACGGGGCGATCGAGCAGTCGAGCGCCAGGCCGAGCCGGATCGCGCCCTCGACGGCCTTCTCGTTGACCACCGGCAGGGAGCCGGGGAAGGCGAGGCAGACCGGGCACACCTGGGTGTTGGGCTCGGCGCCGAACGCGGTGGGGCAGGGGCAGAACATCTTCGAGGCGGTACCCAGCTCGATGTGGGTCTCCAGGCCGAGCACGGGTTCGTACGTGTTCAGCGCCTGTTCAAAGCTGGGAGTCACCGCGTGGGCCATCGCCGCAAACCCGTTTCAGTAGAGGACATACCTTCCAGGTCAGCCTACCGAGGCTGAGAGGTCCGGCGGTCCCGTCCCCGAACGGGGTGCGGCCGACGCATGTCACGGCAAGCACACGATTGGGTCGCTGTGGAGACGATCTCCGCGGTGACGGAGGCCCGGGCCGTTAGTCTTGATTGCCCAGGAACACGATTTCGCCGGCAGGGGCCCTCGCCCCTTCCGCCCGTCCCAACAGGAGCGCCCGAGCATGTCCGGCATCCTGCTTCGGTGCGCCGCGCTGCTTTCCGCCTCCGCGCTGATCGGCACCCTGACCACCGCCCCCGTGGCGGCCGACGACTTCTCCCGTCTCGACCGAGACCCGGTCGCGGGCCTGCCCGTCGTGCTCACTGACGGCGACGAGGTGGACACGGCGCTGTTCAGCCTGCGCGTGGCCGACGAGGACTCGGTGCGCGCCTACGCGCTGGTCGTGGACGAGGAGGTGCGGCCGCGCACCGCCTACGTGGAGTCGGCGTGGGCGGACCGCCCGGAGTGGACCGGAACCACCGGGGCCCCGGCCCCCGCCAACCGGGCCAACTGGGTGGTGAGCAACTCCTACCCGAACGTGGCCCTGCCCTTGCTCGGCGCCGCCTCGGGGGTGCTGTTCCTGGAGGAGGCGCACGCCATCGCGGCGACCCAGGCGGCCCTGTGGAACGTGCTGGACGGGGTGGAGCCGGACCCGGAGGCCAACCACCCGGACGTCACCGCGCTCTACACGTACCTCGTGGAGGGGAGTGTGGACGCCGGCGGCGGGACCACGGCCCGTTCCGTGGAGGTCTCGCCCGCCCAGGTCGAGGAGGTCTCCCCGGAGGATCCGCTGGGTCCCCTGACCGTCTCCAGCGCGGGAGAGGGGCCGGTGCGGCTCTCGCTGCGCGGCGCCCCGGCGTCGTGGCTGGTCGACGCGGCGGGCCGGGAGATCTCGCAGGCCCACGACGGCGACGAGCTGTTCCTCGACGTGGACCCGTCCGTTCCGGCGGGGGTGGCCACCCTCCACATGCGCGGCGACGAGGTCCCGTTGGAGGAGGGGCGCCTGTTCACCGGCCGCGAGGGAGTGCGGACCCAACCGCTCATCACCGCGGAACCGGGTTCGGCGACCAGCTCGACCAGTGCGACGTTCACCTGGCGCGGCGAGGAGCCGCAGGAGCGGACCGAGGAGCCCGAGCCCGAGACGGCGGAACCCGAGGCCCCGGAGGTCCGGGAGGCGCCCTCCCCGGAGCCCGTGCCGGAGGAGACCCCGACGGCCGTGGCGCAGCACCGGAACACCGAGGACGGGCTGGCGCTCACCGGCACGTGGCTGTCCGGTCTGCTGGTGATCGCCGGAGCACTGGTCGTGTCCGGCCTGCTCATCCTGGTTCTGGGCAGAAAGCGACGCGACTGAGAACCGGGGAACTGCTCCCTCTCCGAACTGACGTTCCCTAACACCGGGACATAATGGGGGTTCACCCCCTTGGGAATTCTCCCCCGGCCGCTATTCGTCACATTTTCAGTGAAGCGGGTTGGAAGTGGGGAACCCGATCGCTAGTATCGGGCGGGCGGTCGCCGTTTTCATGGCGCACGCGGCCCGATCTCCCGCGTGGGCGAGCCCGATCAAAGGACAGCCCCCGGCCAGAACGGCCACCGCGCCCCTGTCCCCGACACGGTGCGACACCCACAGGGGGCGCACCCAGCGGCCCTCCCCCATCGACGAGGGCTCCCATCCGTGGCGACCGCACCCTCCGCACACGGCTCCCCATCGACCTGGGCGGATTCCATCCGGTTACCCCTAGCAGACACCGGGACACAACTTGAGTAACTTCTCCCTCCCCCGTACCGCCGGACGCGCTGGTCTCGCCGCCACCGCCGCGGCGTTCCTCGCCCTCGGTCTGGCCGCCCCCGCCGCCGCCGACGAGGTGGAGACCTACGAGGGTTCCCTCGAAGGCCGGTACACCGGCAACGCCGAGAACGGCCCGAACGTCCACATGAACGGCGAGGAGGTCCGGCCCAGCCTCTTCAACCTGGAGCTGACCGACGGCAGCGTCCTCACGACGTACTGCATCGACTTCCGCACCCAGATCGTCGGCGGCGCCGAGTACAAGGAGGACGACTGGGCCAACTACCCGGGCGAGGGCTCCTTCGCGCAGCCGGGCAAGGTCCTGTGGATCCTCCAGAACTCCTACCCCCGGACCGACGCCGCCGCCCTCGGTGAGGCCGCCGGTGTCGAGGGCCTGAGCAACGGTGACGCCCTCGCGGCCACCCAGGCCGCCATCTGGCACTTCAGCAACGACCTGGACCTCAGCGAGGGCAACAGCGAGGCCGTCGAGAAGGTCTACGCCTACCTCGTGGAGAACGCCGAGGACACCGAGCGGGAGCCCGGCGCCGCGCTGAGCGTCACCCCGTCCTCCGCCGAGGGCAAGGCCGGTGAGACCGTCGGTGAGTTCGTCATCGAGACCAACGCCACCGAGATCCCCGTGGACCTGAGCGCGCCCGAGGGCGTCCAGCTGGTCGACGTGGAGTCCGGCGAGGCCGTCACCACCGTCGAGAACGGCGACAAGGTCGGCTTCTCGGTCCCCGAGGACGCCGAGGACGGCGAGGCGTCCTTCAGCCTGGAGGCCACCTCCACCGTGGAGACCGGGCGTCTCTTCCAGGGCAAGGACCCGAAGAAGCCCACCCAGACGCTGATCACCGTCGACGGTGAGCCCACCACCGCCACGGCCTCCGCCTCCGCCTCCTGGACCAAGGCCGAGACCCCGGTCCCGCCGACCGAGGAGCCCAGCGAGACCCCCTCCCCCAGTGAGGAGCCCTCCGAGCCCGCCGAGAAGCCGAGCGAGCCGGCCGAGGAGAAGCCGACCCCGCCCAAGGAGGACGACAAGCCGACCCTGCCGGTGACCGGTGGCGCGCTCACGGGTCTGGTCGCGGCCGGCGTGGCCGCCCTGGGTGCCGGCGGTGCCGCCCTCTACCTGAGCCGCAAGCGCAAGGCGGCCACCGGTGAGGACACCGACGCCTAGGGGACTCGTCCCCTGAGCCCGCTCCCCCGACCGGGTCGAGGTTCCGGACACCGGAGCCCGCACCGGTCGAGGCGCGGACCGCGCGAGGGCCCGTCCACGTGAGAGATCACGGGGGCGGGCCCTCCGTCTTTCCTGGAGAAGGCGCAGTTCAGACCAGTGGCGCCGAGAAATCCCCCCGGTTCGGCTTGGACGTACCCCAACAGATCGCTAATATCGGACAGGCACAAACTTTCTTTCCCCTGTGCCTCCGGGCTCTCTCGCAGCCCGAAGCCGCTCCGGCCCCTCCCGGACGCCCCTCTTCCTCCCCCCGCTGCCGCACGCCCCCGGGGCCGCGCGGCGCGGCACCTCATGACAGGACACGACGTGAAGCACTCCCCCAACCTCCGGAGCACCGGTCGCGCGGGTCTGGCGGTCTCCGCCGCGGCGCTGCTGACCTTCGGCCTGGCCGCTCCGGCCGCCGCGGAGCCCGTGGAGACCTACGAGGGCGCCGTGCGCGCCCAGTACGTGGACAACCACCAGTCCGGCGACACCGTCACCATGAGCGGCGACAGGATCGGCACCAACCTCTTCCGGCTCCGGCTGGAGGACGGCAGCGAGCTGATCTCCTACTGCATCGACATCGAGACGGGCATCCGTTCGAACGCGTGGTACAAGGAGGACAGCTGGGCCAACTACCCGGGCAAGGGATCCTTCTCCGAGCCCGGCAAGGTCCACTGGATCCTCCAGCAGGGTTACCCGTCGGTGAGCGCCCAGGAGCTGGCCGAGGCCTCCGACGCCAACGCCGCCCGGGTCACCGAGTCCGAGGCGCTGGCCGCCACCCAGGCCGCCATCTGGCACTACAGCAACGGCGCCACCCTCGACCGCGGCCCGGGCAACGTCAAGGCGATCTACGACTACCTGGTCGACAACGCCGAGGAGCTGCCCCAGGAGCCCGCGCCGACCCTGAGCGTGACCCCGGGCAGCGCCGCCGGGAAGGCCGGTGAGACCGTCGGCGAGTTCGTCATCTCGACCAACGCCGAGAGCGTCCCCGTCGACCTGACCGCCCCCGAGGGCGTCGAACTGGTGGACCTCGCGAGCGGCCAGCCGGTCGGCGAGACCCTCTCCGACGGCGACAAGGTCGGCTTCTCCGTCCCCGCCGACTCCGACGCGGGCCAGGCGTCCTTCAGCCTGGAGGCCAACGCCACCATCAAGCAGGGCCGCCTGTTCAAGGGCGAGGACCCCAACAAGGCGACCCAGACCCTGATCACCGCCGAGGACAGCGACGTCACCGTCAACGCCGCCGCCTCCGCCGAGTGGTCCGAGGCCGACCAGCCCACCCCGACCCCGGAGCCGTCCGAGGAGCCCTCGACGTCCCCGGAGCCGACCCCGGAGCCGACCGACGAGCCGGAGCCCAAGCCCACCCCGAGCGAGTCCCCCTCCGAGGACGACAAGCCCGCCCCGGGCAAGGAGGACGACAAGCCGACCCTGCCCGTCACCGGTGGCGCGCTGCTCGGCCTCGTGGCCGCCGGTGTGGCCGCCCTGGGTGCCGGTGGCGGTGCCCTCTACCTCAGCCGCAAGCGCCGGAGCAACGGCGCCGACGCTGACACCGACGCGTAGGTAGCACGCCCTCCCGGGCCCGCCCCGCGATCCACTCGCGGGGCGGGCCCTTTGTCATGCGCGGACAAAACCACGGCCCCTTTTCTGACACCGTACGCACAATACGGCGGATGGTTTACATGGGATCCCGCACTTGGCTGATATCGGCCAGAACAATGGGCTTCGTTGTGAGGGTCACGCGTCCTGTGAAAACCTCGTCCGACGGACGCACCACCCCCCAAAAGCCCTCTTCACCACCTGAATCGCGCTGTTTACCGCCACCGGGCGAAACACCTCAGGAAGAGAAGTGACGCACGTGTCCCTCCGTGGTCGTACCCCCCTCGCCGCCGTGACCTCGGCCCTGCTCGTGGTCGGCCTCGCGGTGCCCGCGACGGCCGAACCCGCCCCCTACCAGGGGTCGGTGCGCGGCCAGTACACGGGCGTCGCGGAGCACGGGCACGCGGTCACCATGCGGGGCGAGCCCTTCACCACGACGGCCACCTTCGACCTGCGCCTCGACGACGGCGCGCAGACGCTCACCACGTACTGCATCGACTTCCGCACCGGACTGGTCGAGGAGGCCTGGTACCGCGAGGACCAGTGGGAGAGCTACCCGGGGCAGGGGGACTTCGCCGAACCCGGCAGGGTGAACTGGATCCTGCGGAACTCCTACCCGGTGGTCGGGGTCGGCCAGCTGGAGGAGCGGGCCGGGATGGCACGTCTGACCGAGTCCGAGGCGCTCACCGCGACCCAGGCGGCGATCTGGCACTTCAGCAACGGACTGGACCTCGAACGGGTGGAGCGGAGCCCCGAACTCGACGGCAACGTCAACGCGGGCAACGTCACCCACCTGTACGAGCACCTGGTGGACGGCGCCGAGGAACTGGCCAACGAACCGGGTTCCGCGCTCACCGTCACCCCGGGCCGGGGTTCGGGACTGGCCGGTGAGGAGATCGGCCCGTTCACCGTCGAGACCAGCGCCGAGAACGTCCCCGTGCGCCTGGAGGCGCCCGACGGCGTGAAGCTGGTCGACGCCGGGACCGGCCGGAGCCTCGACGAGGTCGGCAGCGGCGACACCGTGGCCTTCTCCGTCCCGGCCGAAGCCGAGCCGGGCGAGGCCACCCTCGTGCTGGAGACCACCGCCTCCGTGGAGATCGGCCGCCTGTTCAAGGGCGAGGACCCCGACGAGCCCACGCAGACGCTCATCACGGCCCAGGACAGCGAGATCGTCGTCTCCGAGTCCGCCACGGTGGCCTGGGACGCGGCGGGCGGCACCCCGCCGGTGGTCGAACCCACCGACGCGCCCAGCGCCTCCCCCGCCGCGGACCGGGCCGCCGCGCCCGAACGGGAGGGCCTGGCCGTCACCGGAGGCGCGGTGGTCGCCCTGGTCGCCGCCGCGCTGGTCGCGGTCGCCGGTGGCGGCGCCGCCCTGTACCTCGCCCGGCGCCGCCGGTCCACCGGGCAGCGGCCCTAGAATGGTCACCATGTGCGCGATCGCGGTCACCGAGCGCCGTCCCTCCTAGGGACGGCGGAACCCTCGTGAGGAGGTCCGCCGCCCGAACGGTTCCCACCCGGGCGGCGTCCTCGTGCTGCCCGGAACACCCCGAGACGACGGAGTATCCGTGCACGACCAGCACCGCACCCCACCCACCGCCCTGACCCAGCGCGTCGAGCGCCTGCGCGAGGTGGCACTGGCCGAACCTCGCGTGGAGGCGGTCCTGCTCTACGGGTCCTGGAGCACCGGTGAGGCCGACGCCCTCTCCGACCTGGACGCCTACGTGTACCTCGCGGAGGACCTCGACGGCCGGGAGTTCGTCTCCCGCGTCGCCCCGGTCCGACTCGCCTACACCAACCTCTTCGGGATCCTCGCGGTGGTCTTCGACGACCTCATGCGCGGCGAGTTCCACTTCGATCCGGGATCGGCGATCGCGGAGATCGCCACCTGGAAGGGCATGATCCACCTGCCCGACCCGGATGCCGCCGTGCTGGTGGACCGCACCGGACGCCTCACCGAGGCCGTGCGCCCCCTCGCCGGGTTCGTGGCACCCGACCCGGCGCCGACCGCCGAGCAGCTCATGGGAGAGCTGGCCAACTGGACGCTGATGACCGCCCACGTGCTGGCCCGCGGCGAGGCCGCCCGCGCCCACGCGGCGCTGGCCACGATGGTCTCCCCTCACCAGCTCAAGCTGGTGCGGCTGCTGCGCGGCTCCACCGCGCACTGGCTCACACCCAGCCGGGCCCTGGAGGCGGACCTGCCCGGCCGGGACGTGGCGCGCCACACCGCAACGACGGGGAGCGCCGAACCGGCGGAGGTCCGCCGGGCGCTGGAGGACAGTTGGACGTGGAGCCGTGAGCTGTCCCGCGAGGCCGCCGATCGGTGGGGCGTCGACCTCCCCGAGGACCTGCACGAGGACATCGCGAAGCTGATCGGCTGACACGCGGACGCCCTCCGCTCCCCTGTGGGGAGCGGAGGGCGTCGTACGAAGCTAGGAGACCGCGTAGGGGCTGCGCGCGATCAGCGCGCCGTCCCGCTCGGTCAGGGCGCGCTCGACGGCGGCCGCGACCCGGTAGGTGCGGTCGTCGGCCAGCGGCGGGGCCATGATCTGGAAGCCGACCGGGAGGTCGTCCTCCGGGGCCAGACCGCACGGCACCGACAGCGACGCGTTCCCGGCCAGGTTGGACGGGATCGTGCACAGGTCGGCCAGGTACATGGCCATCGGGTCCTCGGCGCGCTCACCGATCGGGAACGCCGTGGTCGGGGTGGTCGGGGAGACCAGCACGTCCACGTTCTCGAAGGCGGCGTCGAAGTCGCGCTTGATCAGCGTGCGCACCTGCTGGGCGCTGCCGTAGTAGGCGTCGTAGTAGCCGCTGGACAGCGCGTAGGTGCCCAGCATGATCCGGCGCTTGACCTCGGGGCCGAAGCCCTGCGCGCGGGTCAGCGACATGACCTCCTCGGCGCTGCGTGTGCCGTCGTCACCGACCCGCAGGCCGTACCGCATCGCGTCGAAGCGGGCCAGGTTCGAGGAGGCCTCGCTGGGAGCGATGAGGTAGTAGGCCGACAGGGCGGCGTCGAAGCTCGGGCAGGACACCTCGACGACCTTGGCGCCCAGGGACTCCAGCAGCTCCACGGTCTCGCGGAAGCGCTGGCGGACACCGGGCTGGAAGCCGTCGTTGTCCAGCTCCTTGACCACGCCGACGCGCAGGCCCTCGACGTCGCCCATCCGGGCGGCGTCGGCCACCGGCGGCACGGGGGCGTCGATCGAGGTGGAGTCGCGGGGGTCGTGGCCGGAGAAGGCCTCCTGGAGCAGGGCGGCGTCGAGCACGTTGCGCGCGAACGGGCCCGGGGTGTCCAGGGACGAGGCGAAGGCGATCATTCCGTACCGGGAGGAGCCGCCGTAGGTGGGCTTGCCGCCGACCAGGCCGCACACGGCGGCGGGCTGGCGGATGGAGCCGCCGGTGTCGGTGCCGGTGGCCAGCGGAGCCTCGAAGGCGGCGACGGCCGCGGAGGAACCACCGGAGGAGCCGCCGGGGATACGGTCGGTGTCCCACGGGTTGCGGGTGATCTGGTAGGCCGAGTTCTCCGTGGAGGACCCCATGGCGAACTCGTCCATGTTGGTCTTGCCGAGGATGACCAGACCGGCCTCGCGCAGGCGCTCGGTGACGGTGGCGTCGTAGGGGGGCTGCCAGCCCTCCAGGATCTTCGACGCGGCCGTGGTGGGCATGTCCTTGGTGGTGAACACGTCCTTGTGCGCGACCGGCACGCCCGCGAGGGGGCCGAGGTCGGCACCGGCGGAACGCCTGGCGTCCACGTCGCGGGCCTGGGCGAGCGCGGTCTCCCGGCGCACGTGCAGGAAGGCGTTGATGTCGCCGTCGACCGACTCGATCCGGTCGAGGTAGGCGGTGGTGGCCTCCTCCGAGGAGACCTCACCGGCCTTGATGGCCGCGCCGAGGTCGGCGGCGCTGAGCCCGATGACGTCGCTCATCTACTCTTCCTCCCCAAGGATGCGCGGCACCCGGAAGCGCTGCTCCTCCACCGCGGGGGCTCCGGCCAGGGCCTGCTCGGGGGTGAGACCGGTCCGGGCCTCGTCGGGGCGGTAGACGTTGGTCAGCGGCAGGGCGTGCGAGCTCGGCGGGATGTCGCCCTGGGCGACCTCCTGCACCTTGGCCACGGCGGTGAGGATGTCACCGAGCTGGGCGGCGAGCGTGTCGAGCTCGCTCTCGTCGAGCGCCAGCCGCGACAACCGGGCGAGGTGCGCGACCTCATCACGGGTGATGGCGGTCATCAGGTGAGAACCGTTTCTTCGGCGGACGGGTGATCAGGACAATCCTATTGTCCCGCCGCCGGTCCCGGTGCCGCTCTCCCTCACCTGAGGCCCATCACACCGGCCCGGCCGTCGGCCACGTACGCGACGGCCACCGCCCCCGGAACGCTGACAGCATCGGTGACGGACAGACTCTCCTCAGAGTCCCAGGTAAGCACCGTGGAATCCTCGAAGCCCTCGAAACGAGCGAACCCCTCAGGCGCGGAGGCGTCCTCCATCGACTCCTCCAGATAGAGCACACCGCCCTCCAAACCCACCCTGTGGCCGTCCTGCACGATGCCCTCGTTCATGGACACGAGACCAAGCTCCGACTCTCGCTCGATGTTCCCCGCAAGGTCCTCGATCCGATACGCACCGGTCTCGGTGTCCCACAATCCCCGCTGACCACCATCATCCGAAATCCACAACAGGTTCCATGCCCCCAGATCAGTCACCTCTGGGGACTCGATTTCCAGCAGGGACAGTTCCTCATCATGGGAGTCCAGATACGTGACGCACAGCAGACCCTCGGAGCAGACGTACATCTCACGCTGGAGGGATTCCCGAGGCATCCGCCCTACGGTGTGTTCGATCCGCCAGAGCTCCTCTCCCGTGGCAGGGTCAAGCCCTACGAACTCGGAGGTGAATTCCCAACCCTCACTCCACTCCACCGACTCCTGCCCTTGGGGCTGTTCATAGCAAGTGGTGGCCGCGACCACCACGTTCTCTCTGACGGAGATACTGTCGACCGATCCCTGGGAAGAGCATTCGGCGACATCTGAAGTGACCCAGGAGGTGCCGCCGTCCTCCAGCGAGTGGGAGGTCACCGTGTCCTGCCAACGGACCACCCATGAATCCCCCGACACAGTCTTCAACGCGTCGGACAGATGGTCATCACGAACCCGGTAGTTGTGATCGTATTCCGACATGTCCAGGGAGAACTCATACGTGATCCGCCCGCTATCCCTGTCCAGGAGCATCGTCCGCGAGCTCTCCTCATCATGGAGTACCACGTGTTCACCATCGGTGGTGACGTTGCTCAACAACGTCCTACCGGGATCCCGGTAGGACCACAGCACATCTCCTGTTGTCCCCGCAAGCGCGAACACTCCGTCCTCAACGAAAGCAATGACGCCTTCATCAAACGATCGAACAACGAGCTCTCCGACTTCCTCTGGCGGATCCCAGGTCCACGACACTTCATCGACCGACACCGCCCCCCCTTCGGCCCCTCCTGCCGGCTCATGAACAACGTGGGACACACCAGAGAACGAGCATCCGGGAACAATCAAGACAAAAATCAAAAGAGCAATCGAACGCGAGCGAGACAACGCCCTGCATCCCTCCTCGGCACCATTCAGCGCGACCGTCAATCGACACACCTCGACCCCATCACCAGCTTACTAGGTTTCCAGGTAATGCTCCCATTTCCCTGAGGCAGTTCCAAACCCCCTAAGGAAAGCCTCAACCGCGTTCTTGGTTGAACCTTCTCCATCCGGCCACTCATCATCTTCAATTCTTCCATAAAAGTCGAGAAGATCTACATCGGATCCACTCTTGTCCCACTCAGCGTGATCAGGAGAAACGTACAAGGACCCCGAGTCATCCTTTTTGGCGACCCCCTCCGCCGAAAGTTCCTCCATAAGCTCCGCATCGTTTTTCGCAGCAACTCCGACAGCGTAGCCCATAAGACGCTCGGGCTGAACCCAATCCCCATTCAATGGCACATGTGGCTCTGCGGCGGTTTCCGAGACTTCAAGCGCCTCCTGCGCCACTATCTTTCCGAGCTCCACGACCAATCCGGGCGCACCACCATCCCCAGCACTTCCGCCCAGAATATTGATGACAGAGGTGTTGATCTTGTTCCTGTATTCGACAAACTCCTTATCATTCTCCCCTCGCGTGATGCTCTCATTCATGAGGGCAACCTCAACAAGACCCTGGAGGCTGCCAGCTTCCACTGAGCCAGCCTGAGTCCTCATTCCGGTATTATTTGCATATTCCTCCATAGCGCGCGCAGTATTAAGTAGAGATTCGGTGTAGACCTTTGATGCAGCATCCGAATCACCCACAGCCAATTGCACAAAGGAAACTCTGGATTCCGGAGTGAACTCGAGCCCCTCGCCCAGACCAAGCGCCTGATTATTCGGCAATCCGTCAGTGTTTGAAAATTCCTCCTGAAAAGCAATGAAGATCTCAGCGAACCCGTCAGCAATCTCTGGATTCAATTGGCCAGCTGAAACGTCATGCCAGGTGTCACCATAATCATCGGTGACGTGACTCCCGGTATTAAACATGGAATCTTTAAATCCCTCATGATCCATGAGCTCCATAAGCCCCATGAGCGCATCCTCCCGAAGCCGCCCTCCGGAGTCTCCTTCTCCGTCAGCTGGACCGTCTGATATCCAGTCGGTTACTCCACGAGCCGCTTCTCCCTCATCGCCCCAGTCATGAGTGAACAGACTCTTCAATGTGTTGATCCGATTCTGCTCGGCGTGTTCCCCCTCACCTGGCCAAGGAAGATCAGCGTCCACGCCATCCGGATAGGATCCAGTAAGCAGCGCGAAGTTGGCATCTTCGTTGCGAGTAGCCGTCGTCAACAAGCCTGACATCACACTGTCATCAGTACGTCCCAGAAGTTCGAGTCGTTCGATTCCTTCACCTACAGCCACTGCCACGGTCGTCGAGAACTGTGCCCCACCCTCCAGTTCCTCACGGGAGTGCGAGAGCAATTCATTCAGACCCTCAGCCTGGTCCATCCAGGAATTAAAGATGTTTACTGCACCACGACCGGACCTGTCTCCACTGAAGTCTGCCCCTTCGGCAACAGCACGCACACTTTCAGGTAGAACCCCATAGCCACCACCGACTTTCTCATCCGATAGCACGAGCAGTCCATCACCCAGAGCAGACAGCGCCTTATCACGTTCATGCACACTTAGGGTTTCACCACTAAGCTGACCGGGGATTCCTGGAACGCCATTCTCAGAGCCTTCGTCCAGGGCAGCATAAAACTCTTCCAGGTACTCGACCTGGAAGTCCCGAAGCGGATCTCCATTACGCTTCGCATCTGCGGCGAGCGCGTTAATCGCCGCGAGTTGCTCGATCAGGCGATAGTACTCCTCATCGGGCTCTTTCTCTCCATTCAGGTACGGAAGGAGAGTCTCGCCATCCCGTTCACCCGTGTCAAACGTCGACGGATAGTACAAAATCTGCCGAGTCGCATTGTAGGCTGCAAATCCGAGAACGCCAGCGTCAATGAGTTCTCGAAGGTTGGCCACGGTTGGCCCGCCCTGCAGGTTTGAGGAATTCTCGTCGGCCTCCTCCTCCAAGGTTGACCAGAAGCCCTCAGCACGATCATTGAGGGCACCCGCAAGAGCTTTTCGGGCCTCAACCACACCACCATCATCGAGATCAAATCCGAAGTTGCTGGCGACCGCCGCGTCCCATTCTTCCTGAAGACCCGATATTTTTTCCTTGTACCTCTCCACATCTCCACTCCACTTTGTCAGCACCCCCCAAACGTGCCAGCAGGTGGCCAACGCGGAAGTCCACGCACCGAAATTCTCGTTTGCAGTCGCGTGGATATCGCTGGCTACCAGATCAGAGAACTCTTTGGCTCCGTCATCAAACAGGGCTTTGAGGTCTCCACTTTTTCCTGTGATGCGCCCCACTATGTTGAGGGCATCGTCAGCTGCTTGGTCCAGCTTTCCGGTGTCGACATCACAGGGCTTGGGGGAGAAGTACACGAGTCACCTTGGGGTCAGATTCGATTCCAGGACTGGGGCTGGCCGAGGCTCACAAACGGACGTTCAGTGGTAGGTCCCAGGGAGCCCTGAAGGAACCTCCACAGTTCCGAAAGTCTCACCAGCCTGGCTGTCCGTGTTGGCGGCTTCCGAAGCACCACTCTGAATATTCTCAGCCAAACTGACACCGTGGTGCTCGACCTCAGCAATGGATTCGGCTTGGTCCTCTCCGTAGCTGGCCCACCCAGTAACCTCGGGTTCATCCTTACAAGCAGCCTTCGCTGCGTCCAGGAGATCCTTGAAGTCGCTGTGCAAGTCCTCGAAGGAGGCTGCGTAGCCTTCCGCGTTGACGCCAGCACCAAAGGCGTCCTGGACGTTGACGCCAAGCTCGTGTCCAGGCATGCAGGAACCCTCCGTCGCTACGTGAGAATGGGTGGGGCAATCACGCTAGCAGTCGCCTCTGGGGATCATTCCTCCGAGGCTCCGAGGATGGCTGCCTCGGGGGCCGCATACTCGTCTGGTCTGCGGTGTCGGCCACAGCCATTCCCGTGGCCACCTTCGGCCAGTCCTGACCCGGCGGCGAAACTCTCGGTTTCCGCCAACTCGAAATGATGAATCGTCCGGCTCAGACGGGGGTGCCGGTGTCGTGGGCGGCCACCCAGGTGACCACGTCGCGGGCGATCATCGGGCGGGCGAAGAAGTGCCCCTGCGCGTGGTCGCAGCCGGTGTCGCGGGCGGCCTCGGCCAGCTCACGGGTCTGTACTCCCTCGGCGACGGCCCGCATGCCCAGGGCGCCGACCAGGGCGATCGCCCCGCGCACCACGGTGCGGCCGTTGGCCGTGCCGTCCACCAGGCGGGAGGTGAAGGACTCGTGGATCTTCACCTCGTCCAGCGGCAGTCCGGCCAGCTGGGCGAGGGTGAAGTGCCCGGTGCCGAAGTCGTCCAGCGCCAGGCCCACCCCGAGGGTGCGCAGGCGTCCGACGGCGGCGGTGGCGGCGCCGGGGTCCTCGATGAGGGTGCGCTCGCTGATCTCCAGGACCAGCTGGTGCGGCGGGACGCCGTGCTCGCGCAGGGCCGAGGCGACGGTCTCGGGCAGGTCCGGGTCCAGGAGTTCGCGCACGCCGAGGTTGACCGCCACCGGGAGGTGCTGGCCCTGGGTCCGCCACAGCGCGGTGCGGGCCAGGGTGATGTCGAGGACCTGCCCCGTGAAGGCCCGGAACAGGTTGGAGTGCTCGACCACCGGCATGAACTCGTCCGGGGTGAGCAGGCCGCGCACCGGGTGCCGCCAGCGGGCCAGGGCCTCCAGACCCACGGGCCGGTCGTCCGCCAGGTCCACCTTGGGCTGGTAGTGCATCTCCAGGGCGCCCTCGGCCAGCCCGCGGCGCAGCTCGCTGTACATGCTCAGCCGGGCGGTCGAGTTGCGGTCCTTGCCGGGGTCGTAGCACTCCACGCCGGTCCGGTCGGCCTTGGCCACGTACATGGCCACGTCGGCGCGCTGCATGAGGAACTCGAAGTCGGGGGCGTCGTCCGGGTACAGGGCGATGCCGGTGCTGACCTGGAGGTCGAAGTCCATGCCGTCCAGTCGCACCGGTTCGGCCAGCGCCCCCTTGAGGCGCAGCGCCACCTCCCGGGCGGTGGCGGCGTCGCGCACCTGCGGGAGCAGGATGGCGAACTCGTCGCCGCCCAGGCGGGCCACGAGGTCGCTCGGGCGCACGCTGTGGACGAGCCGCCGGGCCAGGGTCTGGAGGAGGCGGTCGCCGGTGGGGTGGCCGAGGGTGTCGTTGACCTCCTTGAACCGGTCCAGGTCCAGCAGGAGCAGGCCGACGCGGGTGCCGCGCTGGTGGGCGTGGTCGATCTCCCTCCGGGCCCGGACGGTGAGGAGCTTGCGGTTGGCGAGTCCGGTGAGTTCGTCGTGGTTGGCCTGGTGGTCGCGCTTCACCAGCAGCAGGGCGCTCGTGTAGAGGGCTCCGAGGGGGAAGGCGAACAGCGGCACGTAGAGCACCGAGTGGGTCATCGCGATGACGATGAGCGGCGACAGACTGAGCAGGACCGCGTTCACGTACACCTGCTGTCCCAGGCCCTTGAACATCACCTGGCGCAGCGGCACGCGCTCGTGCATCGCCACGGCGCAAAGCACCAGGACCCGGTTGACCAGGAACGAGGCTGCCCCGGCGAGGGCGACCCCGACCAGTTCTCCCCCGGCCGGGATCCACGGGGAGGTGACGATCTCGGGGAGGGTCAGGCGCAGGACGGCGTCGGCCACTCCGAGGGAGAGGACGTACTGGGCGGCGTTGAAGGCGGTCCGGTGCGGCGCGTGACGGCGGGCCACCCCGGCGACGACCGTCGCGACGCACTGGAGGAGCGCCGCGACGGGCAGCCCGTAGAAGATGACCAGCGCGAACGTGAAGGGCAGCGAGGTGGGGGCGCCGCTGCCCGGCGCCTGGCCGGGCATGGCGATGGGTCTGAGCTCGCCGAGGATCACCATGCACAGCAGCACCCAGACCAGTGGTTCCCTGGCCAGGTTGGTGAGCTGTTCGATGCCGAGCTCGACGCTGGAGACGCCGAGCAGTGCCGCGCCCGCGACGGTGGCGGCCGCCATGTAGAGCCACAGCGGTGTCCCGACCCGGGGGCCGATGTCCCGAGTGCTGATGGGGTCCTTCATCGGTGACCTCGTGACTGATGACCGTTATCCCGGATACGGTCCTGTCCGTATCCGGTGGTGTTGTCGCACAGCTTACGGGGTTTCGTCACCAACTGTCGCATCACATGAACTATCCGTGAAGAGATTCGCGAGCCACGAAGGGCAGGGGGCCGGAACGGTCCCCCTGCCCGCGTCCCCGGAGGGACGCCCACGATCCCGGGTGTGCGGCGGAGCCTACTCCTCCGCCGCCTCCTCCACCGGGTTGATCCGCAGTTTCTCCGCCGCCTCGGGGCCGTCCTCCAGCAGGACGCGGAACCCGGCCTCGTCGAGCACCGGGACACCGAGCTTCACGGCCTTGTCGTACTTGGACCCGGGGGCGTCCCCGACCACCACGAACCCGGTCTTCTTCGAGACGGAGGCGGTGGCCCGGCCACCGCACTCGGCCACGGCCTCCTTGGCGCCGTCCCTGGTGAAACCCTCCAGGGAACCGGTCACCACGACGGTCACGCCCTCCAGCACCCGGGACCCGGGTTCCTGTCCCTCGTCCTCCATACGGACACCCGCCGCCGCCCACTTTCGGACGATCTCGGCGTGCCAGTCCACGGCGAACCACTCGTGGATGGACCGGGCGATGGTCGGGCCGATCCCGTCAACCGACGCCAGCTCCTCCTCGGAGGCGGCGCGGATCGCGTCCATGGACCGGAAGTGGCGGGCGAGGTCCTCGGCGGCGCGGGGGCCGACGTGGCGGATGGACAGCGAGACCAGCACACGCCAGAGGGGCTTGTCCTTGGCCTCCTCCAGCTGCTCGAACAGCTTCTCGACCGTCTTCTTCGGCTCGCCCTTCATGTTGGCGAAGAAGGAGACCACCTTGGGCTCGCCGGTCTTCGGGTCCGTCTTGGGCTCGGTGGTGTCCGGGTCCAGGACGTGCGTGCGGATCGGCAGCAGCTGCTCGACGGTGAGGTCGAACAGGTCGCCCTCGTCCCTGAGCGCGGGCTCGACCGGCTCCAGCGGCTGGGTGAGCGCCGTGGCCGCGACGTAGCCCAGCGCCTCGATGTCCAGCGCCTTGCGCCCGGCGATGAACGCCACCCGCTCACGCAGCTGGCCCGGGCAGGAACGGGCGTTCGGGCAGCGCAGGTCGACGTCGCCCTCCTTCTGCTGCCCGAGCTCGGTGCCGCACTCGGGGCAGCGCTCGGGCATGACGAACTCGCGTTCGGTGCCGTCGCGCCGGTCGAGCACCGGACCGACGATCTCCGGGATGACGTCCCCCGCCTTGCGCAGGACGACGGTGTCCCCGATGAGCACGCCCTTGCGGACGACCTCCTGGGCGTTGTGCAGGGTGGCGAACTCGACCTCGGACCCGGCCACCACGACCGGCTCCATCACGCCGTAGGGGGTGACGCGGCCGGTGCGGCCCACACCCACCTTGATGTCCACCAGCGTGGTGGTGACCTCCTCCGGCGGGTACTTGTACGCGATCGCCCACCGGGGCGCGCGGCTGGTGGAGCCCAGCCGCCGCTGGAGGGAGATGTCGTCCACCTTGACCACGATGCCGTCGATCTCGTAGGCGGGGTCGTGCCGGTGCTCCTGGTAGAACGCGACGTACTCGCGGACCTCGTCCATCGTGGCCACGACCTTGTAGCGGTCGCTGAGCGGCAGCCCCCACTCACCGAGGAGCGCGTAGGCCTGCGACTGGCTGGTGAAGGCGGTCTCCTCGCCCGCGGCGGGCGTGTAGGCGCCGACGCCGTGCACGATCATCGACAGCGGCCGGGTCGCGGTGACCCTCGGGTCCTTCTGCCGCAGCGAACCGGCGGCGGCGTTGCGCGGGTTGGCGAACGGCGCGTGGCTGCCGTCGACGGCGATGCGCCGGTTCAGCTCCTCGAAGTCCTCCACCGGGAGGAAGACCTCGCCGCGCACCTCCAGCAGCTCGGGGGCGGGGCGCACGCTCTCCTCGAGCTGCTCGGGGACCACCCCGATGGTGCGCACGTTGAGCGTGATGTCCTCACCGACCCGGCCGTCGCCCCGGGTCGCGGCCCGGGTCAGGCGCCCCCGCTCGTAGACGAGGTCGACCGCCAGCCCGTCGATCTTGAGTTCGCACAGGTAGGCGTCGACCGGGACCTCGGCGGAGGCGCGGTCGGCCCAGGCGGAGAGCTCCTCGGAGTCGAAGGCGTTGCCCAGGCTCTCCATCCGGACGAGGTGCTCCACCTCGGCGAAGTCGACGCTGATGGGGGCGCCGACCTTCTGCGTGGGCGAGTCCTGGCTGACGAGGATCGGGTGGCGGTCCTCGATGCTCCGCAGTTCGAGCATGAGCCGGTCGTACTCGGCGTCGGAGACGATCGGTTTGCCCAGGTAGTACCGGTAGCTGTGATCGTCCAGCTCACGGCACAGCTCGGCGTGGCGGGCGCGTACCTCGTCGGGGACGGTGGTGTTCTCGGGCGCGCTCACTGCTGCCTTTCTTGTCGCTCTCACGGGGCCGGGTCGGGGGTGTCGGACGGGACCGGGGGTGGAGGCCGGGGGTGGGCCCCCGCGTCCGCCGTCGCTACCTGCGGGGTTCGTCCCGCAGGACCCGGGCCCCGCCCCGGGCGGCTTCCAGGGCGGCCCTGGCGTGCCGGGGGGAGGCCCCCGCCAGCCCGCAGGCGGGCGTGGTGACGACCACCTGGGACAGCAGGTCAGGGCTGAATCCCAACCGGTTCCAGAGCTCTCTTACGGGGTCGACGATAGCCGCCGGGTCCGACATTCCGGCGGACCTCCGGGCGGCGGCCGTGGCGGCGTCCGCGGCGGTTCCGGAGGGTCGCGCGGGGGCGGGCGGGTCGGTCGGGGGGACGACTCCGAGGAGGAACCCCACACCGGCCTCGACGGCGGTTCCGACCATCTCGTCGTGCGCCCGTGTGAGGAGTCGCGCGTCGAGGCTCAGGGCCCGGGCACCGCTGCGACGCAGGAGGTCGACCGGCGCCCCGGCGGCGCAGCAGTGCGCGGCGGGCACGGCGCCGCTCTCCTCGATCCCGGCGAACAGGGTGCGCAGGACCGACTCGACCAGGACCCGGTCCACGGCGGGCAGGACGCCGAGGCCGCTGGCCGTGGGCAGGCGGCCGAGGAGCACGGCGGGCAGGGTGGGCTCGTCCACCTGGACGATCACCCGGGCGCCGGGGACGCGACGCCGCACGTCGGCCACGTGCGCGAGGACGCCCTCCAGGTGGGACTCCGCGAGATCGCGGTGGGCCCCGGGGTCGGAGACCACGCGCTGGCCGTTGCGGAGCTCGATCGCGGCGGCCAGGGTCCAGGGACCGGCGATCTGCACCTTGAGCGGGCCCTCGTAGGCGTGGAGGTGCTCGGTGAGCGCGTCCATGTCGTAGGAGAGGAAGCTTCCGGCGCGGGCGAGGTCGCGTCCGGGGGTGTCGACGACCCGCCATCCGGTGGGCTGCACCTCGACGGGGAGGTCCACGAGGAGACCGGCGGCGCGTCCGATCATGTCGGCGCCGGCGCCCCGTGCTGGGAGCTCGGGCAGGTGCGGGAGGTCGGGGAGCTCTCCGACGATGGTCCGCATGGCCTCGTCGGGGTCCTCCCCCGGCCAGGAACCCACTCCGGTTGCGGACGCGACGGGCCAGGGTTGGGGCTGCTGTTGACTCACGTTGCCCAAGGTTAGGGCAACCGGACCGGCGCGGCGCGGTGACGGAGTCAGGGGGTGCTCAGGACCAGTCCGCCCCGGGTCGTCTCCAGCGTGCAGAAGGTGAGGTTGTCGATGAGCTCGGTGGCGCCGATCCCCTCTAGTTCGGTGCGGCTGTGGGAGGTGGCCACGGCCAGCACGGCGGCGCCGGAGGCCAGGCCCGCCCGCACCCCGGCGGGGGCGTCCTCGACCACCAGGCACCGGGCGGGGTCGAAGCCGAGCGCGGCGGCGGCCCGGAGGTAGCCCTGGGGGTGGGGTTTGCCCTCGGAGACGTCGTCGGCGGTGACGAGCACCTCGGGGACGGGCAGTTCGGCGGCTTCCAGGCGGGTCCGCATGAGCCTGCGCGAGCCCGAGGTGACGGCGGCCCAGCGCGGGGAGGGCAGCGCGGAGAGGAGTTCGCGGGCGGCGGGCAGGGCGCTCACGCCGTCGAGGTCGGCCAGTTCCAGTTCCTCCAGTTCGGCGGTGGCCTCCGCGACCTGCGCCTCGGGCAGGAACATCGCGACGGTGTCCTCGGAGCGCCTGCCGTGGGAGACGGCCAGGATCTCCTCCGGGTCGATGCCGTGGGCCTCGCCCCACAGCCGCCAGGTCCTCTCGACGGCGCCGGTGGAGTCCACGAGTGTGCCGTCGATGTCGAAGAGGACGGCGTCAACAGAGATACGCATGCCCCCACGCTAGAGGGCGCGGGAGGCACGGGCGCGGCTCGGTCCCCTCCGGAGTGTTCGGGCGTCTCCGGGAACACGCGCCTCAGGTGAGGCGGGTGTCGGACTCGGCGGCCTCGCCGACGCGGGCCGGCTCCGCGTCCGGTGTCCGCTCGCCACGGGACCGGGCGGCCAGACGCGCGCGCACCACCAGGGCGGTCACCGCCGCGACGGCGGCCACGACCACGCCCACCGCCGTCCACGGGGACCTGAGGAAGAGCTCCAGCCAGGTGCCGACCAGCCCGGCGATCACCACGCCCCACAGGCCCGCCCAGGCCAGACCGCCGACGAAGACGGCGGCGAAGTAGCGGGGGAAGCGCATCCGCACGGCGCCGGCGGAGAGGTTGATCGCCGTCTGCATGCCCACGGTGAAGAAGCTGAGGGTGACCACGGGCGCGCCGTAGCGGTCGATGCGTCGTTTGGCGGAGTCCAGCTTCGGTCCGAGGCGTCGGCCCATGCGGCTGCGGGTGACCCCGGCTCCCAGGCCCCGGCCGATCCAGTAGGTCGCGGGGGCGCGCAGCAGGATCACCACGAGCAGGGTGCAGTAGATGACCCAGAAGGGCTGACCCTCGAGAAACGCGAACTGCGGCATGGACCGGACCCCTTACACCTTGACCCCACAACTTTGCATTGCCTTACCTAACTTCGGCAAGAGTCGCGGACGAGAAAGCGCGTGTTGTGTGTCCTACTGTGACGGTTATGCCCGTGTTCGGGAACCGGCGGTCACGCCGACGCGGACTCCCGCGCCTCCTCCGAACGCGCGGTCGACCGGATGGTGGCGGACCCGAGCACCGTGTCGCCGTCGTAGACCACCACGGCCTGACCGGCCGCGACGCCGCGCGCGGGCTCGGCCAGCCGGACCAGCAGCTCCGGACCGTCCTCGGCCTCCCGCTGCACGACCGTGGCCGGGTACACCTCGCCGTGCGCCCGCAGCTGGACGTGGCACTCGGTGGGCTCGGAGAGCGGGCCGCCGCCGCTCCACACCGGCCGCGTCCCGACGATCTCGTCCACCCGCAGGGCCTCGCGCGGACCGACGGTCACGGTGTTGTTCACCGGCTCGATGGACAGCACGTAGCGCGGGTTCGGGGCGCCGCCCAGACCCAGGCCCTTGCGCTGGCCGATCGTGAACGCGTGCGCCCCCTTGTGGGTGCCCACCACGTTGCCGTCCTCGTCCTGGATCGGCCCCGGCTTCTCGCCCAGGCGCCGGTTCAGGAACCCGGCGGTGTCACCGTCGGCGATGAAGCAGATGTCGTGGCTGTCCGGCTTGTCCGCCACCGAGAGCCCCCGGCGCTCGGCCTCGGCCCGCACCTCGTCCTTGGTGCAGTCCCCGAGCGGGAACATCGCGTGTTCGAGCTGCCCGGCGTCGAGCACGCCCAGCACGTACGACTGGTCCTTGCCCTCGTCGACACTGCGTACGAGGCGGCCGTCGATCTTGCGGACGTGGTGCCCGGTGGCCACGGCGTCGAAGCCCAGCGCCACCGCCCGGTCCAGCACCGCCTCGAACTTGATCTTCTCGTTGCAGCGCAGGCACGGGTTCGGGGTGTTGCCCGCCTCGTACTCCGCGACGAAGTCCTGGACCACCTCGCGGTCGAACTCCTCCGACATGTCCCACACGTAGAAGGGGATGCCGATGACGTCCGCCGCGCGGCGGGCGTCGTGGGAGTCCTCCACGGTGCAGCAGCCCCGGGCGCCGGTGCGGTAGGACTGTGGATTCTTGGAGAGGGCCAGGTGCACGCCGGTGACGTCGTACCCCGCCTCGGCCACACGGGCCGCGGCAACCGCGGAATCGACCCCGCCGGACATGGCGGCCAGTACACGCAAAGTCATAACGACCCCAGCCTATGCGCCCCACGGAGGAGGGGCCACGCCCGGGCCCGACCGAAGGTGTGCTCTGGGACGCGCCCGCCCCGGGGCGGGGCGAGGGTGGTCGTCTGGTTCTGCGAAAATCATGGGTATGGCTCTGTTCCGTCGTCGCCGCTCCGCCGACACCTCCGACTCCGCGTCCACGGCCGCCGTCACGGCCTTCTGGGACGCCTGGCCCACCGTGCGCTCGCCCCTGGCCGAGTCCGTCGAGTCCGACACCCCGGCCTCCGCCGAGGTGTCCGAGCGGGTCTCCGCGCTGGTCAAGGCGATCCACCCGGACCTGGACTGGGAGGTGGGACCCGCACCCCAACCGCAGGGCGGCCTGGAGGACCTCGACCTGTCGGCCGACGTCGACCCGGCCAAGCTCCTGGAACAGCTCGCGGCCCTGGACGACCCCTCCCGGTTCACCGACGCCCCCTCCTACGCGCTGACCCTGCGCCCCGGCGCCTCCGAGGAGGCGCGGGTGCAGTCCGAGCGCTGGTCCCGGTCGGCGCCGGAGGACACCGAGTGGCGGTTCCTCCCGGTCCGCCCCGCCGACCACGACCAGCTCGGCAACACCGTGCGCTGGGACGACCACGAACTCGACCTGTCCCACGTGTCCGTGTCCATGCGCGTCAACCAGGGCACGAGCCGGATCGAGGTGGGCGTCTACCACCCGGACAACATGTTCCTGTCCGGGGAGACCCGCCAGGCCGTCGCGGAGCACGTCACCCTGCTGGCCCTGGGCGAGGACCAGTTCGTGCGCTGGGTCGGGAAGGTGACGTCGCTGGACGAGCGGCCGATGGACCCGCTCCCGCCGACCTCCATGCCGGCCGTCGCCAAGCAGATGGGCGATCTCCTCGGCGGGACCGACGGCTGGGTGACGCTCCACGGCAGGCTGCCGTTGCAGGGCCCGCTCGAGGTCCAGGTCCGCCACCCCGTGACCCGCCGGGACTTCCCCGCGCTCTCGCTCTTCGTGCAGGTCCTCGTGCCGTACGCGGACGCCGACGCCGACCGGCTGCCCCAGGAGACCTCCGTCGTCTCGCTGGCCGACCTGGAGGCCCGGCTCTCGGGCCTGCTCGGTGACAACGGCGCGCTGTTCATGCAGCAGACCGTCGCCGGTCAGCGGATGTACGTCTACTACCTCGACCCGGACTCCGGTGTGCTGCCCGAGTTCGAGGACCTCCTCAAGGACTGGCCCGAGGGCAAGGTCCAGCTGCGCACCCAGCTGGACCCCAGGTGGCAGCAGTTCGACCAGGCCCGCCGCCCGTACGTGCGCAAACTGGGGCACTGAGGCCGCACGGAGAGGCCGCAGGGGCGGAACCCGGTTCCCACACCTGGTGTGCGGGCGGAGACAGGCGTATCGTGGCGTCCCCGCACAGGAGGATGGTTCGGGTCTGATGGAGGGCGTGCTCACACGAACGACCACGGGCCGACCCGGGGTCGCCGCGGTCGGCGCCCTCCTCGTCGTGTGCCTGGTGGGCGCACCGCTGATGTCGCTGTTCCCCGTCGCCGTGTGGGAACTGGCCCTCAGCCTGGGCCTGGGCCGACCGGAACTGGAGACCCTGCTGGTCACCCCGGTGGCGGTCGGCGGCACCGTCCTGATGGTGCTGATCTCCGCGCTCGTGCTCAGGGGCACCGGGGTGCGACACCCGGCCGCGTGCGCCTGCCTGGCGGCCGGGACCGCCCTGGCCACGCCCCTGGTGATGGCCCTGCTCTCGCCCACCTTCATGCCCGTGCCCGGTGACGCCCTGGTGAACGCCGCCGTGGTGAGCGCCGTCGTGGCCTCGGCCGCGGTCTGCGCGTGCGTCCTCCTCGGCCAGGGCCACGCCCGGCACGGAGTCCTGCCCGGCATGGCGGTGGCCGCGGTCGGCCTGCTCCTGCTGCCGTTGGCCGCCGAGCACACGCGCGACCGGTCCACCGAACGGCGCTCGATCAGCCAGATCAGCGAGTTCGGGCACACGATCGCGGTCCTGGACCACCCGGAGTGGGCTCCCGTCGGGGTCCACGAGGTGCACGGCGGCCTGCGCATGACCTACGTCGCCGGGGACGGCGCCGACCCCCTCGGCACGGTGCCGGAGCGCAAGGTCCCGCCCCGCTCCGACGGCCCCGACGAGGCCCCGGACGGCGACCGCCCCGGAGCCCCGGCCACAGGGGAGGTCGCGGGCGGCCCGGGCGTGGGCGCGGACCGGGCCGACGAGAACGAGCCCGGGTCCCTGCACGTGCTGAGCTGGACGCCGGAGCAGCGGGAGTCGGGGATCCACGGCGGCTGCGGCTTCCCCGCGGTCGAGTGCTCCGAACAGGACTCGATGGTGGTCGTGCACCGTGACGCGGACGGGCACCCCCCTCGTCTGAGCGAGGTCCGCACCCGGCTGGACGACGGCTCCGTCGCGAGCGTGCACCCGAGCGGCGCCGTCGCCCCGGAACTGCTGTTCACCGTGGCCCGCACCCTGCGGGCCGAGGCGCCCGGTGAGCGCGCCGTCCTGATCGAGGAGGTCCTCCGGGGGTGACCCCCGGGGTCGGACGGTCGGACGGGCTCCCCCGTTCAGGAAGAGTTCTCCGCGACCCCGGCCGCCGCCGGGCGCCGGTCTCGGAGCACTGACCTGGGATTGCGCAAACGATGGGGTTGACTCCCCTCCGTGATGGGAACTGGATCGACCGAAACCCCTTTGCCCCCGGGGTTCCCGAGTCACGATCGGGGCATACGACACGTAAGCACGCTGAGCGCGCGACTCCCTCGGACCCCGGGAAGGGTGTGGCTGTTGAGCTCTGGCCACGAACACGGCAACGGCACGAACGCGGAGGACCACCACCTCGGCACGTGCCCCGACCACCCCGTCCCCACGGGAACTCCGACCTCCGGAACTGACTTCCACACCAGCCGAAACCCGGTGAACTGGCCGATCAGCGTCGGGTTGGTACCCGAGCCCGCGGACCACCACCGTCGGCGTGCCCTCTCCGACACCCTCGACACGACCCTGGGCGGGTTCGGTTCCCCCGCCCCGCACCAGGTGCTGGCCGGGGCGAGCGGGGTCGGCAAGACCCAGCTCGCCGCCCACCACGCCCGCGCCCTCAGCGGCCACCCCGTGCCGTCCCAGCGCCCCGAGGTCCTGCTGTGGGCCGACGCCGCCACCCGGGACGGGGTCGTGTTCGCCTACGCCCAGGCCGCACGGCAGCTCTTCGCCCGCGTCCCCGACGACCCCGAGCTCGCCGCCGGACAGTTCCTCTCCTGGCTGCACGAACCCGTGGACGGAGAGGAACGCCGCTGGCTGGTGGTGTGGGACGACCTCACCGACCCGACCGAGGTCGCGGACCTGTGGCCGCCCCCGGAGCGCGCCCACGGACGGATGATCGTCACCACCCGGCACGACCTCTCCCCGCACGGGCCCCTTCCGCACGACGTCCGGGGGTTCTCCGACACCGAGGCACACGGCTTCCTCAGGTCAGCGCTCGTGGAGGCCGGGATCGCGCACACCGACGACGAGTTGCGCCCCCTCGCCGCCGCCCTCGACCACCTGCCCCTGGCCCTGTCGCAGGCGACCGCCCACATGGCCGACCTCCAGCTCTCCCCCGCCGCCTACCTGGCCCTGTTCCACCGGCGTGCGGCCGAGCGCCGTGCGTCCTTCCCGCACTGGGACACCGACTCCCCGGTCGCCGTCACCTGGGAGCTGGCCCTGGAACGCGCCGACTCCCACCGACCCGAGGGCGTGGCGCGACCCCTCATGGGCCTGATCGCCCTCCTCGACTCCGCCGCCACGCCGGAACAGGTCGTCGTCTCCCGTCCCATCCGCACCTACCTGGGGCGGCGCACCTTCCCCGCGCGCACCCTGACCCGCCACGAGGTCCGACTCGCGCTCGCCTCGCTGGAACGCCTCAACCTGGTCACCCGGGACACTCCGCTGGTCATCGTCGCCCACCTGCTCACCCAGCGCGCCACCCTCGAACACACCCGGACCCGCCCCACGAGGGAGGCGGTCCGGGCCATCGCCGACGGGCTGGTGGACGTGTGGCCGGACACCGCGCGCGACTCGGCCCTGGGCCGCCGCCTGCGCTCGAACACCGCCGTGCTGCGCGAACGCACCACGGGCCGGGTCCGGGTGTGGAGCTGGCTGTGGGAGGAGGGCATCCACCCGGTGCTGTTCCGCGCCGGAAGCGGCCTCGACACCTCCCGGCAGGTGGAGTGGGCCGTGACGTACTGGGAGGTGCTGACCGAGGCGGTCGCGCACACCCTCGAACCCGGGGGCCACCCCGCCGAGCACACGGGCCACTTCTTCCGGCACGGCGGCCAGGGCGGCGCGCCCGTCATCACGGACCCGCTGGCGTACTGGACGGGGGCGACCGCCGACCTGTCTCAGGCGCAACGGGCCTTCGAGGACCTGCACGAACGCCAGCTCCGGGTGCTGGGCCCGGACCACCTGGACACGCTGCGCACCCGCCACGGGCTGGCCTACCTCCGTGCGCAGGCGGGCGACACCGCCGGGGCGATCACCCGCTACCGCCGGCTCCTCGAGGACCTGACCCGTGTGGTGGGCGCGGACCGCGTGGAGACCCTGAGCACGCGGGGCAACCTCGCGGTGTGCCAGGCCGAGTCCGGTGACCTGGACACGGCGGTCCACGCGTCCCGCGCGCTCCTCGCGGACCAGCGCGACCACCTCGGTCCCGACCACCCCAACACCCTCAGCACCCTGCACAACCTCGCCCACTGGCGCGGCGTCGCCGGGGACCCCGAGGGCGCGGTGGACGAACTCCGCGAGCTGGTCGCCGTCCAGGAGGAGGTACTGGGCCCGGACCACCCGGGCACCCTGACCAGCAGGCACAACCTGGCCTGCTGGCAGGCGCGCGCACACGACGCCGACGGCGCGGTCAGCGCCCTGGAGGCGCTGGTGGCGGACCGGAGCCGCGTCCAGGGCCACGAACACCCCGACACACTGTCCAGCCAGCGTCAGCTGGAACGGCTGCGGCGCGAGCGCCGAACCAGGGCGCGACGCCACCCGAGCGACCGCGACCCCGACGACAGCGGCGCGCGCGAGGACGGGACCAACGGGAACGGAGGCAACCACGAGGTGGACCCCAACGACGAACCCACCGGCCCCCAGGCGCTCAACCAGTCCTGGATCTGAGCCGGGTCAGTCCCGCAGGGGTGAGCCGACCACGGTGAAGCGCCGCCCGTCCATCCCGGCGAGCAGGGGCCGCGCCTCGACGATCGCGGCCCGAACGCCGGGCAGCCGCAGGGAGGCCCGGTGCGCGTCCTCCGACTCCCAGAGTTCGGTGACGAACACCGTGTCGGGTGCGGCGTCGTCGACGCCCACCTCGTACGAGAGGCATCCAGCTGCCCCGAGCTCGGGGTTGTGCCGGGTCAGGACGGCGACGACCTCGTCCCGCCTGCCCGGGGCGGTCTCCAGGACGCCGACGTTCGCGAAGGTCATGGACGGCACACTACCGACGCGCCGCTCCGACTCCCGGGACGACACGGCGCCCGCGGCGACACGGCTCCCGCGCCTCAGAGCCGGTACTCGGCCCGGAGGTGGGCGGCGAGCCTCGGGTACTCGTCCAGGATCTGGTCCTGCTCGGCGGCGGTGAACTGGGAGACGGTCTTCTCGACCTCCCCGTGGTAGCGCCAGAGCCGGTCGAACTCGCTCCACTCCGGGGAACCGCGCTCGGCACGGTGCCGCAGGGCCTGGTAGATCAGCCGTACGTCGGTGACACAGCTGTCGAGCCGGTCCCGGCGCTGGACTCTGGCGACGTGCTCCCGGTACTTGCGGTCCCGGTCCCGCTGTCTGGGGGTCCGACCGTCGTGTTCGGGCTCAACGTCCATCGATGTCCGCTCTCTCCTCAGCTGGGGGCACGCAGCGTTCGCTGGGCTTTCCCGTCGTTCCTACAACGCTTTCGGCCCGGAGAACAGAGAAAACCCGAGATCGAGGCCGACCCAGAACATTCCCGCCACCAAACAGACACCCGGCATCACAGAGGATGTTCCCACCACAAACGGACAGTCTCGGGAGCCGTCGGGGAGCAACGGCACCGGCTCTGTCCGAGAGCGCTCGGTGAGCCCGTTTCGGGTTCGGTCGGGTGGGCGGTCCGGAGCTGGGGCCGCCCATCAGGGCCACGGGGCCATGCCGAAGGACGCGTTCACGGGGTGGGGGTCCGACCTGCCACGCCGTGTGCCCGGCGGAGATCGGTGGGCTGGCGGGGGTCTCAGGACACTCCCCGCCATTCTTAACTTATAGCTCACCCCGGGGCTTGCCGCAAGCCCCCCCTCGCCCCTCACAATGGTCCACCGTGAGCAGAACCAACGACACGGGGGACGTTGTGAAACAGCAGGCCAGAAGCGTCTTCGAGCTTTCGGACCACCTCTCTTCCAAGGGGGATCCGACCCTGGTCTCCGACGACGAGAGGCACCTCGCCGCCGTCCGGGACACCCTCGAACAGTCGATCAGCGACCTCTCCGCCCGGCTGGACGAGCGCCGCCGGGCTCCCACGGGCAAGGTGCGCGAGGTCCTGGACCGGGACATGGAGGTGCACCGGCTGTCCGCCCGCCTGCGGACCCTGCGCCGCTTCGGCTCCGACCTGTGCCTGGGCCGTATGGTCGGGGCCGACGACCTCGAACCCGTCTACGTCGGACGGCTCGGCCTGACCGACCGCGACGGGCGGCGCCTCCTGATCGACTGGCGCTCCCCCGCGGCCGAACCCTTCTTCGCGGCCACCCACGCCCACCCGATGGGCCTGGCCAGCCGTCGCCGGTACCGCTGGAACCTCGGCCGTGTCAGCGACTACTGGGACGAGGTGTTCACCGAGGACGGTTTCGAGGGCCACGCCGCGCTCGACGACCAGTCCGCCTTCATCGCCAGCCTGGGCGCCCACCGCTCGGACCGGATGCGCGACGTGCTCAGCACGATCCAGGCCGACCAGGACGCCATCGTCCGCGCCGGTTCCGGCGGCGCCCTCGTCGTGGACGGCGGCCCGGGCACGGGCAAGACCGTGGTCGCCCTGCACCGCACGGCGCACCTGCTCTACTCGGACTCGCGTGTGGGCCACCGCCGGGGCGGGGTCCTGTTCGTCGGCCCCCACCAGCCGTACCTGGCCTACGTCGCGGACGTCCTGCCCAGCCTCGGTGAGGAGGGCGTCCAGACCTGTACGGTGCGCGACCTGGTCCCCGAGGGCGGCACCACGCGGACCGAGGCCGATCCCGAGGCCGCGCGGCTCAAGGAGTCGGCGCACCTGGTGGACGAGCGGCCCCCGAAGACGGGCACGACGGTCTCGACCCCCTGGTGCGACCTGCGGCTGAGCGCCGACGACTGGGCCGAGGCGTTCGGGTCGGTGGACCCGGGCACCGCGCACAACGAGGCCCGCGAGACCATCCTCGACGAGCTGGTGGAGATCCTCCTCGACCAGTTGGCCGACCGAACCGACGAGGAGGTCGCCCCGCCGACGCTCAGGGCGACGCTGCTCCGTGACGTGGAACTGCTCACCACCCTGCACCGGGCCTGGCCGCTGCTGGAACCCACCGACCTCGTCGGGGACCTGTGGACCGTGCCCGCCTACCTCCGGCTCTGCGCGCCGTGGCTGGACGCCGACCAGATCCAGCGGCTCCAGCGCGAGGAACCCGAGGCCTGGACCATCTCCGACCTGCCCTTCCTCGACGCCGCCCGGCGGCGGCTGGGTGACCCGAGGGCCTCCGAACACCGACGCCGCCGCGAGGCCTCGGCCGCGACCGAGCACGAGCGCAGGTCGTCCGTGATCGACACCCTGCTGGAGGCCGACGACGACGGCGAGGGGCTGGTGACGATGCTGCGCCACCGGGACCTCCAAGACACCCTCGTCGACGGGGACGGGCTGCCCTCCGCGGACCCGGACCTGCTCGCGGGACCGTTCGCGCACATCGTGGTGGACGAGGCCCAGGAGCTGACCGACGCGCAGTGGCGCATGCTGCTGCCGCGCTGCCCGTCCCGAAACTTCACCGTCGTCGGGGACCGCGCCCAGGCCCGGCACGGGTTCACCGAGTCGTGGCGGGACCGGCTGGAGCGGGTGGGCTTCGACCGGGTCACCCTCGCCTCCCTGAGCGTCAACTACCGGACCCCGGAGGAGGTCATGGCGGAGGCCGAACCGGTGATCCGCGCGGAACTGCCCGACGCCAACGTGCCGACCTCCGTCCGGGCCAGCGGGATCCCCGTCCGGCACGGACCGCTGTCGGACCTGCGGGAGGTCGTCGACTCCTGGCTCGCCGAGAACCCGGAGGGAACCGCCTGCGTGATCGGCCACCCCGCGTTCCGGGCCACGCCGCGCGTGCGCTCCCTGAGCCCGGACCTCGTCAAGGGCCTCGAGTTCGACCTGGTCGTCCTCGTCGATCCGGACCGCTTCGGTGAGGGGGTGGAGGGCGCGGTCGACCGCTACGTCGCGATGACCCGGGCGACCCAGCGGCTGGTCATCCTGACCAGCCCCTGAGGGGTCGGGGGCCCGTCACTCCCGGGCCCTCGTCCCGCCCTCCCCGGCCTCCCCGGCCTCCCCCTCGGGGGCATCGCCGCCCACGACGGAGACCTCTGCGGCGCCCTCCTCCCGGAGCCTGCCCTCCAGTCGTCGCACCTGCTCGCTCAGCTCCGCCAGCCGATCCATGACCGCGTTGTGCTGGACCAGTTCGAGCTGCTGGTCCTCCTCCCACCGGCCCTTGCCGAACTCCTGCTCCATCGACGTGACGATCACACCGATCACCAGGTTCAGGATGATGAACGCGGTGAGCACGATGTAGACGACGAAGAAGACCCACCCGTACGGGTGGTGTGCCAGCACCTCGTCCGAGACGTCCGGCCAGTTCTCCGTGGTCATGAGGAGGAACATCGTGTACAGGGAGGTGCCGAGGTTCCCGAAGAACTCCGGGACGCTCTCACCGAACATCTGCTGGGCGAGGATCGCGGACGTGTAGACCACGATGAGCAGCAGACCGATCACCGTGCCCATGCCGGGCACCGCCTTGAAGAGGGCGCCGATGATCTGGCGCATCTGCGGGACCGCGGTGATCGCCCGCAGCACCCGCAGGACCCGGAGGATACGCAGCACCGCGAAGGGCCCGCTCGCCGGGATCAGCGAGATCACGACGACCCCGAAGTCGAACCAGTTCCAGCCGTCCCGCCAGAACCCCCCGCGCCAGGCGTACAGCTTGAGGATCATCTCGACGACGAACAGACCGATCACGAACTGCTCGACGGCTTCGAGATACGGAAGGGCGGAACCGCCATAGGTCGCCCAGCCCAATATGACGGCATTGGCCAGAATCACGGCAAGCATGACGTTGGAGAACCAACGACTTTCCACGATCTGGGTGACCTGTTCCCGCCGCAACGTCACTTTCCCCCTCACACACGCGCCCTGAATGAGGACAAGGCGCGCCCAAATATATCGAAGCCGTTTCGGACGGCTCCGAGCGCGTCATCCTTCGCGCGGAACCGCTCCCAGGGCGCTCCCAGGAGTCCCGGGGGCGCCGACCGCGACCCACCGGAGCACCTCGAGGCAACAGCGCACCCCAGGACGGTACGCTCACCCGCCGTCCCGCACGTCACGAACCCATCACCACGGGAGGTCACTGGCGCGTGCGACATCCCACACGCACGCCCCACCCGGTTTCGGACCGGCCCCTTCCCGAACCGCCCCACCCCCGCAACCGGCCGCGAACCGTCCCCCACGACGCGGCCACCGGACGGGAGGGCTCCGACAGGTGTGACCGGGCCCCGCTCCCCGCTGATATCTTCGCTGCTGGCCTCGACGGCAGTCGGGCCTCCCCCAAGCAGCGCCCGCGACCGAGGAAGAGACATGGCGGAGCTGAAGTACTTCACCGGTTCGATGAACTCGGGCAAGAGCACCATGGCCCTCCAGGAGCACCACTCCCGCGGGGGCGAGGGCGTCCTGTACACGAAACAGGACCGCGCGGGCTCGGGGATCATCTCCTCGCGACTGGGCCTGACCTCACCCGCGGTCGAGGTCGGCGACGCCCTGGACCTGTACGACGACGTGGCCGACCGCAAGGCCTCCTACGTGATCTGCGACGAGGCCCAGTTCCTGTCGTTCAAGCAGGTCGGACAGCTCGCGGGCGTCGTGGACGGCATGGGCATCGACGTGTACTGCTACGGGATCCTGACCGACTTCCAGGGCGCGCTGTTCCCCGGGTCGAAGAGACTGGTCGAGCTCGCGGACAAGATAGAGATCCTGCCGGTCTACGCCCGCTGCTGGTGCGGGAACCGCGCCACGCACAACGCCCGTGTGGTCGACGGGGTCATGATCTACGAGGGCGAGCAGGTGCACATCGGCGGCAACGAGTCGTACACGACCCTGTGCCGCCACCACTTCATGGCCGGCGTCGCGTAGGGGTGCCAGGCGGCGCCAGGGCGCCGTCTTCCTAGGCAGGGATCCAGTACTCGAAGCCCTGCCCCAGGAAGTTCGAGATCTTGCGACCCTCCCCTTGGAAGGTGCCCTCCCCCACTCGGTTGGTGGACTGTACGGCCCTGTCCTCGAAGTGCATCGTGTAAACGGCACTACGGGTTCGAATCAGAGCCGCATACACCGACTGGCCGGAATCGCCGGATCCGTACACGGAATATGAATGCTCTCCCATGGGAGACTCTGTCTCGTTTTCGACGTTCTCCACCAGATCAGGGAGTTCACTCTTCAACACATCAAACCGGGCAGCAGCGAGATCGTCCCTGTTAATGCCAGAATCAGCGTCGATCACCACTTCGTAGTTGAAACTGAAATCCCATGGCGTTGAATTCCCCATGGAGATCAACTCCCACTGGCACTGGTCACTCACCACACGAAGGGCCCCGTCGATGTCAATCTGATCTGGGTCGACCGTGTCCAGGTACGAGTCCCCGGAATCCCTGCGATCAACTGAAATGCTCGTCAGGTTGTCGAGGTTGTCGGAGCACACGTCCATTTGCCCCACCTCGAGATCCGCTCTTGGAGCACCGATCCCGGCACCTGGCGGGTTGGTCGACGACTCCCCGGATGGAAGGCCTGAGGAAACGGTCGTGACGAACAGGCTCAGAACTCCGACGATCACACCGAAGACGCCGAAGGCGGCGAAGGTACCGCACCCGAAGACCGTGAGGGCCGCCTTCCAGCCGTGCAGGCCCTTCTTCGCTGGTCTTCCGCGCTTCGCGTCCTTTTCCTGGGTGTCCGCCACGGTTACGCCTGCGCCTCCAGCTGAGCCTTCACTTCGGGGTGCTCAAGCGGACGGGTGAACCCCACGATGTCCGCACGATTGGGGTCATCGTACTCGCGTACCGCGATCGGACCACAGTTGGTGCACCAGGCCTCGACCATCAAACCGTCCCCGATCACCATTCCCATGTGGCCCGGTCCCGGCGGCTCTCCGGCCCGGGTCACGTCAAAGAAGACCAGGTCCCCGGGTTGCTCCTCGCCCTGAGGGACTTCCGGGCCGAAGCCCCACTGGTCCTGCGAAACCCGTGGGACCGTCACCCCGATGCTTTCGTAGGCCTTCATCGTCAGTCCGGAACAGTCGTACCCGTCCGGTCCGGTGCCGCCCCAGATATAGGGCTTGCCGCGCTGGTCGAGGGCCCAGTCCACGACCGCCTGCGACAGGTCGTCAGGCGCCTGGCCGATCGGCACCCCGTCCTCGTCCAACTCGCAGAGCACCGCGGTCCGGATGGAGTCGGACGTGTTGAAGTCGCCGTCCGCGTACCGTTCCGCCCACTCCAGCACGTCGTCCACGTACCACCAGGCACGGTTGTAGCCGAAGATCGCCTGGCGGACGTCGTCCTCGAGGCCGTGCGCCAGAAGGTAGTCGGCGGCGGCCGGGATGGCGTCGGCCGGATCGTAGACGTTGACGACGCCGTCGTCGTTGCCGTCCACCCCGTAGCCCAGCTCGGGCCGCTCGTCGACCGGCTGGATCGGCTCACCGCCCCAGCTGTTCCCCGCCGCGGACCCGTCCAGCGATCCGAACTGCATGGGACCGGAGGCCCCCCAGTCGTTGTGGCCCTCGGTGATCCCCGGCCCCTCCCAGCGCCCGTGGTGGGACTCCACCTGCCCGATGCCCGCGAGGATGTTCCACGGAACCCCCCGGTCCTCGCCCGCCTCCTTGTACAGCTCCAGGTAGTTCTCCGGGATGGTGTCCATCGCGTAGGCGCTGCTGTCCGGTTGGTCGGCGTCGGCGTTGGGGGCGCACACGACGCCGGAGGCCAACCAGGAACCCACCTGGGTGTTGTTGGTGAGCGCCGGGATCACCATCAGGGTCAGGAGGACCAGGCCAGCCACACCGACGGCCGCCAGGACCGCGACCCTGGTCAGGCAGGAACCCGTTCGTTCGTTCGGGGTCGCGGTACGGAGAGCGGAGATCACGCGTTCACTCCTCCCCGAACTGTCCCGCGTCGGCGGGTTGGAAGTCGAAGACCGCCCAGGTCCCGCGGTCGCGGACCAGGGTGACGGCGAAGTCTCCGAGATCCTCGTCGAACTCGGAGGCACCGGTCTCGGTGATGGACTGCGCGGTGACCACGAAGGTGATCGAGTCCGCGCCGAAGGTCCGGATCTCCTGGACCTCCGCGCGTCCCTCCGCGACGGCCTCGGCCTCGCTCATCTCCGCCCAGAAGGCGCCGACCCGGTTCGCGTCGGAGAGCACCTCCGCGTACTCGTCGGTCGACAGGGCCTCCATGGCCGCGTAGTAGGCCTCGGGATCCTGCGCGTAGTCGATGGTCCCGTAGGCCTCGGCGAAGGCCTGTGCGGTCGCTCCCGCCGCCTGGAACTCGCCTTCGGAGAACGGGAACCAGCCGAGGACGTCCAGGTCCTCGGCGGCGGTGGTCGGGATCGGGCTGGGCGGGACGGTGGCCAGGGCCCCCGGGTTGGAGGAGGGCGCCTCCCCCTGGGCGGCACCCGGCTCCCGGGGCGGACCACCGGGATCCTCCGCCTGGTCGTCCCCGAACCCGCCGAGGCTGAAGTAGATGCCGAAACCGGCCAGGGCGGCGATCAGGCCGATGACGACCAGTCGCTGGGTGCGTTCGGGGAGAGGGTTGGGCATGGTGGTCGGTTGCCTTGTCGTCTGCTCTGTGACCGGGTCACTGGTCGTCGTTCAGCCAGAAGGGGACGTCGCGCTTGCGGTCCCGGGTGCTGGAGGGGCCGCCCTCCCCCCAGAACGGGGTGATGGGGGCGTTGTCCTTGCTCTTCCCGGAACCGGTCAGCCAGCCGCCCTCACCATCGCCTCGTCGGCCACGGTCGGCGGGGGCCGGACGCGCGGGCCGCTGCGGGGCGGGGCGCTCGCGCTTCTCCTTCGGCCCACCCCAACGCGAACTCCGGCCGCCGAGGTTCCCCTGGGCAGGGGTGTCCTCGCGCCCGTTGAAGATGCCCCGCCCGGTGCTGGGCTCGGCGCGGTCCGCGCTGGCCGCACGTGAGTTGCTGGATCCGCCACCGAACATGCCCCCACCGGAGCGGGAGTCGGAGCCACCACCGTCGTTGCGGTTGGCACCACCGCCTCCGCCGCCGGTACCGAAGACGGCGGCCCAGCCGCTGTCCCCGGTTCCGGTGTAGCCGCCGGCGGGCCGGGGCGGGATCGCTCCGCCGCCGCCAGCTGCCCCAGCACCTCCGCCTCCCCCTCCGGAGAGACTCGGTGCCTGGTCACTATTGCGGGAACCGGTGGTCGGGCGCGGGGCACCGCCCCCACCACTCCGACTGACGTTGAGCGGCGGAGCGTTGTCGTTGCCCCGGACCCGCCCGTAGCCGCCGACTCCCCGAACGCGAGCGCCCTCGGCACGGGTGTTGCCGCCCTCGGGAACCTCCTCCGCCGTTTCGGTGGCCCCCGGCGTGACGCCCCCACCCGCGGGAACACCCGCCGCCGCGCCAGCGATCACGCCGCCCCGGCGGCGGCCCCAGTTCTGCGTCTTGAGGTAGGCGACCGGGGGGAGCACCATCGCACTCTTGTCCAGGGCCTGGCTGCGAGCTGCGTCGGTCACGATGCGCGAGGTGAACGTGTTCGCGTTGACCGAGGCGAAGAGGTAGGCGAACGTCTTCCGGTAGATGAAGATCGCCAGGGTGAACAACGCGAGAAGGATCATCTGCAGGCCCCAGCCGAGTGGGGTAGACATCACCAGTCCGTAGCTCATGACAAGCAAGGCGATCATCAACACCACGAAGATCTGCTTCAAGAGGAATCCGACCATCATCTCGACCCATCGAAGCAGCACGATACGACCGTACCCAGGGTGGATCCCGATCAGCAGAAAAATGGGCGCCAGCATGAAGAGAAGGATAAATGCGATCTTCAGAACAATGAGCGCCACGGAACCGGCAAGAATCAACCCCCCTGCGAAGATGGAGGCAAACAGGGCAAGGGTAGCCACCCCCAGACGACTCCCCTGGTCATCTCCCGCGAATATCGGATAGACACTGGGGAATGAAGTCTGAACATTGCTGGCGATGCTTTCGTACGACTCCTGCTTCTCCGCCATCAGAGCTTCGGCCTCAAGCTCACCATCAGCCAACTGCTGCTGCTCAATGCGGCTGATGCCTTGAGCAGCCAGCAGGTCAACGGCATGTTCCTGCGTGGCGATCTCGGCAATGTCACCGTTGCCGAACTGTCCCGCGACCCACGGCTGGCATACGAGGCTGGCCCACATCATGTCAGCGTTACGGCGTACCTGAAAATCCGCTTCGGACTCCCAGGACGCCCGTTCCGGAGGCTCGGCGCCGGCTGGGCAGGACACGGCCCCGGCTCCATAAGGGACCTGCCCGACCGCACTGGTCACGAGCTGAGTTCCAGAGTTGACGAGAGTGCTTCCCAATCCCATGACCTGAGCCGGATTGATGAGAATCCACATGCCGAGCGCGGTGGCGGCCACCATCCAAACGGAAGATTCAAGAGTCAGGGTCATCCTCTTGCGAATGAGGCCGTACCAACCGAGCCAAATGGCGCCGAGTATCACGACCGTGGGGATGAGAGGACGCCAGATGCCTTCCCGGAGGGCGACGACCACGTTCTCCACGGTTTCGGTGAAACTGGACAGGAGACCATCCGAAGTGGCCGCCTGGTAGACGGTGATGGTCGACTGGTTGATGGTCTTCGACAGGTCCCAGGCGGAGTTCGCGATGGTGGCCTGGGCGCCCAAACCCATCTTGTCCACACAGGACTCGGTGATCATGTGCCACTGCTGACCGGCGGTCCCGTACTGGCCGTACATGCTCGCGTCGGGGGGCATCCCGTCAGGGGAACCCTCGATCGCCGACTGCGACTGCGGCGGCACCAGGAGACCGTCCGAACCACTGCCCGCGGACTCCGGGAGCGGAGCCGGATTGCCCGCGCACATGGGGTTCGCCTGCGCGGAGCTCAGTGGGATGAGGATCAGTCCGCACAGCATCAGGAACGTCATCAGGATGCGTCGCCAACCCCGCCGGTGGACGTGCTGATGCCTCATCTGCTGAGCTCCTGCGTCGTGGTTCGTGCGGGAAAATCGTTGGCAGACACCAGGGCCTCCCGACCGCACACGCACCGCCACACCGTCCGGCGGGCGACCGCACGCGACCACAAGGCCCCCGCATGTCTTTACCCCATCCTCTATGGTGCGCCATCACCGGGTTGGGAGATGGCTGCAACGCGACCGGTTTTTCGGTCTGTGCCCCGGAACAGGCCGGAGACACGCGACTAAATGGGGGCGATCTCCTCGTTTGCGCAGGTAACGGGCTCCCAAGGCGGGCCGTAACACCCAAAAACCTCAAGGCCACAATTTGCTCACCAGATGTGGACTATGAGGGGCGTCACAGAACCTTTCGCCGCCAAAAGTGGACATACGACAACCAAGCGGACTGGGACCCGGTACCGTCCGCACCTTCCACAGAACCCACAGCCCCTATTGGAGAAGGACCGAAACGGAGGGCCTCGCACCGGCTTGACCCTCACGCGACGTGAGGGTCAACGATGGTCCCCATGAGCGAAACCTTCCACGCGTTCAGCGTCAGCCCCGTCCCTCCGCCCGGACCCGACACCGCGCCTCCGGAACTGTTCCGGGGCATCTACGGCATGCCGATGTTCGTCACCGTGCCCACCCACGACCTGGAGGCGTCCAAGGCGTTCTGGGTCGACGGCCTCGGGTTCTTCGACCTCTACTCGGTCCCCGGCCAGGTCGTCCACCTGCGGCGCTGGGCGTTCCAGGACGTCCTGCTCGTGCCGGGTGAGCGCCCGGAGCAGGCGTCCGCCTCGAGCGTCAGCTTCTCCTGCGTGCTGAACCAGATCGAGGGCATCGTGACGGCCTGCGAGGAGCAGCGGCCCGGGTCCACGACAGGTCCGCGCCAGATGCCCTGGGGCTCGGTCGAGGTCGAGGTGACCACTCCGGAGAACGCCCGGGTGGTCATGACCGCGGCCCGCCCCTACGACCCGGAGAGCCCGGAGGCCCGGTTCCTCCGTGAGTCGGGAATCGAGGGACCCGACACCCCCGGAGCCTGACGCGGGACCAGGACGAAGGGGGGGGGGGGGGGGGGGGGGGGGGGGGGGGGGGGGT